>JBHLPF010000017.1:0-74741 GCA_048939765.1 Promethearchaeota archaeon
ACGGTCATATGTGGCCATAATGCGTAGTTCTGGAAGCACATTCCTGTGTTCCGTTTGTGAGGAGGAACAGTTGTCATCTCTTTATCGTCAAAGTAAATCTTCCCATGATCAGGGATATAGAATCCAGCGATTAAGCGTAGAAGAGTAGTTTTCCCACACCCAGATGGTCCAAGAAGTGTAGCAAGCTCACCCTCTTCAATGACTATATTTACCTCATCGGTTGCAACTACTTCACCAAATGTTTTTCGCAAATTCTCAGTTTTAATCACAACCATTGTTTGCACCTCATATCCCTGTAATGGCTGCAGATCTTGCTCCTAGTATTCTATTTGTGACTGATATCACAATCCATTGCACAGTCATCAATAGCACGCCTAAACAGGCGGCACTGGTTGCCCCGCCCCATTCACCTATCATCTCCAGCACCCTAGACGTCCAATATGTAATGGGTGCTTCCGAATGCCCAACACTACCTAATAGAAGGCTTGTGCTAACCTCGCTCACTGAATATACAAATGAGAGAAGGGATCCTGCAAGAAGACTCACACCTATGAGTGGTAATGTGATCTTAACGAATGTCCTATTCTTGCTGGCACCCAGGTTTTGTGATGCCTCCTCCAAAACCACAGGCGTTGACATCAATCCAGCGTATGCAGCTCTGACAGTAAATGGGAATTTCCGTACTGTATATGACATGATTATCAGGAACGCCGGATGGCCAATTGGGAATATTGGAGTACTATAAAACAGAGTAAAGAAACCTGTAGCAATCACTATTCCTGGAAGTGCTATCGGAGCAGTCACGAGAAGATCAAGTGCGGTCTTTCCAGGGATATCCTTTCTAGCAATTATATAGGCCGCACTAGCACCCAAGAGAACAATGAATATTGTTGCTATAATCCCATAAATAATGGTGACGTAAACCGAGTGAGCTACATCTGGAAACGCCCATAGAACCTCAAAGTTGCTCAGAGTCCATGAATCAGGCAGAAGGTTTTGCTGTTGCCATGAGCCAGCGAGGGAAATCATGATAACACTGATCTGGGGTATTAATGCAAGAAATAGTATGGGGATCAAAGCACAATAGAGAAGGACTTGAACCTTTTTGCTTAGCTTTCTGGTCCTTGGATTCCACTGTCCGCCTTTTGTCCCTGAGTCATACGATCTTAGAGCTGTGTATTTTCGAATTGCCAAGAATCCAATTAATGCAAACACTAGTAGCACAATGCCTATGGCAGGTCCTTCAGCACCAACCACTCCAGCTTGGGTTGCAACTGCTTGAAAGACTCTGAATGCGAGTGTGTTCCTCGCGGTTGGGTGATCCTGAAATACTATAGGGGAACCCAAGTCCTCTATACTAAGAATGAAGGTCAAAATTGCTCCAGCTTGAATGCCTGGCATAGCAAGAGGGAATGTGACGGAACGGAAAAGCTTGAAACCAGTTGCTCCAAGATTCTCTGCTTGCTCCTCCAAGGAGGGATCAATGCTCATGAAGGATGAATAGGCATTCAGATATACCAATGAGAATAACGAGAAGGACTGCACGAAAATCATTCCCGCAAGCCCTTGAAGCACGATGGCAGACGGCAGGATGTGAAGGGTATCATAGAGCAGCTTGTTGATGAAGCCATCGAGTGAAAGGAATTCTTTGATTCCAATGGCACCTACAAATGGAATAGCCAAGATTGGGAATATCAATAATGTGCGAATAACTCTTTTGCCGAAGAACTCATACTTGGCCATAAGAAATGCGAAAAAGACTCCAAGGGCAACCGCGGCTCCTGTAACTATTACTGCGACATACATTGAGTTCAATATAGCTCCGAAGTCCCATCCCCAGATTGCCACAGCATTAAGCGCTTCACTGTATGCGGCAGCATTGAGATTAATGTAGACATCTATTCCACCAGATGCGTTGGGAATGAATGGCCAAATTCTTGGGTTCGAAAAGATATCTGCAAAGTTGCTCAGAGTAAATTGCCCAGATGTAGTGAAGAAAGCGTAAATTCCGACACTCAGAAGAGGCATAATCAGAAAAAGTGTGAACACGCCAACAACTGCAATCAGTTGTATAGCTGTGATCTTATCTAACTCGCGACGGGTTCTTCGGGCACCCTCGACCGCCCTCATGCGGGTTCTTGAAGCCCACTGCTGAGTGCTTGTCTTTGGGTTCCTAAAGAAGCCCTCGATTCTAGTCAAGCCCCTGTCAATCCGAAGAGTAGCTGAATAGCTTCTTCGGGAGAACGATGAGGCTAAACCAATAGGAGCACCCTTGAGGGTACTCACTAGGCTGCTCCGCCGATCTGCCGGAACTAGCTCGGAGTCTTCCTCAAGGATGTCCATTTCTTGTACTTCTGTGTCTTTGGTCATACCGAATATCGACGCCTTGAACTAGGTTAAGTCCTATAATGCCTCGACCAATGCCTGGACCGCTTGATACTGTGCGATAGCTGCAGCAGTCCATGCATTCTGGAAGAATACCCTGGCTCCACCATAGTCATGATGCATTGCAGCGTCCAGCTCAATGGCCTTGTCAACGTCGAATAGACCGCCAGTAAAGCCGTATGTTGCATTGAAACCAGTGACGTCCAACATTGCAGCCATCTGACCTGCCCAATACTCTACTCCAGCATCGTCTATCGTATCAGCCGCTCGTGCATCAGCAATCGCCTTCCAGCAATCCCTGAGATAATCATGAGCGTTGGTGAAGACAGCTTGGAAGTATGCTCGGTAGGAGTAACTTGTGAGTGCGGACAGAGTGTCATTGAACTCAAAGCCAGAAGCTACGACTGCCTCTGCAGTTTCGGTGAAGACATTCTCGAGGAATGGACCCCAGAATGGATCAGCAGTAGGTTCGTCAAAAGCCTCAATCATGACTGGAAGCCTGAGAGCTTCAGGGTTTGTCCAGACAGCCTGACCCTCAGCACTTAGAACATAATCTACGAAGACCTCAGCAAGTCCTTTCTGAGTACTTGTAGAGGAAATTGCAATTGGATCTCCGTTGACGATGTTGTAGTCACCAGGGCTGATGTATACGACATTCGGATTGACATTCGTTGATTGAAAACCATAGAAGTCAATTGTTAATCCATAGCCAACTGCACCCTGTTCAGCTGCTTCCTTGACAGCTGAAGATCCACTGAAGAATCCACCGTTTCCGACAATTCGTGCCAGAATCGACCAACCATCATCCCATCCATAGCCTTGGGTGATGATCTCATATGCGCGTCTGACTGATGATGATGCATATGCATCTGCAACAGCAACTGTTGGCAGTATAGGTAGATATTGAGCTAGTCCAGGGCTAGCCAAATCAGTCCAGTTCGCAACAATTGTGGAGTTTGGCAGAGACTTTTCATCACAGAAGTAGTCATTGACTGTGAATCCGAATCCAGAGGTAGCTGCTGACACCCACATGATGTCACCACCTGTGTTGTTTCTCTTCAAGTCAACTCCTGCATAGGTATCAGGAACTCTTGCAGCAGCTGCTACCATCATAGCACTTGTCCATGGCTCGAGGTAGTCGTCAGCAATGAGATTGTCGAACACAGTTGGTCCGCCACCCCAAATGACGTCTGCCCATCCCTCGTCAAGTATGGGAGGCCATAGATTGTCGTATGGATCTTGCCACTCAATGTCGGTTATGCCAGCGTCTTTCGCTGCGTCAGTCGCTAAGAACTCTGCTTCATATAGATTCTGAATAGCCGTACTATGTCTGGTAAGAATGTGTAACGTATATTCATCTCCAGGGGTGGTGGTTGTCGTTGTGGTTGTTGTTGTTGTTGTAGTCGTAGGAGGTGCCAATCCACCTAGGAAGACATACGTTAGTCCGGCGGTTCCAATGATCGCGATTATCAAAACTGCGACAAACGCAGTCCTAGAAACGCCGCCTGAATATTCACTCATTTCTCTCTTTCTCCTAATACGTACAGAACAAAGAGTTCAGTTCTGTGGAGGAAACATTTGCCACAGCTTGTAATAAGTTCTACTGCATGAAAAACATTCAGAAACAGGGTCGTTCATATGCAAAAGCACGCTGTTCAAGATATTCTTGCACCGCCTCCCTATTTTAGGAAACGCCAAAGCCCAGGCAGTCAGACCTGTCGATTTTTGATATTCCGCATACCTTCATATTGCTTCAGACCGACTCAAAATAGCTGCAAAAGTTGAGGGAGCATCGGATAGGGATGTATGATAGACTTGTACCCGATGACTACGAGAGAGAGATAGAGGTAGATATACTCAGGGCATTTGGGTGGTCCATAATCGAGTTTGAGCCGGTTCTATATCAGAAATATCTGCATATGTCAGCTCGAAGTTCAGTCATGCTAGAGGTTGATTTCAAGAAGCAATTGCAGGAGATGCACGCAAAGGGCTTCGTTTCACCTCTCGAATTTCATGGAAAGAAAGCTTGGAGGAAGCTCGTCGTCGAGTCAGATATGGAAGAAGAACTTCAAGATGAGGATGAGATTCGGGCACTCATTGAGGCGGCAAAGCGAGCGCGTCACAAGCAGAGGAGGAAGAAGAAGACTCCTCATGGCAGAATTGTGACTGAGTCCAGAGTCATTGCAGAAGAGATTCTGAGTACTCTGAGGGACAAAGTGATTCGTGGGGAGATGTCAGACCAAACGGCCAGGGACATCCTCATGCAACATATAGAGGGAATGCGACGAGCACTGCTAGAATCTCCTGACGAGTTCATGAGATATGTCAGAAGAAACATTCCTGGCATGAGAAAACCTATGAAGCATATTCTGGCGTCTAAGGGAGAAGATGTGCTTCTTCTAAGTCTACGTCTGATCGGCAATGAATAGCGCTTTAGAATGCCCTTGTAGTGAGAAACACTGAGAGTTCCAACAAGAACTCTAGGTACTGAGGGTCAAGTGGAGGAGTAGCATTCTTCAGAGCGAATTGCGCCTCATTGAGTAAGCGATCTCTGATTTCCTCAGTGGCATTAAGCGCACCAGACTCGCGGAAGATCGATCTGACACTCTCAACATCAACTCCTTTCATTCCTTCCTTCCCGAGAAGGTCTTGTAATATGTTCCTTTGCTCAGGATTTGACAGTTCGAGCGCCTTTATCAGGAGCATGGTCTTCTTTGCCTCTCTGATATCCCCTTCAGCAGACTTCCCTGTTACTTCTTCTTCGCCGAATGAACCGAGGATGTCATCCTGCATTTGGAAGGCCTGCCCTACCTTAGTTCCGAACTCACTGAAGGCTTCGAGTTGAGAGTCAGTAGCTCCTGCAACTGTGGCGCCCATCTGGAGAGCTTTCTGAAACAGGGTGGCAGTCTTTCTATAGACCATCTCCATATAGGTGGCCTCTTCCACCGTTGGATCCTTAATCATGGTCATTTCAAGAAGAACCCCCTCCACCAAATCACTGAATCCTTGCTGGTAGTAGTTTAGCAGCTTCATCCCGATGTCCGGACTGAGCTTCGATGCGTTGATTGCTTCAGCACCCAAATTGATGAGTGAGTCTCCACCAAGAATAGCCAGAGTCATGCCAAAGTCTGCCGCTCTCTCAGGAGTACTCCCGAAATGATCTTTGAACCATTCACGATAGCGAGCATGAAATGTGGGACCCCCTCGTCTTGTTTCGTCATGATCAATAAGGTCATCGTGTAGTAAGGACCCATTGTGTAGAATCTCCAGAGAACAGGCTGCTCGATAGAGATGCTCAACCTCGATCTCCTTCTTGACAGCTTTATGAGCAACGATTATAGCCAAAGGTCGGAGTCGTTTTCCTCCACGCATGATATACTCCTTGATGTTGTCATAGTATTCATCATGGATGACACCCATATGGGATGCCCGTTCCTTCTTCAACCTGATGAATTCATTAAGAGCCGCATTGATTTTCTCTACTTCTTCCTTCCAAATCTCCTCGAATCTGCTCATGTGGAACCCTCTCATCAAGCGATGTACATCCGAGTTTGGAGTTCCGCTCCTTTTTAGGATTTCCAAGTGTCGAACTTCACTTGGGATTTAGACGAAACGCGGCTATTGACCAACAATCTCTGTGCCTGATATCGCTATGGTGGGCATGACACGGTTGTCATGAACCTCCAAGTCCGAACCAAACATAACTTCGCGCTGGATGGACTCATAGAGATTTCCTACAAGCAGCGCATACTTGATCTTAGTTGTCAGCTCGCCATTCTCAATCAGCTGCGCATTACGGATTTCATTGGAAAATGTGCCAGCAAGCGGATCCACCTGTGGCCAAGCAAAGTGCTCAATGTAGACGCCGTGCTTCACCTCACTGATTATGTCATCCACGCTCTTTGCGCCAGCCGGGACTTCAAGTGTTGTTGACGTGCATCGAACAGGGCTAGAAAACGAGCCATGTGCGTCGCGAGAGTTTCGTCTCATACCGTTTCCAGTTGATTTCAAATCAACTTGTGCTGCATTATAGCTGTCATATAGATATGATTTCAGTACACCTTTCTCAATAACGGATGTCTTCTGCATTGGTGTCCCTTCATCATCTACCAAGGCACTCAACAGACCTTTCTCAGAGAGACCATCATCGACGACTGTCACGCTTTCGTGCGCAACTGACTCACCCATTTTGTCAGCCCATGGGCTTGATCGATTGTTCACATTCTCAGCTAATACAGCATATCCAATCATGCTTCCAAGCATTTCGCTGCCTTCACTGGGAGCCAGCACAGCTATAGCATCTTTCCAGTTCTCTTTGAACCCTTTGGCTTGAATCACATCTAGGGCTTGATGCTGCAGCTTTGCTCCAATTTGTGCAAAATCGACGTCTTCGAGGCTCCGAGACCAGCATCTCTGTACACCTTCACCAACCAAACCTGATTCTTCAGCCTTTGCCGTGAAATAGCCAAAGACCATGGTAGACTTAGATTCTGCATCTGCACCAAGAGAGTTCGTGATTCTGAAATCAGTAGAACTCGTTCTGAGGACTCCATTTGGAACACTCACACTATCTCCAGCTGCTGATGAAACAAGTGTCATTGTCTTCTCAAGCAAGACATCACTATCAGCCTCCCCTGTCGGTCGGTCATAGAATTGGTCGACTGAGCCGCGAGGTTTCCTAGGATCAGGTAGTGAAACGAACTTCTCATCCTCTGCGGAAACCTTTGTCATAGACCCCGCACGCGCGACTACATCTTCAATAGACTCAGACAAAAGAGTGGAACTAGTAAAACCAATTCTCTTGCCTATGATGAACTTGAGCCCGACACCTACCTCCTCCTTCACGTCTGCAATCTTTGGGATGTTGTCATCAATGTAAATGCTGGATGTCTTGGCTAGGATCGCATATGCTTCAGCTTGTGTTGCACCAGCCCCCTCTGACCTAGTCACTAATGCTCTGGCAATCTCACTCAGGTTCATTTCACCCACCTCCAACGATGAGCTCGGCGCGCATGTGAGGACCCCCACTAGTCACAGAGACCAGGTCCTCTTCACCTTTGCCACATGTTCCTCCAGAGAATTGAATGTCTTTGCTGACTGCATCAACAGTTGCTAGGATATCCAGCACCTTCCCAGTCAAGGCATTGCTTCTTACAAGCTGCTGTTTCTCTCCGTTCTTTATGACATAGCCCTTCAGACAACTCACCTGAACTCCACCGCCAACCACATCCTCCATACCACTCATAGGTTTTTGAATGTAGAGACCATCCTTGGTGTCTGAGATCATCTCGTCTATGGACCACTCCCCGGGTTCAAAGAATGTATTACTCATTCGAGCGAAGATTCTGCGATTGTAGTCCTGAGCTCGTCCATTCCCTGTCGGCTCTACTCCCATTAGAGCCGCGGTTTCCAAGGTATGCATATAGCCACTGAAAACCCCATCTTTGATGATGAATGTCTTCGAAGCAGGTGTGCCCTCAGAGTCATATGGAAAGGATCCCAATTTGTCTTCAAGTGTTCCATCATCAACCATTGTGACCAAATCTGACCCAACTCTCTTTCCAACCAAGCCTGTCAGAAATGAGCGTTCTTTGACCACCTCATCAGCCTCACTTCCATGACCACAGACCTCATGAGCAATAGTCCCAGATGTATCACCATCCATTATAATGGTCATCTTGCCTGAAGGCGGCTTCTCTGCTTTCAGCAAATCCAAGGCACCTTTCGCGGTTTTTTCGGTGAATTCGTTTGTGTCTACTCCTCTGATTAGCTCGTATCCGGTCTGGCCACCAACAGTGTCATAGTCGTAATGCATCCTGTCGCCCTCTCGTGCCACGGGGTACGCAAAGACTCGAATTCGGAGTTCATCCCACTCAAGCCTGGCCCCTTCAGAATTGACCAGTCTAGAAACTAAATTCCAGTCTTGGTAGCTAGTGTTGGTACTGATAATTCGGTCATCAATCTTCAGACCCTTGTCAATAGCCATTACAAACTCGATCTTCTCCTCTGTCGAAACATTCTGCGGATCTTCCTTCACAGATAGCCAAACAGACTTCTGTTCAGAATTAGCGTTAGAAAGGTCAATGTCCTTCCGGGAATACTTCGCGCTCGCCTTTGCCATCTTTGTTGCTTCAGATAGAAGTGCGTCAATACGCGCCTTGGTCAATTCCTGCGTTGTTGACGCCTGTCCCCAACACTCACCAACAAGGACTCTGGCAACTGTGCCAGCTCTATTCGTGCGGTTGAAGCGTCTTAATGCGCCATTAATAACTGCGAGCACGCTCCCTTCGCGGGACTCATGGCGGATATCTGCGAATGTAACCTTCTTGTCAGAGATGCCTTCGATTGCTTTGCTCATGAGGTCTAGCATGGGTTTTCACATTGCAAGGACCAAAGCATAGCTAAGATAAGGCTTTGGAGGCGCGCATAACCAAGTCCAGCTAGATGTATATCGTCCCAGTCATGACCAAGACGCCAGTCCCACTCACCTTGACAAGCTCGATGTTCTCCCTGTCACCTCTGACTTCGACAAAGCTCCTTCCTGGACGACCAACGCTGTGGCCCTGCTCGATAATAATACTGGCAACTCCAAGAGTGTCGTCAACAATTCCATATCTGATCAAATAGCTAGCCACGCAAGCTGCTGCTGCACCGCTTACGGGCTCTTCATTGACACCAAGTGAAGGAGCGAAATGTCTTACTTGAGCATCCGAAGTTTCATCATGTGTATCCCTAGTAAACACGCAGACTGACCCAAAATCAGCACCCTGCTGCAATTCAACTAGACGGTTCCAGTCACAGTCAATCTTCTCAAAGGCCTTCGATGTTGAGAGGGGTATGACGAGAATAGGAATACCAGTCGAAACTGTCTGCATTGGGACTAGACGGTCAATGTCCGCGAGAGTAAGGCCAAGTGCCTCATTGAAATCGTTCGGGTCGTAAGTATCAAGAAACCGCGGTCTCTGATGAGTGATTTGCACCTCATGCAACCGGGTGGTTTCGTTCTTCACGATGTCAGCCTGCAATAGACCTGCTTTGGTTTCGAAACTCACCATAGTTTCGTCCCTGTATATCTCCACGAGGCCTGCATGAATCAGGGCATGGAAGGCTGCTATTGTTGCATGTCCTGAGAAATCTATCTCCCCTCTCGGGGTCATGTATCTGAAGCGGTGGTCAGCAACCTTCGACTTAAGGACGAAGACAGTCTCTCGGACATTCATCTCTTGAGCTATCTTCTCCATGTCTTCGTCATTCAGACTCTCCGGAGCCAGAATGACTGCTGCAGGGTTCCCACCATAGGGTGTATCTGTGAAGACATCAACCTGTAGTAGCTTGAGCTCACGCCTCTGATTCATAATGAACATCCGACATCGAAAGGGGCTGGATGCTAATTAAGGATTTTATCTGGCATCATTTGAATGAATGGAAATTAGGAGGTGGCGAGCACGCGGGAAATCGTGGTAGGAGGGGGGAGTTTCGTAATTGAGGGCATGTAACGAAAAACTAGCCCACATGCTCGCCTTGCGTATATTACGGTGATGGATATGTCCCACACACCCACCTCGTCCATGGCGTATTGCTGAGCTAACTTATTAAAGTTATGGCATGCGGACAGCACATCTTTTAAAGTATTCTTAAAGTCCGCCATAGAGTCGGATTTCGAGATTTTCGCAAAGCGCGCCCTTGTTGCATTCTTTGAACATTCTAGCACCTTTTCACCAAGTTGGAACTGAAAAGCAACAATGTGCTCAAAGCATCTGAATTGAACAAAAGGTGTTTCTTAAAGCAAAAACAGAATGAGGGATGAGGAGCAGTGCTCCTTCATCCAGTCTTTGAAGGTCTATCCCTTATAGGGCTCTGAGATACTATCTTCCTCAACCTGGCTAGGCTTGTGCCTGCTCCTCCACTGATCCAATGGCTGAGCGAACTTGTCCTCCAGCCTCGACCGGTGGATGGTGTTCATGGTGCAGAACGGAATAATCCTGCCATCAGGCGCTGCATAGTTGACATCGCAGTGTTGAACTCTCTCCAGATCCAGATTGTATGGATCCTGAAAATGCATCAGGCCTATCATGATAATCCTACGCATGAACTTCGCCAATGACTCGTAGTCGCCTCGATTGAGGAAAGCAGAGAGAAGGTCTTTGATGATTCCCTTCCTCTTGATATGCCTAGCACCAGCAGCAAGCTTGGCTTTCGCCCTTGCACTTGCGCCTCTCTTCTCCTGGGCAAAGAGATTGGATATGTCTTCAAGAAGCACGAGGAACTTGCTCACATCAATCAGATTGGTTATTGGCTCATAATCGCCGTCCTCATTGATGTAGATGAATGTGGACATCCCACATGCAAAATGAGTGCTGAGCTCAAGTTGGGGAGTACCTTTCATGAGACCCAGGGCTCTACCTACGGGCATCATCGCTGGAACCGGATACCATGCATCAAGCGGTATCTTTCCACCAGTCTGTTCCTCAATCAGATGGATGACATCGGGAATGGTGATTCTCATCTCGTTCCGTGCATTATGGTCAATGCGACCGGTGATGCTCACTGGCTGAAAGTTGACACAACGAATTACATCCCTGTTCTCAACTGCATACTCGATGATACCGCCAACTTGGTCGTCGTTCACACCTCTGACGACGGTTGGTACAAGAACCAGAGACTCCATCCCAATCTCTCGAGCATTCTGAATGGCTTGCTTCTTGATAGGCAACAAATTTGAGCCTCGTGCTGCGATGTAGGGATCTGGCGTAATGCCGTCAAACTGCATATACACCGTTGACAGTCCTGCGTCTCTGAGTTCCTGGAAATACTCCTTGCTCTTTCCAATCCTGATAGCGTTGCTCGCAATCTGGACGTGCCTAAAGCCCAACTCCTTGGCCCATCTTATGTACTGAGGTAGATGTTTGCTGACTGTTGGCTCACCACCAGCAAACTGAAGCGCAGGCGCCGGTACTGGCTCGTTGCTCCTGAGATTCTTCATCATGTCGAAGACTTCCTCAGGGGTAGGCTCGTAGACCGTTCCGCCTTCTGCAGCCACAGCAAAGCAGATTGGACATCTTAGATTGCATCTGTTCGTGACATCCAGAAGAGCCAGTGCAGTGTGTGATTTGTGTTCGGGACACTGTCCGCAGTCCTCTGGACATCCCTTTACTGTTTCAGTTCTGGGATTGTCTAGACCGACAGACTTGTACCACCACTTAGACGCCTCCCTGAACATCTTGGCGTCACCCCAATAAACGTCAATGAACTCGCCATGCTCATCACAGGTCTTCTTGTACATGACCTTCCCATCTTCTTCATAGAGCGTGGCGTCAATTACCTTAACATCATTATTTGTCAAGAAGCACTCAGGACAGATCGATTGTGTCTTGTAGGGAAGTTGCCTCTCGGGATACTTCTCTACCTGATACCTAGCATAACCGCCAGAATCCTCATGAGTGATGGGTTCCTCTGGAACCGGCTTGACTTCATCAGTTGCCATGAATCATTCCACTCCATAGTCACTATATGGTACCACCACTGAACAGGGTGGTATTTTGAACTCGGCTGCGAGGTTTTCGCAATATAACCTTTGTCCGAAACTTCCGAGTATGAAAAGGGGCATGGCTATTCTGACATCTTGAGGATGAATCCTTTATCGAATCCACCCCTCTCTTGGCGTTTCTTCAGTCGAATATCCTCAAGTGCTGCACGGCCGATTGATCGATGAACTAGAAGAGCTTCCAATGCTTCGAGGACGTCTGCAATCTCCTCATCCACTCCTGAATCTAGCAGTTCTTGAGATTCCTCTACTATTTTATGTCGGATGAGCTTGTCAAGTTCAGTTCCAGTAGCAATACGAACCTGTGGGTTCCCACCGTTTTGCCTAATGATCTCAGGAATCCTGTCACGAACCAGCTTCTCTGGCAATATCTTCACCTTATACCTAAGTCAAAGGACAAGTGCAGTTTCAACTTGATAACGAGCTTCAGCCAGAAATGCATCGATGGCGATTCCAAGGTCATCAGGTATCTCTGTAGTCCATGGTTCCTCAGCATCTCGTGCCATAGACTCAGTCATAGCACTGAAAGGGAGATACTTTGGGGTGAGTGTTTTGTCAAAGGAAACCGTGCCTATCCACTGGCCGTTGTGGATGACTTCGTATGTTGGCTGGTATTTCCTCAATGAATCAGGAACAATTGCATTCCAAAAGAAAGACATCCCATTGAATTGCCCGGGCTTCCCAAGAGCGATGGTATAGGTATCCATAGTGGCCTTTGCAGACTCCAAATCGTAGAGAATGCCAATGCGACAATTCAGGCATTGATTGAACTCGAGACCATCGCCGTTCGGTTTCACATAAGCGATGCCATTCTTCTCAATATTGTCGTCATTACAATGCACACACAAGTCCATTCCCCATCGAACTTCAAGATGATCCGCAAAAGGTCCTTGGAGGAATCGAACTCTGGCTTCTTCAAAAGCGGTTCGAACTGCGTCCTCACCTTCGTTGTCCATCTTCTTTCGAATAACGCTCCAGACTTCAAGAAGGTCTTGCCAAAGGACATTCAGTACCATGTCCGCGAGCTTGTCTAAAGGCCTGTCTTCAAGTGAACTCATATCCTTAGATCACCCTCGACTTCTTGATTACAGGAACTCTTCCATCGCAAGTGGCAATTAAGTCTTGGTCGTTTCAAGGTGCCAATATGAAGGTCAAGTATGGTTAGCCTAAGCTTTTTAACGGGGTCGGATGCAGGGAGGAGTACTAAAGGTGGACAAGGATGGATTGCCAAATTCACTAACACATGTGAAACTCAACGTAGTCCATTCTCTGATTGCGAACCTGTTCGGCTTTTGAAGAATTCTAGCTGCATGGATAATCAGTACAGGAGTCGGTGATATAGATGTTCGAGCCAGTACCCAATCAAGTTGATTTCGTTGCGCAGGAATATGAGACACTTAGGTTTTGGGAAGAGAAGCAGATCTTTGAGAAGCTGAGGAGATTGAGGGCGAAAGGCCCGATATGGTCCTTTATTGATGGTCCTATCACTGCCAACAATCCTATGGGCGTTCATCATGGATGGGGACGAACATACAAGGACCTATACCATCGATTGAAAGCGATGCAGGGGCATCATACACGCTATCAGAATGGCTTTGATTGTCAGGGACTCTGGGTTGAAGTCAACGTTGAACGAGATATGGGTTTCAGGGGCAAGCAAGACATAGAAGACTATGGATTGGAGAAGTTCATCATATTGTGCAAGCAGCGGGTCTTGAAATATGCTGGAGTTATGACAGAGCAAAGCAAACGTCTAGGTTTTTGGATGGACTGGGACAACCTGGAGACTCTGAAGACACTACATGATGCTCTTGATGATAATCCAGTGGCAGTGATGACTCTCGAGGGTGTTGAAGGTCCAGTTACTGGCACGGTTGAGCAGCTCGTAGGAAGACTTGGTATGCCTGAACTTGGCGGATCATACTTCACATTCTCAGAAGAGAACAACTATACTATATGGACTGTGCTGAAGTCATGTCACGATAGAGGATGGATATACAAGGGCAGAGATGTCATGCCCTGGTGCGCTAGGTGTGGTACAGCCATCAGCCAACATGAAATAGTGACTGAAGGCTATCGCGAGCTGACTCATCCTAGCATAACGTTGAGATTCCCTTTGTTGGATCATGCGGGTGAAAGTCTCTTGGTATGGACAACGACTCCTTGGACTCTAAGCAGTAATGTGGCAGCTGCTGTTGGTCCCGAACTGACCTATGTCAAGGTTCGCCAGGGAGAGGAAACATTCTACTTAAGCCGTGGGACTCTGCATATGTTGAAGGGCGACTATGAAGTCGAGGAGGAGCTGCTTGGCTTTGACATGGAGGGCTGGGTCTATCATGGCCCCTTTGATGAGCTACCAGCTCAAAAAGAGAGCGGAGTTTCAGGAAAGCACAAAGTGATACTGTGGGATGAAGTGGGAGAAGAGGAAGGAACTGGTATAGTGCACATTGCTCCTGGATGCGGAGCTGAGGACTTCCAACTCTCCAAGGAGTTTGACCTTGTCGCAATAGCGCCTCTTACAGAAAATGGCATCTTTATCGATGGGTTTGACTGGTTGTCGGGGATGAGTGTCAAGGAAGTTGCCCAGCCAATCTTTGACAATCTGACTGAGAAGGGATTGACATACAAGGTTGAGGACTATACGCATCGATATCCTGTGTGCTGGCGTTGTCAGGAAGAATTGGTCTTTCGTCTTGTTGATGAGTGGTTCATATCCATGGGGACCAAACTTGACGTACCCTATGAGGAGGTCACGGATGAGCAGAAAGACGCCAATCTCCGTTATCAGATAATGGAGGTAGTTACTGATGAAACCAACTGGCACCCCTCATTTGGAAAAGAGAGAGAGCTAGATTGGCTGCGGAACATGGATGACTGGATGATCTCCAAGAAACGATATTGGGGCCTTGCACTGCCCATATGGGAGTGTGCGAGCTGCAGTCATTTCGAAGTGATAGGCAGCAGAGAGGAATTGAAAGAACGTGCTGTTGTTGGCTGGGACTCCTTCGAAGGTCATTCACCTCACAGACCATTCATCGATGAAATAGAGATAGAATGTGGTGAATGCGGCCAGAGAATGAAACGAATACCGGACGTGGGTAATCCCTGGTTGGATGCAGGAATAGTAGCAATGAGTACAATGAGGTACAACTCAGATAGGAAGTATTGGAACAAGTGGTACCCGGCAGAACTCATCAGCGAGAGTTTTCCAGGTCAATTCAGAAATTGGTTCTATAGCCTACTCGCAATGAGCACGATACTCGAACGCAAAGCACCATTCAGGCATGTCTTCACCTATGCAACTCTGACGGCTGAAGATGGGAGAGAGATGCACAAGTCATGGGGGAATATGATAGAGTTCAATGAAGCTGCTGATTCAATGGGTGTGGATGTGATGCGATGGCTCTTTTGTACTCATAAACCTGAAAAGGACCTTGCCTTTGGGTATTCTCGAGGCGACGAAGTACGACGGCATTTTCTCATCCCTCTTTGGAATGTCTATTCATTCTTTGTCACATATGCACTCATAGACGGGTGGGTTCCCAAGACGGACCTGAAGACCTCGCCTAGCTTGCTAGACCGATGGATACTCTCCCGGATGAATGAGGTTACTCGAGATGTCACTGCGTATTTGGAGTCATACGAACCTAACATGGCGGCAGCTGTTGTAGACCGATTCATAGATCATCTGAGTAACTGGTATCTCAGACGAAGTCGTCGCCGCTTCTGGGTAGAAGCCGGGTCGAGTGATGAGGAAGATGCTGACAAGAATGCGGCTTATGATACATTATATCGAGTCTTAGTGACCCTCTCTCGATTGCTAGCACCATTTGTACCGTTCGTGTCTGAAGTCATACATCAGAATTTAGTCCGTAGCGTGGAGTCAGGTGCACCAGAGAGCGTACATCATTGCGATTGGCCCTTGAGCGATTCTGTTGATGAGGAGCTTAACAGCGAGATGGCGCTTGTACTTAGATTGGTTTCTTTGGGACATGCAGCAAGAAACCAGGCAAATCGCAAGCTTCGACAACCATTGTCTGAGATAGCATTTGCTGTTGGAATGGACAAGGAGCGAGATGTCGTTATGCGCTATGCAGATTTGGTGGGGGATGAATTGAATGTCAAGCATGTTCGATTATTGGATGTTACTGGAGAAGTAGTGAGCTATCAGCTAAAACCGCTTCCAAAGCAACTGGGTCAGAAGTACGGCTCTCATTTCCCTGCACTTAGAAATGCAATACTCGGTCTAGATCCCCGTGAATCGTCGACACATCTTCAGGCTGGCGAATCCATTGAAGTAGAGGTGAACGGTGAGAAATTCGAGATACTACCTGATGAAGTCGAAGTCATAGTTGAAGCTAAAGAGGGCTTTTCGACAGCATCCGAGGGAGGATATCTTGCTGCCCTGACTACCGAGTTAACGCCGGAACTGGAACTTGAAGGATTGGCAAGAGAATTTGTGAGACGGGTTCAAAACGTACGCAAGTCAGCCGATCTGAATGTTAATGATAGGATAGACATTCAGTATTCCTCAAGCAGCCGATTGGCGGAGGCGGTTGAGTCTCATCAGCAATATATCACAGAAGAAACACTAGCGAATAGCTTGAAACAGGCGAAGAAACCTGCTGGAGATTACCGAGAGGAATACAAGTTTGGCGACGAGAATCTTATGATAGCGATAGCTCTTAGTGAATAGCAGGAACCAGTTGATGAGATGCTTGAAACAGGGGTCATAGCCCTCCTGGCTTTCTCAAGAGAACATCAATCAGGGTGTGATAGAAATCAGCGTTCTCCTTTATTGAGGAAATCGATACCCACTCGTTGGGCCCGTGGGTGTTACCACCACGAGGGCCAAAGTCGAATAGCTCGCACCCCTCTCCGGCAAAGAAACGAGAATCAGATGCGCCATATCCCTCTATCACTCTGTACGGGATCTGTTCCTTCTCAAGTGCCCAACGTGCGGCTCGTATCAGGCGGGAATTTGGATCAGTGTCGACATACCCGACGCCAGGGCTCACACGTAATGAGAATAGATTAACACGTCCTTCCAATGCTCTCTGGATAGCCCTCTCCACAGCCTCTCCGTCATTTGTCATTGCACGAATATCACAATAGAGAGACCAGAGGTCACCCTCAATGGATAACAGATTGGGCGAGATTATTCTCCCGTGGTCTGAATATTCAGTTGAGAAGGCCGCATTTGATAGGGGAAGAAGTGCTCTCATAAGTCCAGTCAGAGCTTCATCATACTCTGACTCCGGTTGTGACTCATCAGGATGGAGGAGGTCAACCTCAATCCATCCAGGTACGACATTTGATTTCAGGAAAGCTCCTCTAACATCCTTCACGACAGTATATGGATTTACATCAAGATATTTGGAGGCGGCTAGCATCGCATGCCGATCTACACTTGGCCGCATGTAGGCTGAGTGGCGGGATGTTGAGCCGAAAACATCGGTTTCGAATCTAATCGTTTCTGCTCGGCCTCGCATCTTGGCCATTGACTTCTTTGCCTTGATGTAGGTGGGCAAGACATTCCGTCGCCGATGAATGATTTGCTGACCAACGCTATCAGCTATGACTACATAATCTGGAAAAAGGCCCTGCTTGACTAGATGTTCCTTGAGCTTGAATGCCCCATTTCTGCCTCCAATCTCCTCATCCCCACTAGCAGCGATGGTAACAGTACACGGAAAGGCACTCTCTTTCAGTCTATCCGCCAAGAGAAGAAGTGACACAATATTCCCCTTATTGTCGGATGAGCCTCGGCCATAGGCGATATCTCCATCAACACGGAGCTTGAAGGGATCAGACTCCCATCCTTCACCCACAGGTACGACATCAAAATGGGCTAGGAAGAGAATTTTGAACTCACCCTGGCCATAGCGCCCATAGACCGTATGATAGCCCTCAAATTCGATTATTTCTGAGATAAGCCCAGCTTCTTCAAGTCTACTACCGATATACTGTGCGCAGTCTAGGTTTGCTCTTTTATCCAGTGGATCACTTATTGTCTGAAATGATACCAATGTTTCCAGTTCTTCTACAACATCCCCGTTCATTGCACTTGACCATGCCACATGGCTGGACAAATATCCATCGATGTAGAGATATGAAAAGAAAGTGGTGGAGCGAAGACCAGCTGGTCGTCGCTCATGGTCATTCTAGGTTCGTTTGTAGATCCATCGACTCCAAGAGCCTATAGATGGCATTTCCTCCGGCATACCTTTCCTTGCTCGAATCTCCAGAATCTTCTCTTCCTGCATATTTCCAGGGACTGGTTCAAAGCCTCGAAACTCGTAACCGAAGAAGCTTCTACCGGCAGCAGCACTGCGAAATTCATCTGCAATGCCAATTGTTTCCGCTGTCGGTAATGTGCCTCTGATTGTGACTGTGTCTTCCTCAGCCTCAATCGTAACAATCTGACCTCGATGACCAGTAAGCACTTTGATGATGCCCCCCTGCGTGTCAGTTGGAGTCTTGATGTCCGCATTCAGAATTGGCTCGTAGAGACCTGAAGCCCCAGTGAGGAAGCTCATGTTAAGACCAGAGCTGGTCATCGTAGCGACCTCGTTGTAGCCAGTGTGCGCAGGATCAGTGTGAACTGTTGCATCTGTAAGGACTACCTTCACACCCATGACGGGCTCTCTTGCTATCGGTCCTTGGTCTATGAACTCACGAAATGTGGTCTCGAGATATGAGTAGATTCTGTCGAATCGCTGCACACCGCTCATGGCATCAACAAGCATGCTTGATTCGTAGATATCCAGAATCTTGCGGGCTTCCTTCGCATCCCATCCTGCCTCGTCACGGAGAATGGCTGCACGCTCGCGCGAGTTCATGTCCCTCGTAATCCGCTTTTTCCTGATGAGCTCAATAGCCTTCTCATCTAGGGGCTCTACATACAGTCTTAGACGATTATGACCGTTTGGAGATTTGGTGTGGAACTCTTGGCCACGTTCAGTAATCTTCTCACGATAGACAATGATTGGCTCAGATATGATGATCTTCACCTGTTCATTGATACGTTTGGTCAGAATCTCAATTTGAAGAGGGTCAATCCCATCCAGTCTGTATTCTCCGGACTCCTTGTCGTGAATGAATCTCGCTGTTGGGTCAGCCATGATCCACTTTGAAACGACCTCACCTAGCTTCGCGATGTCCTGAGGATCAACTGGCTTGATGCTTCTGCTGACTACAGGTTCGCTTACATATTCAATGGCTTCAAAGCCATGCATCTCAGAGTCCACTGCTACAAAAGACTCTCCGGATGGACACATAAATCCGAACACAGAGAAGAGATTCCCTGCTGGAACTTCTTCCATTGGCAGAATGTCAGTAATCTCTTGTACGCCAAGTCGTTTCACAGTGACGCTTTTCCTCATGTTGACAAGACGGATTGACTGTCCTGATTTCACAGTACCTGAGAAAACTCTACCAATCAGTGTGGGCCTCTTGCTCTTTGGGTCGACAAAGATCTTGGTGATCATTCCGAGTAGCGGGCCTTTGCGATCACACTCAAGAAGTGCCTTGCCTTCTGTGCTGTCAAGATCACCTTTCCAGATTCTCGGAATCTTGTAGGCTTGTGCTTCCTTTGGGTTGGGGAGGTGGTGTACTATCATCTCAAGAAGGGCATCATCCAGTGGGAGGTTCTCACGAAGCCACATCTCGTCGCCCTCGTTGTATTTCTCGAATACTACTTTGGCAGGAACACCTTTCTTTGCGAGCGTCTTATTTGTGAAAGCCCAACCGGTCTTTGCGCTTCCAATTGCAACACTGCCTTCCTCAAAGTTGACTCTCCATTCCTTTGCATATTCAGGAGGAGCAACTTTCTTGATGAGTTCATTGACCTTTGAAGCTATGATGACAAGTCGCTCTCCAACCTTCTCAGGGGGGAGCTTCAACTCATTGATCAATCTGTCCACTTTGTTAATGAAGAGGACTGGCTTGCATGCCTCGCCGCCTACTGCAAGTCGGATGTTCGTTTCAGTCTGCGTCATGACTCCCTCAAGTGCATCAACCAGAATGACGGCACCATCACTAGCGCGCAATGCACGTGAAACTTCTCCTGTGAAAGAGAGGTGTCCAGGCGTATCGGACAGCTGTACTAAATACTCTTCTCCATCAACTTCGAAGTTTAGCAGAACAACAGAGGTGAAGATCGTGATTCCTCTTTCCTGCTCCTCGTCGTCACTGTCTGTCATAAGAGCCTGCCCAGCGGCTGCGTCACTCATGAGACCTGCACGGCGCATCAGATAGTCTGTTGTTGTTGTCTTGCCGTGATCGATGTGAGCGCTGATAGAGATGATTCTCTTATGCTCATAGTCATCTGACATTATTAGTCTCTTAATTGCGTCTGGGTCCTTTATCTTGACCAATTGCTTTCACCTTATTTGCGAATAGTCTGACCCCAACTCCAAAGTCATAGTTCCGGGAGAACTAGGTCAGGGTCAACCGAAGGCCTCGGTGGCTAGCGCGGAGAGCCTTATAGATTCTTAAAAGATTATCGTCATAGGACCCTATTTTGTGGCTACTACAACCATACGCTCAGAATTTGCGGCATATGGCATCTTCGGAAGTTTGTTTTGCCCGTAGAGTTCGCTCCTGGAAAAGCCCACCTGTCTTAGGAGATCGCGAATTTCAAGTGCAGTGTACATTCGGATGTCGTTGCCAGCGAGTGCATCCTCATTCATCTCGATTATGCGGCCATTAGCCACATCAATGAATGATGCTGGCCGTCCTCTCAGAACTCCCGCTGGTGCATCGAGTACATGAGGCTCACTTAACAGATAGCCATCTTCTAGCTTTGTCCATGTCTTATGGAAACGCGGAAGATTGTAGGGATTCATCAGGTCAAGCAGAAGCTTCCCGCCTTCGACGAGCGCATTGAATGACCCCTCAAGAACACGCTTGTTCTCATCATGATTGAAAAAGCCAAAGCTGTGACTCAGAAGCACTGCAGCATCAAACTGGCTTGGAAAATCAATCTCCCTCATGTCACCCATTGAGAGATTCACCTCAAGATTGGCCTCAGCTGCCTTCTCCTTAGCAATTTTAATCAGCCTTGTTGAAAGGTCGAATCCAGAAACATTGATTCCGCGTTCTGCAAAAAGGATGCTCTGATCACCGGCTCCACAGGCTATGTCGAGCAGCTTCTTTCCTTTCTTCAAGCTCAAGGCATCCAGGCAGAATTCAACTACCATCTCATCATATTGTTGAATTCCCGGAATGATTTGACGATATTTGACCCTGAACACTTCAGCCCAGAATTCATCCCAGCCAAAATCAACGCGCTCCATGTTCACTCACTTGGCGATTCTTCTAAGTGCAGGTTGATATGAAGCTTGTTATGAGAATGACAGCTATTGTCGTGATCGAAAAGCAGCAGGAGGTGGAGAAGACCCGCAGCCTGTTGATCTCCGCCGGGAGGGACGCAGACTGAAGCAACAGGAACACAAAGCGTGAACGCGGGCCTTGCGTCTCCATCGTTTTGAGACGGCCGTTTGGCCTATAAATCTATAGGTTTTCGCTAAAATGCGCGCGCTCTTCGAAAAATCGAAAGTTCTTTCTTTTAGTTTTATATAGCAAAAATCGAAGTCAAAAGTCCGCTTTTGGCTGAAGGAGAAATCTATTGAACGGAAACAGCGTAAAAGGGTGGTAGCCCCGCCAGGACTCGAACCTGGGTCCAGTGGGCCAGAACCACTGATGCTGGACCGCTACACCACGGGGCTATTGATAGAGGACCGATCTCTGGAGCTTCGCTCGTTCTGAACACCAAATTATCTTTTCGGTCAAGCTCGCATGAAAGAAGTACATGGCAAATAGTAGACTAAACGCCGACCTTGAAGATGAGCGAGTCCCTCAAGATGCGCTGAAACATCCTGAGGAGGTTCTTTCCTTCGGTGGCAACGGTGGCAAATACGGGATATCCTTCAAGCCCTAGCATCTGAATCATGCGGTCCACTGGGAGAGCATTTGGCAGGTCTCGTTTGTTCAGAGAAACCACGATGGGCAAGGTTGCCAGCCGATCGGTTCCAAGGGCGATTCGAAGCTCCTGAATCGAGGCCAGATTCTCATTCATCTGCTCGGGTGTGGAGTCTGCCATGAATATCATGCCATCTACTCCTCGAAGAACGTTTATCCGCTGAGTAGCATGTCTTCGCTGACCCGCGACAGTAAAGACATCAAAAACCACCTTTTCACCAGCAGAAACAGGGATGAAGTCAAAGTAAGTAGTCCGACCAAGCTCGTCTGAGATTTCAACAATTCTGCCCTTAGCTAGAGCTCTCACATTGGCAAAGAGCCACCTGAGTGCAGTTGTCTTTCCGGAGAGAGATGGACCATAGAATACGATCTTTATATGGATGCGTCCTTCCTCATCGCGCTTCAATGCCTCGCCAGCGACAATTTCTGATACCGATTGAGGTCTGATTTGCGCGGCGCGCGCAATATTGGAGGTTGCTTCTTCATCAATCCTCAGCTCAGTTGTAGCTGTACTAGCCACAAGTGTTCCAGTTGGAAGCGGTTCACGCCGCCCCACGCGGGGGGTTTCGCGGGGCGCCATGAAGGGTTCTCCCGGTGCAACTTCAATCTCAACGGGAGGGGTCGTTTCACGAGGTTCTCCTAGGGGCTTACCTGATTCTGGAGCAGCATCTGGAGCCTCTTCTGCTTTCGGCTCTTCCTTCTTTTTGCCTTTGAATCGAGAAGCCAGCCTCCTGAGCAATTACAACCTCTCTCCGAAGATTTAGGGAGATGAAACCGGTCTTAAATCTTGGGGGGATTGTGTCCGCAGTGAGAGTGAGCTTTATCTGGTGCTTCAACTGGAAAACAAGGCATGCCCGAAGTAATCGACTCCAATTTTGTCCAGAGGATGTTCCCCACCTTATTAGATATGGCCTATCTCAACAATGCTGCAACTGGCATCCCACCTATGACATGTGTGACGGCCATGAAGGAGTATTTGGACGATAGAATCACGGCCAAGGGAGATTTTGATGAAACGCTTGAGAAAATAAAGGAAATTCGGGAACTCCTAGCGAATCTCTTGGGCGGAGCACGAAGAAACTTCGGGTTCATGCCTAACACTACATCTGGTGTAAACACGTTTGCTCACAGCATAGAATATCCTGGGGGCTCTAATGTGGTACTATGCGACCTAGAGTTTCCAGCTAACTATATTCCTTGGCAGCATCTTTGTAGACAGCAAGGAGTGGAGTTGAGAGTTGTGAAGTCAAAGGAAGGGGCCGCTCCAACTGATGCCTTCAAGGAACTGGTTGATGAGAATACGAGAGTATTGGCAGTTAGCCAAGTGCAATTCGGTTCGGGATTTCGGTCAGACTTGAAGGCCCTTGCTGAGATAGTTCACGATATCGGAGGCTACCTCGTAGCTGACATCATTCAGGCTGCTGGATGGGCGGATACAAATCTTGTCAAGGAGGACGTGGATTTTGCGGCAGGACACGCACCAAAGTGGATGCTTGGCCCAATTGGAGCTGGCTATGTCTATGCGAGTGATAGTATTATGGAAGAGTTGACACCAAAGTATTTGGGTTGGTGGGGAGTCAAGGAATTCAGAGAGTTTGGGTACTTCGAGAGGGAACCATTTCCGGATGCGAAGATGTTCCAAATAGGGTCTCCAGCAATGATCGCGTATGTTGGACTGCTTGAATCTCTCCGGATGCTCACATCACTGCCAGCTAAGGAACGCGAAAGAAAGGCACTTGATAATGCGGACTATCTTCGGAAACGTCTTCGTGAGAAGGGTATTGAATACTACGAATTCGAGGAGAATCAGAGGTCGCCCATTGTTTCGTGTTCACCAGAAGATGTCGAAACCCTTGACAAGAAGCTAAAGAAGAATAGGATATACTGCTCAGTTCGTAACGGAAGACTCAGAGTTTCGCCGCATTTCTATAATAATGAAGCCGAGATTGATAGATTGGTGGAGTTTATGGGGTGACGAGATGTTTAGACAAATCAGTGATAATGTCTACATCAGAGTAAGCAACTCCTTTGACTCAAATATCATCTTCATAAACGGAGGAAACAAGCAGATTCTAATCGATGCTGGGACTGGAATGAACCCGGATGGGCTGAATCAGGATCTTGTAGAGATTGGCTCATCTGTGGGAGAATTGACAGACATCATACTCACCCATAGTCATATAGATCACATCGGGGGTGTCCCACCAATCATCGCAGAATACAGTCCGACTCTGCACCTTCACAAATCTGAAGGGGATATGATCAACTCTGGCGATATGCGACTGACCCTTTCTACCACCTTTGGAGTAGAACTACCACAGATGAAGATAGATAGCCTTCTTGAGGAAGGGCAGGACCTTTCCCTTGGTGACGTTTGCTTCAAGGTACATAGCACTCCAGGTCACTCTATTGGCAGCATATGTCTGCATATCGAAGATCAGGGGATTCTGATCACAGGTGACACCTTATTCTCAGGAGGTAGTTTCGGACGAGTTGACTTTCCCACAGGAGATCCTAACCAATTGGTTGAATCGTTGCGGAGGATCACAGAGTGGGAATTCGTCATAGCACTTCCAGGACATATGAATGCAATCACAAGTAATGCGAAGCAACACGCAGAGGCATCATTCGCCATGGCAAGTAGAATGTTTAGGTACCAGTGATCGCTCGTTCTACCTCTTCCACCGACAACGGAGATACTTTGCCTGCATCTTTCTCGAATTTGGTGACTTTTGACTCGAGAGCCTTCACAAGTGCATAGACAGACTCGCTCAGAGGGGTTTCAATGCCAAGATCTTTTGCTAGTCGTATAACCTCTCCCGTGATCGAGTCAATTTCGGTCTGCTTGCAGCATCGGATGTCTTGAAGCATGGAGTTGATGTTATCTGAAGTGGCCTTAGCAGTTCCAAGAGCATATCGGACTGGGTCGTCAGTGGTGAGCTCTATGCCCAATGCATCAGCCACGCTGGCGGTTTCCTCTACAAGCTTGATGACAAGTTCTCGAAGGCGCATGTCATTATAGATCTCTCCATTAGTCATGCCTGTGAGTGCCCCTATGGGATTGATACCGCAGTTGACAATAGTCTTGGTCCAAACAACACCCTCGATATTCTCAGAAGAAACTACATTGAACCCTGCATTTCTCATTATCGCAACTACTGCCTCGACCATTTCCTGATTCTCTGGGAAGTGAGACCCAATCTCAGTGATTCCAGCCCCTGTAACAGTGACTTCTCCAGGTGCGGTCATTAATGCACCCATACAGGTTGTGGCCCTCAGTACTCTACGAGTTTCGAGGACCTTGGCTACTCTCTTCTCTGTACCGATTCCATTCTGGAGAACTAGAAAGTACGTCCCTCTCTTCACTAGGTGTTTCATTTTGCCTGCCGCTTCAACTGCATCATATGCTTTGGTTGTAATGAGGACTAAGTCAGCAGCATCGATATCCTCACTGTTTTGTGTGGCCCTAAGGGGGAGTGTGTGTTCGCCCAACACACCTTTGATTCTCAAGCCGCGTTTGTTGATAGCATCCACATGGGGCTTTCTCCCTACTAGAAGAGTCACTTCTTCACCAGCAAGACTCAGCAATCCGCCATAGAGGCTTCCTATTGCTCCAGAGCCCATAATCACAATCTTCAAGGTTCGACCTCCTCGTAAGCCGCTTCAATTTGAGTAGCGAGATGAGTTTTTATGAGAGAGACCCCTCGACTTAGATTCCTCTGATTATCAAAGTCTGCAACAAGAGCATCCAGTTTTGCATGAGGCCAATCCTTCATCTCACGAGCGTACTGCACCATAAGGGGTACAGCCCTTACTATATTATCAACAATAGTGATGTCGGAGAATATCGCTGTGCGTGACATCGGATTTAGGTCAATAGTTATCACAAACTTGCCAATTGCCTTCAGCGCCTCTGTCCTGTCTCCATCTTCGAGAGGGACCAATACCACATCGGCCCTAGCTATCCCTTCTGAGTCAACCTTTCGTCTGTTGCTACTTAATTCGGGGATTGTTTCAGACGGCCTATCGTGTGTCCCCAGTACTTCTTTTGCACCAGCAGCCAGTAGAGCCTCAAGAATGGCATCTTCTCTCTCTGGCCGATAATAGAACAGGTTGATCTCCAGTGGTGCCTTAGTGAGCTCCGACAACTCAACGAGCTCATCTGGAACCAGAGCACAGACATTTCCATTTACACTGATGACAGGATGCTCTGCTAGCAGCATTGCAGCAACTGCGGCTCTGCATGCTCCTATAGCCTCGGTGTTTGTGATTTCACCAATCATATAGTCGAATGCCTCTCCACGACCATGAGCTAGAAGACCAGCGGTAGCAACAATTTTCTTCTCATGCCCCTCAATTATCTTCTCTCGAATGTCCAATGAAACTTTTCGAGGATGGTCTGCGGGCACGTCTATTTTCGTCATAGAACCAACCTCCCACCATCTTCTGAAATGCCGGTCAGCTGGACTTGATTAGGATCCCAGATGTTTGACAAAATGCCAATAGCTTGCCCGGACTCATCATTCCGGCAGATGCAGAAAATTGAGTCCCCAAGCATCACCATACTTGAGTCATTTAGTCCGACCGCTTCAAGTTCATCAAGTGCTGATTGAACTTTAGGTGTCATTAGTCCAATTGAGTGAGCAAACTGTTTTGAATAGTGGATGATGCTCTCAAATGTAGGATTCGTTACAAGTTCCTCCATTAGCTCATCAGCTACTTTGATAATATGCCCTCTATGCTCTTTGTTTGTGAGCACACTCTTGGTGTCAAGACCTGGAGCACCAGCAAGGACAATATCAAGGGATTCCTCGACAGGAATCTTGACAGCCTCCCCAATTCCGGGTGCACCTGGTTTTGTACGGATTTCCACCCCGCCTGTTGTCTGTGCAATCACATCTCCAAGTCCAGTGCGATTGACGACCTCAGCATAATGTGCATGTTGTGCTGCAGCTAGAGAATCAGAATCAACGAGACTAGAGAGTGCAATTGCTGTTCCCAAAGCTCCTGCCCCAGAAGCACCAAAGCCTACACCAATAGGGAGCATCGACTCATGGTCAACCTCCACTTTGCAGACTCTTCCGTGTAGTTGTAGCAATCTCTGAATCACCGTCGTTGTCACTGGGGCTTTGATTGGTCTGCCGTTATACGCGACTGACACCTCTAGCTTCACGTTGTCCACCAATCTCACAGTCGTGCTAGTGCCGATATCCACACAGAATCCCGCTCCTATGGACCCACAACGAAGAGGGTCTTCATGCTCATCATGGATTCGAAAGATCCCTGTGATGTGTCCTGGCACAAAGGCTTGGGCAGTATCTAACGGGTTCTCTCCCTGTGATTTCAAGGTGGTCATATCATCGCCTGCTTTTGTGCCTAATATATTCAACCATATACAATGTATCTTGTGTATATACATCAACCTACTAAACTATACAGCTTTCCGTATGTTCTACCCCTTCCCAAGGGGAACCAGACTGGTATATTGTTTGATGCGGGGGTCTGTGTTCTTTGGTGCGGGGAACCCCCATCTAGCATCTATATCACGGCCGCTGAGGTCGAAAACCTGAAAGCTTCCAGAGGACCAGGTGAGAGGACTAAAGCCAAGAAGAAGCGTCTGAGTCCTCCAGCTGGTGACAACCATATGCCGATGCATACCCGCGGTTGGCACCACAAGGAATACGTTTGACAACTCCATTAGCAACGATGTGCTGATTCTGTAGAAGAAGCTATATGTCTTACGATGCTCCTCGGTGCCCTGTTCGCGAAGGTCATTCAGATAGCGAATGATTGTTTCATCATGAACTGTAGGATCCATCACATCAGAGAGGTCTTCAACATCTACTACTACTGCGGTTTCGAAGTAGTAAGCAAGAGGGAACTCTGTGATGTGAAAGAGAATGAACTTGTCTTGAGTGATTATATTGTACAGATGTTGGAATATAGCCTGCTTTGAGAATAGCATACTGACATCCAATTTGGCTGGTTCGAACTTGTCGGAGGCCTCAGAAACGACAAGGCGGAACATGTCATCAAGCATGTCGCCGTCGTAGCCAATACGAACGACATGATAGGGCAATTCGCTAGAGTTCGGTTCCTTGTACCCTCGATAGGTCAAGAATTCATTGAAGTCACGCTGAAAAATGTCAACCTCATTGTCATTGTCAAGCACAAACAGAGATTGACTTGGAGTCCCAAAGGATGAGTGTACCTTGTCATATGCCTGAAATCTGGCCCTCTTCTCAGGAATGAATTCACTGAAGATGTCAGGATCATGAGAAGAGTTAGCCAAAGTATTCACACCGCCCTTAATGCTGGAAGATTCATCTTATTCATTCATCATGTTCTTGTCGGTCTTGCGTAAGAAACGTGCCCAACATGGCTTGATTGCCGCATCTGCCCTGTTTCGGCACTCCCGCACATTCAAGTCGACTCATATATTCTTTACCCACGTCTTGTCGGATGGTATTAAAGAAATGGTGTCCCTCTTCCTAAGAAGCTTGGTGCGACAGATTACAGGACTAGAGAGTTCGTTCAGTTTATCAACATGTGTTGATTGGTGTATCATGGGCGATTCTGATGACACACACATCCAAACTCATCATCGGAAGCTTGAGTCAGTCGCTGAAAGGCAAGAAGATCGCATTGGGAATCACTGGCAGCGTAGCAGCAGTTGAGTGTGTGACCATTTCGAGGCTCTTGATGCGACATGGTGCAGAGGTATACCCGATAATGAGTCCAATGGCCCACAGGATAATCCATCCACACTTAATCGAGTGGGCGACGGGAAATCCCGTAGTTGTCGAGCTCACTGGGCAAATTGAACACGTTGGTCTTGCTGGCAATCATGACGAACGGGTAGACCTCTACCTTATTGCACCCGCGACTGCGAATACTATTGGAAAAATCGCGAACGGCATAGATGACACACCGGTGACCACTACAGCTACTTCTGCGATTGGTGCAGGAATCCCACTTCTGGTTGTACCAGCAATGCATCGCTCTATGTATGATCACCCAGGTGTTCTTGAAAACATGGAGAAACTTAGAGGAATGGGAGTACAAGTGATGAGTTCCAGGATGGAGGAAGCAAAGGCAAAGATACTGTCGCCTGATGCGATTCTTGAACAAGTCATCTCAATGCTCAGTCCACAGGATCTTAATGGCAAGCACTTCGTTGTCACTGCAGGACCAACAAGAGGATGGATAGACAGAGTCAGATTCATCACAAATCCGTCAAGTGGAAGAATGGGGATTGAACTAGCAAGGGAGATAGCCTTCAGAGGTGGCACTGTAGACCTAGTTATTGGCCCTACAGAATCAGAGCCTCCGACGGGCGTGGAAGTTGTCAATATTGAAACGACAGGTGAAATGTTGGATGCTGTATTGAGCTCTCTGAAGAGGACCAAGACGAGCGCTCTGATTTCTGCAGCAGCAGTTCTTGATTACACCCCACTCGAGAAGGAGGAGAGCAAGTTGGCGTCAGGTAAGAGCGGGCTCTCAATCAAACTCAGACCAACTCCGAAGATAATCGAGGTGGTCCGTGAGAATTACAAGAAGATGTACATTGTTGGCTTCAAGGTAGAATCTGAAGTGTCAGACAAAGAGCTGGAGAAGCGAGCCAAGGCAAAGATTGAAGCAGGAATCTGCGATTTGGTAGTGGCTAATGATGCCTATCGAGAAGGAGTTGCGTTTGGTACTGACACAAACGAGGTGCTGATTGTTGGTTCTGAGGGAGTTGTGAAGAAGGTTCCACTATCTTCTAAGAGAGATGTGGCTAGAGAGATAGTGGATGTTATGATCCAGAGAATGAAATGATGAGAAGACCACAATCTTCCCAATAGCCATTGGCTTTAGAGAATCTCGATCAATTTGTCAGCCATTCTTCGCATATCTACGAATATGAGGCCTAGCTGAGCATCAGGTCGCGCTAGGACCAGGATGAGCGCATGGTCGCCAACAGAAGTCATGAGGGTGTAGCCTTTGTCACCTTTGACATAGATCTCCATGAGACTTCCCCTATCCAGTTCATTCGTTGCCTTCTCTCCCAAGGAGAGTATCGCAGCGCTAATGGCTGCAACCATTTCTTGCTCACTCTCAGGCAATGCTGAAGAAATGGGAAGCCCATCAAGAGAAACCAGAGCAGCACCTTCTACTCCAGGCACTGTTTCAAAGTCACGAATGATCTTATTGATGGTATCTACACGGCTGGACATTCTAAAGCCTCTGGGGTGTCCTAACGGAGATAGGTCGATTCGTGATGCTATAAAACCTTGCTGTAACAGAGTCATAACAGACCGCTATTTTTGCGCATTTCTAGACCCCAAAGAACTCCTTTGGATCGGCCTTTGCATCCTCCTTCTTGCGCCATTCGCGTTCTGCCTTCCGACGACGACTTTCCTCCTTCTCACGTCGACGCTCTTCCTTGCTCATGCGCTTCGTCTTCTTGGACACTCTGTCGCCACGTTTTCTCCTAGTATAGATTGAGGCTCCAACAATTGCAGCGAACACTCCTCCAACCAATAGGAGTAGTTCCCATGGAAAGGCACGGATGGTCATGAAACCATGTAGAACTACTGTGAGTGAGTCATATCCCGCTTTTGCACCAGTCAAGTGCAAACTATACGTACCGACACGGCCCCGTGTCCAGTCTTCAGTAAGTGTCATTGTATACAGACCAGGTTCTGCTGATGCAACGACTGTGATCTCGGTCGAATTCAACCATGAATGCAGGCTGACTTGCCCAATACCAGCACCACTGCGAGTCGTGATTTCCAGCGTAATGATGACTCGATCGCCCTCCCAGATGATAATCTGATTCAGACTTGCTGCATGAAGAACCAACGATGGCATGCTACTCCACAATGCAGCATTTACGACCGTCTGGTTGCGAGCAGTCCCAGTAGGACGCGTTGTAGTCACAGCAAGCTTCCCTGAACCAACCACGCCTGCCAAGATGACCGGATTTGTGCCCTCCGTGGCTAGAACCGTCATGTTCTCTGGAAAGGAAGTGAAATGATCTTGATAGTCAATTGATGACGTCAATACATTTGGCATTGACATGAGCGGATGATTCGGGTCCTCAATCACAATTGTTGAACCGGAGCTTGTGCCTGTGGACACTGCCCAAGGGAGCCAACTCAAATCACCCGAAACACCCATGAGAACGAGTGTACCGCCTAGCTCGACATAGCTCTTGATGTCTTGGGTCATCGGGACCAGGCCTGTTGAGAGAGATGGAAGCGAACCGGGCTCAACCAAAACAGTAGATCGTAGAGGCAAGAGCCATTGAGAATCCGTAATATTTGAATCATCATAGAAATCATGAGCTATTGAAAAATCATCCAGAGTTCGGGGCAGGTAATCAGTTGTACCTAGAGCAGCGACTGCTGGAACTCCTCGGCCCGGCTGATGTTCATCAAGTGATATATCACCTGGATCAACAGAAGAGATTCGCGGGGAACTTGCCGGAGAGTATAGATGCACTTCTGGATCACCAAAGAGCACCTGCTGGTCCCCATAGTCACGTGGATCACGACCTATCAGCGGATCAGAATAGTCGTGCGAAATCCTAGCAAGGGCCTCACTGAGGGCAGAACCCGTCGTGTTGCCACTACAGAGAGCTTCAGTTATCTGAATTGAAAGAGTCCCTGCGGGCTGGAAGTATACTGTCCGAGGAGAAGCGACCACTCCCACGGCTCCGTGCTCCATTAGCATGATAGGGAGCCTTGTCCCACCTAGTAGGCAGGCAGTCAAGATGACGATTGGAGAGCCAATGTTACCTATTGTAGCCTCCAAATCGTCAGTTGATTTCATCACATGATGAGCGTATTCAGCTTCATAGGCAACTGGGTTCACCAGATGATCAGCGTCAGAGGGACTTTCACGGGTTGTCTCACTGACTTCAAATCCCCATTTGGCATCTTGGTCCCTTAGAGAGAAAAGACCTGGGCCATTCGGTCGCTGAGGAGGGTCTCGAGGGCCTTGGGTCAGAGTACCATGAGTGCTCATAGACCAAAGAGCAAGCTGAGTGTCTACTGTGGCAAAGACTTCATCGGCACCGACGTGAGTTACTACATTGAAATCAGCGTCCTGAAGGGCCGTTGTGGTGTCTTCAATCTGCCAAATCTCATAGCCATTGAGGAAGTTATCTACGAAGGGCGATCCATCAGTGTAGGCATAGAATGTTAGCATCGCATCATCGGCGGAGTCAGATGTCAGGAATAGGAATCTATGATGTGCAGCCCTGTTAATCAGGACCGAAGCTAGTGCGGGGTCTCCAGTCGGTATGCGTCCAGCTTGGAAATGACTCTGCAATGATCTATCGAAGCTGACTTTGATGAGCTCTGGCGAAGACACAACAACGACTGATTGCGGATCAGTTGCATTGTATGCCCCGCGATCGGCAAGAAAGACTTCAAAATCATTCACCGATTGCCTCATTGAGTAGGTATTTGGAATTCGTTCATCATACCAGCCATTTTCGTGCCTTGTAGTCCATCTACTTGTTATGTAGATGTCAATCTCGGGACCTATCAGATATGGCGCCCAAGTTTCCTCGGCTCTTGTTGTGAGGTAATTGTCATCACCGCACAGTGAGAATATCGGCGCGCCGTGAAATGCCGCTGAATATGCAGCAGGGGCGAATACTTCATTTCCATTTCCGAAGGGCACAGTCACCACAATGTCATTCTCTTCAGACAACGCCCTAATCCATTGTGTCGTCAGAAGGTAGCTCTCCAAGGAAGTTAAGAAGGAGAAGGCGTCGAGTTCGGTTTCCAGGGCAGCGGCATGGATGTTTGCAGGATCGACCAGAAAGCTGACATTGACACCTAGTTTCTGAACTGCATTGCGTGTGGCTTCTGGAATTGAATCCTCTGTCACGTAGAGTAGCGGCGCATTGAGCAATGATGCAAGAACAGCTCCATTAGCTGCCGATTCGAGATATGCCTGGAGGCCAGAGGGCAATGTTGATACGGCCCAAGAGAGATCCACATTATTCTCTTCTTCGGTGGCATCAATCCAGGATAGCAGTATTGTCCAGTCCCCGGCCACGGGGTATGGAATCTCCACTGTTTCACTGCTAAGGCCAGCCAAGATACTGCCTGCAGGAGCCCATTGAACCAGTCTACCACTTGGACCCACGAGTGCCAGATTGAGATCTGTTGCGGAGTTATCCCAGGTTATCGTGGCATTGAGCCATTGAGCATCCGAGGGAACAGATACCGTTTGAGTAAAGCCCGGATGATATTTCACCTCACAGCTTAGGTCGGTAGTTCCAGATGATAGGCGCTCAACAGCCATGGTCCAGGTTCCGTCTTGTGTCTTCGGGTACCAGAACTTCAGGGGAACTAGCGAAGCAACATATGATGGCTGTCGCTCGAAATACACTTGACTATATACGGAGTAGTCTACAATTGCACCGTTTGGATCGCGAAGTTGATGTGTATGCAGGTCACTACCTGACCAATCGAATGATCCTTCCATCCAACCTGCGGATGTAGGAGGCGTGAAGGTGATGTTAGCAATTTCTGTGTAATTGACAATTGTATTTGAGGTATAAGAAGACAAAGCCGCGTCAACAAACTGGAAACTTGCTTCTCCAGATGTCACTGAGGGTGCCGGGAAACTGTCCTTGGCCAATGCGAAGACTGCAATATCGCTTGTAGCCCAATCCATCGCTGCAAGTTGTGCTGCAACCTCTGCGGAGTCAGATGCTGTGATCCGAGGATATACCTGTACTCCGGTCATGTCCTGAATGCTATCCACAAGAGAGTTGGACAGGTTTCCGACACCAACTATCTGGGTAGGACCCCCATCTGGTTCAAGATATTCAGTCCAATCATTTACAAGCCATGCTTCGGACTGAGAACCGGAGGCCATGATGAGGGGAGATATGTATTGATTTCCTCCGGATAGAAAGACACTATTTGGAATACCAGCCATATATGCGAATTCGTCGAAATATGAGGAGGAATCCTGAGCAACGAAGGTAGCTCTCCTCATTGGAATGGTTTCATTTGGCATGCTGCTTAACAATGATTCTTGTAGCGGTGCAACGGTACTGGCGCTATACATTTTGCTAGGTAGTGCTACAAGTGGCATGAAAAGAGGCGCCAGGATCAAGAACAGCAGCAAAACCGCCATTTGCTTCTGCATTCCAGCCGTCAAGGTACGTACTCCTATCTCTGAATGCAAAACACATCAGAATGTGACATATAGTGTTTTTTCATGTGGCTTCTTGTGTGAAATATCAATAAAATCCGCCATGGGACGAACATATGCCTGCTACTCGACGAAATCCAGAAGGTCTTCATCAAAGTCGTCATCTGGACCTTCAGGTTCCTCTTCTTCATCAGGTAATGCATCGATTATATCGTCAATCACCCGTCTCAACCTACGTCTAGTAGATTTGGGTATGTCCCAGAGCTTCTGTTCCGCCCGCTCAACAACCTCTCTCGCAATATCGTAGATTTCCGCATCCAGATAGTTCTGTGCTGCCTCAGTGAAGTGCTCAGCGGACTTCCTCTGATTCCCATCCATCTCTGCAATGTCTCCCAGTAGGGAAAGAGCATCCGCTATTCCTGCTTTGTCGTCAATGTCACGATAGATCTTGAGAGCCTTCTTGAACTCCTTATCAGCTGACACCCAATCTTCCTTATCTGCATAGGCATTGCCAACATCCATAATGGTGCTAGCTACACCCTGCTGATTGTCAACTGTTTTGTAGGCCTTCTGAGCTTTCTTGAAGAAGGATAGAGCTTGATCGAACTCACCGAGACCGTTTTTTGCGAGGGCCAGCGCATACATTGCATCCGCAGCACCGTCCTCATTAGATGTCTTTTGAAAGAGCTTGATTGCTTTCTCACATGATTTAGCGGCTTCCTCCCATTGTTCGAGGTTGATTTGTGCCACTCCGAGGTTGTACAAGGCATCACTGATGCCATTTTCATCTTTCAGCTCGGTGTAGATATTCAGCGAGTCCTTGAAGCAATTTAGCGCCTCTTCATATTCAGCTACTGACATGTAGATGTTTCCGACTGCATTGAGTATTTTCGCTGCATCGTCTTTTGCTCCAGCTTCTAGGGCTGCATTTGCCTGCTCCAAAAGCTCAGCTGGATCCAAATCATCTATTTCAGCATCTTCTTCGCTCAAGAGGGACTCACCTTCAAGTGAAGAAAGTGGCGGACTCCATCTCTTTTGAGCCTTTCTGCGCATCACTAACGAGCCATTATCAAGTTGGGATTCTCTAGAAGAGCTCTTACAGCATCCTTAACCTCAAATTGTTCGTCGCCAACCTGCACTTCAAGGAGCTTTCTAAGCTCGAATCTTCGAAGGTATCCGACTGCCTGTTCTCTTTCGACATTGAGCCCCTTCATTAGTTTCGCGAGGCCATTCTTGGATCCGCTGTACTCTGCAAACTTGGAGAAGACACTACTCCATTGCATCATAGTGAGGAACAGAAGTGTTCTCAGAACTCTGTCAACGTTTTCACCGGTCTTTGCAGAGCACGGAATCACCGCTTGACCAGCCAGGAATGTCATGTTATTGCGAAGTTGGTCCACTGGCCTGGCTTCAGGTAAGTCCTGCTTGTTTGCAGCCACAACACAGGGCACTCCTGGAAGAAAGAATGCAATTTCTCTGAAGAACAACTTTGCTCTTGCGTCGGACTCTGGATCAGCCGAGTCAACTGCAAAGATTATTCCGTCTGCGCCTTCACTCAGGATTTTCCTTATAGTTCTGAACCGGAGAAGGCCCGGTGTTCCGAACAGAAAAACACTAAGTCCCCCAACATTGGCCATGCCATGGTCCATAGCTATGGTGGTGCCTCGACGTTCGATATTGATGCATTGGCCATCAGTAATGTGATTCACAAGGAGGCTTTTTCCAGATTCGTACGGCCCTGTGACGATAATCTTCATGGAACTGCACCTGTGTTCTTACAGAGGGTTGATTCCAGAGTAAAACTCTGAGTGTTAAATGGTTTGCCGTCTTCTACTCAGCCTGTTATAATCCGCTCCCTTTCGTTTACACTTGTAGAAATGAGTGACAAAGTGAGACCGGCCGCTCGCAGCAGCAGTCCTCCACCTTCATCCCGTGAGTGGTTTACGAAAGATATCATGGGAACTCGGTCTCAATGAACTCTACACCCTTAGCCAGTTTGGCCTCAGGCGTTCCCATGGGCTCTGCTGATTCGCCAATGATCCAGCAAGGCAGCCCTTTCCCTCTGAGAATGTCACAGAACTCATTTACTTTTTCGGGTTGGAGGAAGACTAGCATCCCCCCAGCTGTTTCAGCAGCTAATCCCGCTCTGAGTTTGTGACCAAAGAAGGCGGCCAAATCAAGACTTCCTTGTATAACAGGTACCTGATTTATCAGAACATCTACGCCGCTTCTTCTGGCGACAGTTCTCGCATGGCCTAGAAGGCCAAATCCTGTGACATCTGTCGCCGCTTGAGCACCGACCTCCTTCATAGCTTCAGCAACCTCAAGATTGCTAAATGTCATGATTTTCACTGCAGTTTCCTGCATTTTACGGAGTTCTTGCTCATTGAACTCAGCTAGAAGTGCATCACGTTTTTCATCCTGTAGATCTCTGTAGGACCTCATGGCAGATTGGATGCCAAGAGGCTTTGTCAAGACTATCTTGTTGCCGGGTTTGGCTCCATGAGAGTAGATTATTTCGTGTGGCTGAGCAATGCCAAGACATATTCCTCCAAAGACAGGGATGGGGTTCGTAATTGTCTGGCCACCGGTAACGCTGCTATCGTGCCGTTTCATGAAATCATCCATCCCTTTGAGAACGCCAACAACGATATCTACATCCATCTCCTTAGGATAACCAACGAAGGCTTGAAGCGATACGAGTTGAGTCGCCCCCATAGCGAAGACGTCATTGGAAGCATTGCAGGCCACAATCTCTCCCTGTATGTGCGGGTCATCGTGAATTGGCGTAAAGATGTCGACATTCTCGACTATGGCCACCTGGTCGTTGAGGACGCGAACCACAGCATCATCGCCGACTTCACTCGCGCACGAAGTACCTAGCGACAGAATGCCTGTTTTCTCTAGAAGAAGGTCTAGATCGCCTTGCTTGACTTTACAGCTTCATCCATGGGTAGTAACCATTGCAGTCAGTCGCACCTTATGCACTTGGTACATCGCCTCCGATTATTTATGGCCATAGGCCCAAAATGCTTAGTGGATGGCCCAGTAATAAAATGTCTTGTGGGCTGCTTCACAATCCTTATAGCAATATCCAGAAACCTGTCTTGTCAACCAGGAGTGAGAGGTCGTGAATATCAAAAAGCTGTCTGAGAACCTGTTCGAGATTCCTCAAGATACAAAACCATGCATGACTGTGCCTGTCAAAATCTATGCTTCTAGTTCTCTTGTCCAAAAGATGAAGCAAGACAAGACATTCGAGCAGGGGGCAAACGTTGCATGTCTGCCAGGCATATATTCTCACAGCACTATTCTTCCGGATGGCCATCAAGGGTATGGTTTCCCGATTGGCGGAGTAGCAGCCACTGATTATGAGAGTGGAGTGATATCCCCAGGTGGAGTGGGCTATGATATCAATTGTGGCGTTCGGGTGCTAACAACAAATCTGGATGAGGGAGATGTCAGACCGAAGCTAAGAGACCTGATAGAAACTCTCTTTCGTGATGTGCCCACTGGAGTAGGAAGAAGCGGAAAAATCCAGCTCTCAGATATGAGAGGCATTGAAGAGGTTCTAAAGAATGGGGCAGCTTGGGCTGTGGAAGAGGGATATGGGTGGGAAGAAGACCTGGACCATATCGAGGCGGGCGGTAATCTCGATATTGCAGATGCGTCAAAGGTTTCACAGCATGCAAAGAAGAGGGGGATGAGTCAGGTAGGAACACTCGGATCCGGAAATCACTTCCTCGAAATACAACTGGTCGATGAGATTTATGATGAAGTCGCCGCAAGAGCCATGAACATAACAAGGAAGGGACAAGTCACGGTCATGATACATAGCGGCTCGAGAGGACTAGGTCATCAGGTATGCAGCGATTACATCAAGACTATGACCCAGGCCATGTCGAAGTATAACATTCAGGTTCCGGACAGAGAGCTCTGCAGTGCGCCTACAACATCTCCAGAGGGGCAGGCGTACCTTGGTGCAATGAGTGCAGCTGCCAACTTTGCGTGGGCCAACAGGCAGACCATGATGCACTGGACACGCGAGGTGTTCTCAAAAATTATGGGACAGTCCGCTGAGGAGTTGGAGATGAAACTGATCTACGATGTTGCTCACAACATGGGAAAAGTGGAGGAGCATGACATCGAAGGAAGAAGAAGGAGAGTTGTTGTCCATAGAAAGGGTGCAACTCGTGCATTTCCAGCAGAGCATCCAGAAACCCCTTCGGAGTACAAGAGCATAGGACAACCCGTCCTGATTCCGGGCACAATGGGAACGGCATCCTATATCCTTGTAGGAAATCCTAAGGGCATGGAGCTGACGTTTGGCTCAACCGCCCATGGAGCAGGCCGGTTTATGAGCAGAAGTCGGGCCAAGAAGCAATTCTACGGTAAGGAGATTCAAAGCAGTCTTGCACGAGAAGGCATCATCGTGAAAGCTGCAAAGGGAATAGTCATCGCAGAAGAAGCCCCAGGAGCCTACAAGGATGTAGATGAAGTTGTGAGGGTTTCAGACGCTGTCGGTATTGCTACCAAGGCTGTGAGACTTCGTCCCATTGGTGTCATCAAGGGCTAGGTTTCTGCTGCGCTCCTTTGAGGCGATGTCCACCATAACTAATGCAATTCCGAGTAGAATCACACCAAAGCCAATCATAGTCAGCGCCGTTGGCATTTCCCCAAGAAATATGACTGCAAGCAATGTTGCACCAATCGGCTCGCCCAGTACAGCAGAGGATACCACGTAGGCGGGCACCAAAGTGAGCAGATAATTGTTTACGGAGTGTCCAAGCGCGGTTGGAAAGATAGCAAGTGCCAGAAATATGATGACTTCGCGTGGGTCAAAGACAAGAACATTCAGACCCAGTGCCATGCAAAGCGGCAGAGTGGCAACTGCTGCGGATAGATAGACAACCGAAGTGTACACCGTAATGGGTAGTCCTTCAGCATACCTCCTTCCACCTATGAAGTAGACTGCCAGAAAGAGAGCACTAAGCAGTGCAAGGGAGTCACCAGTGAGTGCGCCAAATCCTTCAGATATGAGGTCATTCCAAGCAAGAAGAATTGCTCCTCCCACTGCAACCAAAACGCCCATCCATGATTTTCTTCTCAACGATTCACCAAGAACCAACGTGGAAAAGATGGCGGTAAAGATTGGTGATGTATTCACTAGAACCACACTTGCGGCAACGGTTGTCATGAAGAGAGATGTGAACCAAGTTGCGAAGTGAAAAGAGAGGACGATGCCAATGGCGGCTAACCAAATCCAAGTTGCCTTCAATTGCGATCTCCGAAACGCTTTGAAATCCCCTCTGACTGCGCCGACACTGGCCATGATTATTGACCCATAGAGAGTCCTCCAGAAGACGATTACCAAGGGAGGAGAGAGAATTGGATTGGCGAATCTGATTAGTATGCTCGCACTTGAAACCATTGAAACAGCAAGAATTAGGAGCATTACTGTGCGCGAATTGATGCCTGAGTCAATTCTTGGCTGTTCAATCATCTCAAAATCACACTCAGGTTGTCAGTGAATTGCACGAAACACAGCGAAGTTGATCCTTGGATGCTTCAACGACATGAGAATCGCAAACGGGACAATCATCAACAATGAGGCTAGCATAGTCGATTCTGTCTAACACTTGCGTCACTTCATCGATATCTAGATAATTGAAAAGCACTTTCCCTGGCGCCCCAGCAACCATTCTTGATAGACCTCCAGATGCGGAGTCAAAGAACATAAGGATTGGCTTGGATAGCTCGATTGCCAGCATAATCTCCATTCCAACACCGTGTGAGGGACTTGAAACTTCTGCGACAAGAAAATCGCAGGCTCGCACCATGCGAACGTCTCGTTCATAGATTTCCTCTGGACCTGCAGGAGGATAGAGTTGAGGGGCAAAGACCTCAATCCCTTTCGCTTCTAGCAGATCAATGACGACTCTGTAGAAATCATCACGCCTGTCTTCAGCATGGATTATTGGACCGGATAGATATGCCAAGGTCATTCTTGACTTCACCACGATACGCAATGGCGACCTATTCGCTTATCTCATCAGTCGGTGGCCTTTTTCTCAATTCTGAAATGGATGGAAGGGACTCATCGTCTTCAATGATCTCGAACCGTCCAGAGTGTCCAAGCGAGAGCTGCATCTTGCCCTGCCATTCTTTGGCCCAGCCGTCTGTGATCTTGATGACCAATCCAGCAGAAAGTGCGGCGCCTTGACCAAAACCCCATAGACTCAGAATAGTGGTTCCGGTATGGTCAGCTACAAGGACCTCAGTGAGCTGTGTCTTGCGGCCTCCTCGAGCTCGAACAATTCGGGGGGGCGCAACTGAAACTACTCTTACAATTAGGTCAGATACATTCTTTCCTATTTCGACTTCATTCAGCTTCAAATGATTACCTCGCAGTGACTGCGTTTCCTCGAACGTGTACACAATGGGTATACGGTCTCAGATGAGTCTTACGTGCAATTCAGAAATGAGTCTATGGATTCTCGTCACTTGACTCGTCTTCTGTTTTGTCGTCGGAAGAAGTACCTAGAATCGAATCTATCTCGAAAATTGCGTCCAAGTCCACTGAAGCTATGTCGGCAGAGGCCTTTTCTTTTCTGGATGGTTCGAATACATCAAGAATCAAATCTAATTCTTTCTTCAAATCATCATCCAGTTCTTTATCGACTTCCTCTTCTTCTCCGTTTACCGGGAGAACTTCGTCGTGGGAGAATGCTTCTAATGCGGTTTCAAGATCTTCTTTCGATACCTTCTCAATCTCAGCACTGATGATTTCATCAGCTTCCAAAGCCTCAAAGATGAGATCAATAGCCATTTGGCGCCCATTGTCCTCAACAACCATTTCCTCTGCTGGCGACTCCTCAGGAACAAACTCAATGTTCACTTGATCTCCCGCATGTGAGATTGGCTCAGCCTCGACTTCCACTATTCCCAGTTCTTCTTCAGATGGCTCAGAGGCTTCTCCAGGAATCTCTTCGTCCACAGCAACTTCAGCTGTGACGTCCTCAACCATTTCCACGTCAGGGACTTCGTGAAGCTCCATTGCGAGTTCATCCTCAAATAGCTCTTCGGCTTCTGCTTCTTCCTCTTCCGCAGCTTCATCTTGTGCGGCTTCAATTGCCTCTGTTTCTTCAGGCTCAGTCTCCTGTGGCGCCGCTTCATCAATCTCCTCAACAACTTCTTCGATTACCTCGTATTCCTCTGCGTCCTCTATTATATGACCATCCTCGTCGACGAGAATCTCCTCAACTACCTCAACTTCTTCGTAGTCCTCATCCTCTTCGTGCAAACGCGCAGCCCTGGCCTCCACTTCTGCGATGGCATCCTCAGTTGCTTCATCTGCAAATCTCAGCAGTTGTCTAGCAGGTAGGTCTGGTAAGGCAACACCAACATATGTTGCAGCAGCGTTCATCAGAATCCGTAGCATCTCATCCCGTCTGCTCTTATCTATCGCCACCATTGGATAGGTGGGAACTCCGAGGATTTTCTGTACAACTTCAGGTTTCATCACATTGGGCTTGTCCTGCTTATTCGCGATTGCAAACAAAGGCACCTTAGGAGCATCCCTTCTAATCAGTTTGAGAATATCCTTGCTGATAATAACATTACGAAGGGAAGAGTCGCATACCAAGAATATGACGTCCGCACCGTGGAAGTAGAAGCGCCATAGTTTTCTGAAACGTTCCTGGCCTGCAAAGTCCCACAAGACCAGGGAGTAGTTCCCGAAACGGATATTCTCCACTGTTTCAAGATTTAGAGCGATTGTTGGTACATACTGGGTTGGTGGTGTGTCTCCTAGAAGCAAGTGCAGAGTAGTTGTCTTTCCAACACCGCCCTCACCAACTAGAGCTATTTTGAGTTTAGTTATGATTGATGATTCAATAATGAATTCGTACTCATTTATCATTGTCTGTAGTCCGGACTGGAGTATTCGGTTCTTGATGGCTATCGCTCCATCTCGCAGCTTATCTGTGATTGCTCGTTCATCCTCATGCGCATCTGTCACATAGACCAGCAAGAGGTCTTCGACTACTTCGGTCGCCATGTACTTGTCTTCATCAATGACAAGTGGTAGCTCGGTGAAACTATCGGGAGAAGATTCCTGAATCTCACTCCTCGTTCCTAGAAACTCACGAATCTCGCTTTCTGGAACATCTATTGGCCAATACTTCGAGCTCGCAAGAATTTGGCTTGTGGATATGCGTATCAGGTAGGTCTTGATGATCAATTAGGTTTCACCATCTAATTGGCAAATCATGGTTTATTTCCGATACTAAGATTAGCTTCGAATGCTATTTTAAAGCATTCACGGTCAACCCTTCGTATTTGGCATTATGTTGCCTTATACAGAATTCTAACGTGGCAGAAACAGATAGACTGTGTTGGGACGCAGAGGCTCGCCAGGCGACCCTCCGCATCCGTCGGGCCTTCAGGCTGAACGCAGCGAAAATTCTCTTTGCGCAAGTATTGTTTGCAAGGGGATTCATCCTCTTGAAGCGCATGCTCCAAGAGTCCAATGCTAGAACTCGTAAGGGACCGTGTGTTGTGAATGCGAGTTCTTTTGACGGGGAAGTCGTGCGTTCCGCGACAAAGGCAGCCCACACCATACGGTGCGGACCAACCGACACCTTGATGCTGTAACATAAGAAGCTTTCTGGTTTCCGAAATAACGAATAGACGGTTCATGAACGGATAGTGGCCCCAAAAAAGGGTGTTTGACAGACCAGCATTTGCTGAGGGGTATAGAACATGAAGTGGATTACGAAACTCCGCCTATCGTGGAAAGTTGTCCCTCAGAAGTCGCAGATGGTGATGAACCATCTCCATCGCCCTTGGATCATCAGGAGTCTTCTCCAGATCAGTGACCAATGTCTGGAGGAAGTACTCAGGGAAGAAGAGCCTTACACGAATATCGTTGAGAAGGAACAGCCATTTGTCATATTCACCGGATGCTCCCTTTCTTCTTCGTTCCGAAACCACTCGATACTTCTTCAAGGTTTGAATAGCCTGCTTTAGTTCCTTGGGAGGAATGCCAAGGGTGGCTTCGAGCTCGGAGATGTTTACGGGTCTACGCCTGAGCTCATTCAGAGTGTCGTAGCAGTCTGGATCTGCAAGAATAGATGCTACGGATACGGTATCCTCAGGTGTCTTTTGCCATTCTGTAAGGAACTCAAGGACCTCTGACTTGTACTCCGCAGTGAGTTCGGGATCAAGCACAGATCCTGCAGATTCCATTGCCAGCAACGGAGGAGCGCGAAACACCTCAAGATCCTTTATCATGAATACACAGGTTCGGCCGATTTCATCGACCCATTCACTCTTTACAAGACCTAGCTCTTCGAATGGAGCGATGATTGAATCGACCGAAACGCTAGGTAGACCGGTAACCATCTTGAGCCATTCCTCAAGATCCTCTTTGGAGATGCCTCCCTTCCAGAGTTTTGGGAAGACCGCTCGTGAAATCTCATCCGAAAAGAGACGGGCAAGTCGTGACTCATCAGTCATGCCAGCCAGTCGAATAATCCGTCTGTATGTGTTGTCGAGCTCTGTCTTGAGCTCTGCATCAGTCATCGCAACAACAGCATTCGTTAGCGGGGATACAATTGAAGTAATTGCAGCCTCGTAGACCTTAGGATCTTCAGAGGGGGTCAGTAGCAAACTGATACAGTATTGCTCCTCCTCTCTTACAATCCCAGTATAGTAGGAGGCTACATTGTATTCTTCTCCTCCAATGCGAACACTGAGGGATGAGAAACCAGCTGTGGCGTCACCCATAGCGTGCGAGGTGAATATTCTCATGATCTCGGTGTTCAAGTCTTCTCGGTAATAGTCCGCGAAGTCGGCTGGAACCTTGGCCTTCAGCACTGCGCCAATTTTACTGTCCCAGTCGATCAAGAGCATGGCAACGGGCATCTTTCTATCTCCGGTCCCTGTATAGACTGGTCTATAGGAGCTAGTCTGAGACGTTCAACGGTGAGTGCCTAAAAAAGCTTGTCACTAGATGCTCCGCATAACCCTATGGGGCTCCCTTTTGGAGCCATTTGGACCTCAAGTTTGACCATTTTTCTGCTTCTGGATGTACTCCGTGATATGATAATGTACCTCGGCAGTCACAAGCTCTATTGATCTCCTTGCATCAATGAAGACGAAATTGCCTATGTCCTCCTCAGTCATCTCAAGGTATGCCCGTCGAACCCTGACCAAACGATCATATTGCTCAAACTGCGCATTGAGGCTGCCTTTTCTTTCGCTGACTCTTTTCAGGCCCATTTCAACTGGCACATCAAGAATAAACACGATGTCAGGCTCTGGGGCGGATATCTCCTCTCGATTCCGCCTCAAGATGTCCTTCCAATGCAATCCAGTGCTTGCAGACTGATATGCTCCAGTTGCAAAGAAATACCGGTCCATGAGGATAATCTTCCCTGATTCTAGAGCTGGTAGAATACGATTTTGGACGTGCCATTCTCTGTCACGAATAAACAACTCCAGCTCTTCTTCCGGGGTGAGTTCACCCTTTAGAGACCGTGCCCGAATCTCTTGACCCCAATCACTCTCATCTGTTGGCTCTCTAAGCCTCTTGACATCATAGCCTTCATCAATCATAGCATCAATTAGTCGGTCGCATACGGCCGTTTTTCCAGCACCATCCACGCCCTCTAGGACAAAAAGCATACCTTTCACAGTTGAGATTACTCCTATGTCATGCATTGAATTCCCGGACTCGCTCCTGTATTAGATGCTTCGGTGATGTAATATGTCCGGATAGCACCATCTACTCACCCATGAGTAGCTTCCTATCGCCATACAATGTTTATTAGGAACATGAATCAGTATTCATGTGAGAACCAAGGGGATCTCAAGGTATTCTCTCGACGTGGACACTCGAGGTGAGAAATCGGTAGGGCATCCCCCTCCCATGTAACAAACTGCGATAGCGACTTGCGTCCAACCGCGTTCGTTCGTTCTTTGGGTCCCCTTTATAGGGGGGCCAAGGTCCCCTTGCAGAGTTCTCATGCCCCCGATTCGCTATGTCGTGTGTCCACGACCCAATTCAAATCAAAGGTCAAATCAGGAATGTTTATTTGTCAACAACTTGTAGGATAGGTTAACCTATCCTAGGGATTGAGTGGGCTTGAACCGTCTGAGAATATTGATGCTTGTCATTGTATTAATGGTGATTCCTGTAGGCGCTTCGAGCCACAATGTTGCCATTTCGCACTATCTTGGACCAAATGCTAGTGGCGTATCGCTGCATATCGACTACGGTAATGGGACCACATCTACCCATACCGAGGTTGAAGGGCTGACTGTTCTAGACATCACTGAATCCGTGGCAATAGTTCAAGTGGACTGGACTGGCGATCTTGCCTTTGTATATTCAATCAATGGAGTGTCCAGTAAGGAAGAAACAGGACTCTGGTGGCAGTTTTGGGTCAACGGTGAATTCTCTTCAGTCGCAGCTAACCTCTATGAGGTTCAGGAGAACGATACGATAATCTGGAGATTCACTGACTCCCAAGTGGAACCTCCATCGACCACAACGCCTGAGAACCCTGGACGGTATGCACCACTTGCTGTTGCGTCTGTTGGACTTGGATCTCTGGGAGTAGGTTTCTTGGCAGCCCTCTACCTAATGAGAAGGAGGAACTGATAACAGATATGAAGAAACAAGCCAGTCCATTCTTTCTTATTGTGCTTTTCCTCATCGCGCCAGCTACAGGAACTCCAACGGATTACAATCCGAATCTTATGCCAAGGGATTCCGTCCCCACTAGAATAACTTGGAATGTAATAGAGGCTCCTGAAGCAGCATTTTCCTTATGGTTCTCAGGGACAGGGAATTGGCTGGCTCAGGAAGGCAGTCAAATGACATTCAATATTACCGGTATCAATAGCGACGTAGAGGGGCAATTGGAACTTGGTAATGTCACCTTGACATCAAATGATACAAACATAGCCAAGGATCTAACGCTGGGGGTGTGGGGCCTCACTCCCTGGCATCCAGGCCTAGTAGTGAAAATTGGAGATATCAACCTTGAGAGTCTGAACCAGACTGCATTCGCTGCTGCCGAGAGAGTTGCAGGCAACTATCTAAATGGTACAATGGAGTCATCCTTTGAACCTGTGGAATCTAATGGAAGACTGTATGATTGTATTGTCTTTCAATATGAACAGGATCCTACAGGCTTTGGAGAACCGCAAATGACCACTCTTGCTTATGATACTGAAACGGGAGTTCTTGTAAAAGCCAACACGAGCTACTCATTTGGTGTTCCCTATATCCTGATTCTTGGGCTCGAAGGAATTCATATTCCCGGAGTGGACCCAATCCTTGTCTGGGCAGGATTCGCGATTGCTGGAGTGGTGCTAATCATAGTTACTGTTGTCATTAGAACCAGAAGATAGAATGGAGTTGCATGGAATTGCAGATGGAGATCAATCAGCAGGCGTCGATAGCACGAAGCCGCCAAGTCGCCATAACTGCAATCATGACTGCTCTCGCACTGGTGGGCAACTATGTCTTTGTTGCTATACCCAATGTAGAACTAGGTTCCGGGATTCTCTTTGTGACGGCGTACCTATTTGGATTCCAGACTGGCGCTTCATGTGCAGTGCTGATGGCCATCATTTTTGGCTCAATAAACCCTTGGGGAGGCCTTGTACCACAAATCTGGCTAACACAAGTCATAGGATGGTTATACATTACTGCTGCAGGTGCTCTAATGGGGAGAGATAGGCATGGATTTAGTCACTCTATGAGAGATGTATGGATACTTGGATTCATGGGAGCATTCCTGACATTCTTCTTTGATATGCTCACGAATCTTGGCTATTCATGGGCGTTTGGAATACCGTATTGGCTTGCTATTGTTTCAGGATTTCCCTTCATGGTCGTTCATATAGTATCAAATGCCATAATCTTTGGAGCTGTGGCGCCCCGACTGGACATAATAATCCGGAGCCAATTCTCGTCACAAATATGGAGTACTGAAACAGAAATATTGGGGCTGAGCGAAGAGTAAAAAGTGAGCCTGGATAGAAGAGTTTGGAGCGTCCTAGCGTGTCTTGGAAAGAGAAATTCATTCAGCTTGTAGGGGCAGCAGATGGCAGAGTGGCTCCTGCATTCGGACCTCATCATGCAGCAGTGGCTTTGGTGATGATTGGACGTGAACAGCCACTCGGCAGATATGAGCTCTGCCAGAATCTTTCTGTGGGAGAAGGAAGTGCGCGTACTCTTTTGAAGCGTCTAACAGAGTCTGGGTATATTTCTCCGGAAGGAAAGCAGGGGCAGAGGCTGACTGATAGAGGACAGGAGCTGTTTGAGGAGGTTTCTAAGGAAGTCCCTATAGGCCTATTTCTTGATGCACCAGCTCTTGTCATGCATAAGAATGCATATGCAAATCTCATCAGAAACAAGGGCGATGACGTGAAGGACGGGATTAGGCAAAGAGATGAAGCTATCATTCAAGGAGGAGGATATGATAGTGCAGGAGCTACTACTCTGATTATGAGAAATGGCTCTATTGTCATGCCGCCAGATGACTTTCATACACTCATTGAGTATGAGAGAGAGACTCTTCTAATTCTTGAGAGCTTAAGACCTGAAGAAAATGATGTCATTATCATTGGGTCAGCAGACGACCCCAATCTCGCGCGCGAAGTTGCAATGGCAGCTGTTATGACGCTTTTCTGAGAGGAATCAATATGCAGATGGACCTGTTCGGGAATGTCCCTCAAGTTGTGATAGATGTCCATGAAACGGGCGGAAAACGAACAAATGCAGTCAAACAACTAATGAGCATGCTTGACAAGGAAGAGATTTCCTACACTGTAGAGAAAATACCTATTGGAGACGTTTTGGGACCTGAAGGGATTGCAATAGAGAGAAAGACAGTATCTGACCTTGTCAACACCCTAAAGGGCAGTGCAGCTGGAGTACCTCGATTCACGAAGCAGATGGACGCACTTCTCAAGTACGACAAGCCGTATCTTCTGATTGAGAATATTCTAGCAATTCGACGCGATCCACTGAAAGGCTGTGTATATGTGCCATTCAAGACAAAGCAGACAAAGGGACGGCCTTACGTTGTCACAATGGAGAGGGCAAATTACATTCACCCAAGCGCTCTGGATGCCCTGATTGAAAGCGTACAGGAAAAAGGAATCAAGGTAATCTCAGGGTTTAACGCCTCACATTCTGCGGGATTGCTATTCGGCATAATCACTGAGCAGACAGAGAATGAAGACGGAAAAGGAAGAAGGCTTCCAGTAATCAGAACTCGAAAAGGGCTGGACTCAGTTGAGGATGAGCAGGAGTTCTTTGTAGCCGGATTTCCCGGCATCAATGTCGTTCGAGCAAGAAGTTTGCTGGAGAGATTTGGGTCTCCTTTTGAGATCGTCACTCGCACTGATGAGTGGACTAAGCTACCTGGAATAGGACCAAAGACAGTCGAGTCAGCTAAGAAATTGCTCTACTCAGATTATGTGCCACCAAAGGACAATGATGAGAAGATAGATGAGGAAGAGGGCTAGCTCGCAAGTTTTAAAAAGTGAAACTATTCTATGGCGATATAATACCTAGGAGAAGGTGCTATCTCGTGGGAGACGTTCGCATAGCGATTGCAGGACTTGGGAACTGTGCATCTGCATTGATCCAAGGAGTGCATTATTACAAAGACGCAAAGGCTGAGGATGAAGTACCAGGTCTGATGCATGTTGATTTCGGAGGATACTTCCCCAAAGATTTGAAGTTCGTGGCTGCTTTTGAAGCCAATAGGAGAAAAATCGGAAAGGACATCGCAGACGCAATATGGGAGGAGCCAAACTGCTGTGTGCCCTTCTATCGTGATGTCCCAAAGACAGGTGTAGAAGTCCTGCCAGGACCGATATCAGATGGAGTAGCCCCACATATGAGAGAATCGTTCTTCGCCTATGACGAGAACGAAACGGAACCTGTCAATGTTGCAGAGGAACTTAGAAAGTCAAAGGCAGATATGTTAGTTTCATATCTTCCTGTCGGTAGTGCAGAAGCTGCAAGAATCTACGCAGATGCGGCGATTGAAGCGGAAGTCGGTTTCATAAATGCATTTCCTGAATTCATCGTTTCAGATCCGAATAGCCCCCATGCTCAAGCCTTTGAAAAGAAAGGAATTCCTGCTGCAGGAGATGATATTAAGAGCCAGCTTGGCGCCACTATTCTGCACCGCGTTCTAGCTCAACTCTTTGATAAGAGGGGTTTAATCCTCCAAAACACATACCAGCTGAACATAGGCGGAAACACAGACTTTGAAAATATGCAGGTCGAGAACAGACTTCAATCCAAGAGAATCAGTAAGACCGAGGCAGTCACAAGTTGCGTTGAGTATGAACTACCTACAAAGATTGGGCCCAGTGACTATGTCCCGTTCCTTGAGGACAACAAGGTGTGCTACATCAGCATGCGTTCCAAGGCTTTTGGAGACCTGCCAATTGATCTCAGTCTGAAACTGTCTGTTCAAGATTCACCCAATTCAGCCGGTGTAATAATTGACGTTGCCAGGGCTGTCAAGATCGCTCTGGACCGTGGTATTGGCGGCGAACTTTCGAGCATTTGCTCCTATAGCTTCAAACACCCAAGGTACCAGATAGATGATTTTGAAGCAAGAAAGCGTGTCGATGAGTTCATCGAAGGAAAGCGCGAGAGATAGAACACATGGATGATGGAATCCATCTGGTCCAGCCTTCGCATACTGGACCAGATATCTCTTCTAGAAACTAGAGCTCAGTGAAGCTCTTGACAGTCTTTTCATCGAGCCTCTTTATCACTTCAACTAGAAGACCTATGGCATTCTCGACATCTGACAGGTCAATCATTCCATGATGCGAATGAACATGTCTCGTTGGAATCCCGATAAACAGTGAAGGAGCGCCCATTCCCGTGATGTGGATAACTCCAGCATCAGTTCCTCCGAACTTCAGAAATGCTGGTTGATGTCTGAAACCCTTCTCCTCTGCGATATCCAGGACGAACTGACGGAATTTCGGATTTGGGATCATTGATCCATCTCCAGCTGAGATTGATACACCTTTACCCATCTTTTGAACAAGGCCCTTGACTCCAGGCACATCACCCGAAATATCGACATCAAGTGCAAATCCTATATCTGGTAGAAGCATCTGTGCAGCTGTTCTGGCACCTCTCAATCCAAGCTCCTCTTGCGTCGTGGATACTGCATAGATGATGTTTGGATGCGAGATGTTCTCCTCAGACAGTCTTCTCAGTACTTCTAGTGCAATAAAGACACCAATCCGATCGTCGAATGCTTTTGAAACCGCTAGCGTGACGTCTCTGACTTCTTCTTCCGCATCTTTATCGTCTTCGTTCTTCTTCTCTTTCCGGGTTCGCTCCATTATCCTAAAAATGGAGTTTGGTACAGCGGGGTCGCCAACTCGAATTCCTAACTCCTTCACCTCTTTCGGCGAGTTGCACCCGACGTCAATGAACATCTTCTCCTTTGTAACCACCTTGGAACGTTCTTCAGGGCTCAGTACATGGGGAGGAGGAGCTCCGATAACACCAATAATCTTCTCAGTTCCGCGAGAGGGTTTGATTATGACTTCTTGTGTGAGAAGCGTCTGGTCCCACCAACCGCCTAGTTGATGAAAACGGAGATATCCATTCTTTTCGATTTCAGTTATCACAAAACCGATTTCGTCTACATGCCCTGCAAGCATGAGTTTTGGTCCTTTGTCCCCTCTGCGGAACACAACCGAGCCCATTCGGTCATAAAGGACCTCATCTGCGTACTTGGCCCCATGGTCTCTAGCAATCTTCTGCGCCTCATGTTCATGACCGCTAGGCCCGAATGAATTGCATAAGGCTTCTAGGAGTTTGACATCAATCTTCTTTCCTGCCATTGAACTCACTTCAGAGTAGTTTCTGTAGAATGATGCTCCAGGGATTCAAATCAGGTAAAGTAGTTTCGGTCCAGGCAGGAGAGATGATGTACTTGCTAAATGCTCGATTTTGCAAGCAGGCTGAATGCTTCTTCCACGTTTTGGCCACTCAATGCGCTGGTCTCCAGGTAGGCCACCAGATTATATTCTTGAGCAAACTCCATACCCATCTCAGTGGTGATAACACGCTCATGTTCAAGATCAACCTTGTTGGCAAGGAGGATTATAGGAATCCGTTCGCCCAAGGCATTCTCTGTTTCTTCTATCCATTTGGGAAGCTCAATGTATGTGCTTTTTCTGGTGGTGTCAAAAACTAGCAGGGCACCTTTCGACCCTCTATAGTAGCTCCCACGAATGAAATCGAATCGCTGCTGTCCAGCTAAGTCCCAGACCAAGAGTTTGACTACGACAGAGTTTCCATTATTATCCGGCACCGCCACAGTCTTCACTGCAAACTGGGAACCGATGGTTACTATATACTGCTCCGAAAACTTCTGCGTAAGGAACCGATTTACAAGTGCGGTCTTGCCACTGCCACCGGCTCCTATCATGACAACCTTACGCATGAAATCAAATTCCGCAGCTTTAGCCAAGTCGGTCCCTCGTGAAATCCATTATGCTCGTTCATATCTCAGCAGTGCACAATGCTGGAATCAATGAGAGCTGGGTTTGACCATATTTAGCCTTTTATGGCATTTAATGGAGTGGCAAACTCATTCTCACATCAAAATAGGTTGGCGCCCTATTCATAGTTTCGCGTCTGAGTCTGGAAGAGATTATAACGGGTGTTACCGGGGTCGTACCTGTCGGGAGGACGACGCAGCATGCGGCTTATCACTGTAAAGATGAGTGAGATTTATGCAGATGGATTGGATAAGCTGGTTGAGATTGGTATGTATCCGTCCAGGAGCGAAGCAATAAGAGTGGCAATCCGTGATCTGTTGCGCCGAGAGCTGTGGCCGAGAGATGGAGGGCCTCTTTTGATGGATGATGACACCGACTCAGGGTGAGCTGCATTCCCCCCCAAAACACAAATTAGTATAAATCTGTGAACCAAATCATATAGAGCGTACAATCGGAGGTTTCACGCCATTGAATCTCAGAGTTCTTTTCAAGAGTATAAAATTCGCTTTCCGCGCCAAGAGACGTGTGTTTACTTTCATTGTAATCTATGCGTTTCTAATTGTGATGGTGTCACGTGGACTGGCCTCAGGAACAGATCAACTCCTTTGGCTCTTTGCCGCATTTGTGCTGGCAACACTATATGCAGTCCTGATTGCACAGTCCAGAGCAAAGGATATCGCGATTCTCAAATGTGTTTCATGGAACAACAATGACATATTCCTAATCATGGTCGGAGAAGTGGTTCTTGTATCACTCTCGGCATTCCTATTGGTGTTTCAAATAAGTGTTGAACTGCTTGGTTTAGTGGCTTATTTCGAACCATTGTTTGACACAGGCTTTCTCGATGGTCTACAAGCATTGCTTGCAGTTCCACTTGGGGACCTCCTGGTCACTCTATTTGTAATTGTGGTATTGCAGCTACCAGGCCTCTATCTGGCGCAACGAAGAGCCATGATGATTGCACCGATGAGAGCACTAAGGGAGGAATGAAAATGGCAAACGCAATAATCCAACTCGAAGATGTAAACAAGGAGTTCGGCAAAGGGAAAAACACTGTCGCTGCGCTGAAAGACATCAATCTTGAGATTCAACAAGGCGAGTTCGTAGCTGTGGTGGGACCGTCAGGATGTGGAAAATCCACATTGCTTCATGTTATGGCTGGCCTAGAACAACCGACAACCGGTAGAGTTCTCCTAGATGCTGTTGATGTCACTCTAATCAGTGAGAGGGACCTCCCCAAAGTGAGAGCTCAAAAGATAGGATTCGTCTTTCAGGCATTCCTGCTCATAGAGGATCTCACCGCATACGAAAATGTTGAGTCAGTCCTCTGGCCAAATGAAGAGCTGACAAAAGAATCCCAAGAGAAGATGGCACTAGAAGTTCTCCGAGATGTTGACATGCTCGAGAGAAGAGATCACTTTCCGCGTCAGATGAGCGGCGGGGAACAGCAGCGTGTGGCAATTGCGAGAGCTTTAGTAAATAGGCCTCCAATTCTCTTCTGTGATGAACCCACCGGAAATCTAGACAGCAAGATAGGCGACAGCATCATGAAGGAGATTGCGAACCTTGCCAGAGAAAAGAACATGACCGTCGTCTTAGTCACACATAATGAGGACTTGACCAAGTACGCTAAGCGCGTTCTTCGCATGAAGGATGGAGCCATCAGATAGACCTCACTGATTGAAGTGCCTTGACCTGGCTGAACCAAAGCTTAAGATGGATAATCAGCCAGGTCTGTACATCTTTTTGGAGCGCAGACGAAAATGCAAAAGGCCAACTGCAGCAAGCAAGAGGAACTCGCTGAAGAGAAAGCTGCAGATGGATTCAATGAGGAGGCGATGGACCTCTTTGAATCAGCCGCAGAGTGTTGGAGACGCTGGGAGTCATTTGCTAGAGCTGCCAACTGCTTCGAACGTGCCTATGAGCACGCAATGCTCGCCCACAGGTATTCAAAGGCTGCTAATGCTATGATTGAAGGAGGGTACTCGTGGATCAAAGAGGGACATCACGACAAGTTTGAGATTGACTGCCAAATAGCAGCGGAAGCATACATCTTAGCTGCTGAGAATGAAAAGGACCCGTCTTATTTTGTGGAGGGCTCATTGTGCGCTATAACCGGCGGTGATATTGAACTGGCAAAACAGCTTATACATGCAGCTGCTGAAACTACGAAGGGACAGATTAGAGAACTGATTATCTTTGCCTTGATGTTGAGTGAATATGACTTCGGAGATGCAGACCGCTATATTGAAGAAGTCCTCCAAACAGCGGTCGATAGGATGACTGTCGGTAAGGCGCATCGATACCTCTACTTGATTCTTACAGGTTTCATTCGTACATCATTGGAATCTGAAGCAGCTGTTACAATGACAAGTCTGGTTGAAAGTACAGGCATGAAAGAGGAGAAACTGGCAAAATTGGTGAGAAAAGGCATTCAGGAAGGATTGATTCCCGCCTACTATGATACGGACTCTAGGGAGCTTGTTGTAGACACTGACAGATACGATGTTTCTGCACTCGCAGATAGAAAAGGTCCGATCATGAGCCGGGATCTAGATGACCCTGGCGCTTGGGACCTTGATTTGGAGGAGTGACTGCTACTGCAACATCCAATTAACATTGATATTCGAATCATAGCATGATTGAAGCTGCATTCACTGGCTTCGATATCCGAGTCAGCAGCAAACGTTTTTAGTACGATTGCAGACTCTCAATCGACGGCCCCCATTGCAAAGGTGGTTTAGATGGCTGAAGGCCTAAAGTGGTTGCAGTGCCCTGTCTGTAAGAAGACGATTTCTTGGAAGGTTCCAGACCAGGCACTCAAGAAAGTCACACGCTTTCCTGTGGCTATAGTCGTCAAGCACGATGACCACAATTTGGTCTGTTATGTTGATAGTCATCTACAACTCGCTGATACTGAGGTTGCAGCAGCCTATGTAGAAGGCAAATCAAAGGATGATGAATGAGCGTCCGAATCTGTTTTCACTTCAGACCATTATCCATAGCCCATTCAAGCACTCTCGATGCTTGCGCGCTGGCCATGCCCCAATTCATGAGCTTGTCAATCAAGCTGCGGATGCCTGACACCCAATCCGAAAGAACATCCTCAATTCTCCCACGCATGCCTGGCTCATGGACCTCTTTAAGAAATGGCAGTAGCTTATCGACCCAAGTCTGAGATAGGACTAATAGAGTTTCGAGTCTTGCAATCCACTCTTGTCGTGGCAAGCCGCTGAGAGTCTGAGCAACAGCTAAGTGATAGTCATACTGCGCAGTAATATATCTCAAGCGCCAGCTAATGACCTCAATCAGAAGTGTGCGATAGTCATTATTCGGTGCAGTTCTGATCAGAAGGGTTAGGAAACGTTCGGACATCTCGTCTGCAGACTGACTCGCTTCATAGTATAATGCCATGGCTTGCTGATGCTGCTCATCAGCCAGAAGCTCATCAGCCTCACTCACTGCACTCTTGAAACGTTCAAGCAGCTGGCGAGTGGTGCTGTCTGAGGGAAGGTCTGCATCATTCTGGTCCAGGTTCACTAACATTCACCGACTAGCTTAGTGGAATAGCAGGAAACAAACAGGCAGAAGTGGATGAAATTTGCCTCATCGAGGAAGTCCACACATCAATGTTGTCTTCCAGCGCCAATTTTGTCCATTGGTTCCTTGCATGATTCGCGATTCTTCAAGCGATAAACGCCCTAAAAGATGTCTATGATGTCCTCGCCTTGTCAAGAGCACCGTCTAGCGGCGGAATGTTGCTCTTCTTGTAGTCATCAGAGGCTTCAGTCCAATGCATAAACTCAGGGGATGGCGGATACTCAGAATAGAGAGAAGGCCTCGTTGATTCCAGACACCGATTCTCGATTGCAAGCGACTCTGCCACACTCACAATATGATTGCCGGCGCTTTCAGCAACCTCCTTGATGGGATGCAGCCAACTTGACCACTTCTTTGATCTCATGAGGTGGTGGTCAACAACGACAAGTGGAATTCTGGTTGCAAGACTCGTTAGTGATAGAAATGCAGATTGTCTATGGTGTTCCTCGAATTTTCTCAAATAGATAGGCGGCCCACCAACTAGCAAAATATCAGGAGACGTAGACAGGATATACTTCAAATCCTCTTGAACGACAGGACCCTGAAGGTCAGGAGCAAACGTCACAGAGTGGCCCTCATGTTCGATTGAGGTTGCGATTACGTACCCGAGTCTTGTGTCATAGGGTCCATGTGATAGTGGCTTTGAGCAAACAACCTTCGTCGCTCCAAATTCAAAGGTTCTGCCGTCGCTCCAATTTAGCCTCTCTGAGATTGGTTGAACATCCTTCTCAAAATAGAATCCTCTTCGCCGCTGAGAGGGATTGATATTGTCTCTATTGTCCTTTGCAAGAATCACCTTCCCATCGAACAGCCTTCGAAGTTCTTCGCGCGAACTCAAGTTGTAGCGGAAATCTGTAAATCCCGGACGAACATGGTCATAATGATAGTGAGATATTGAAAGGACATCTGCCTTCCTTGACTCCACAAAGATTCTCTCAAGGCTTTTAATGAGTGTTTGATACTCAATGGGATGAGGCTCAAGACGCTCTCGCATTGCCAGCGCAGCTGAGGGATCAAGCGCCATCGAGATGTCAGGAGTCTTCACCAATGTGCAAAACGACCGCACTCCTAGGCTTTCTGCGGCTAGGGGCACAACTTCTATTTCGCCAGTTCGCACTATGCAGCCTTCCTGTAGTAGTTTAGTGTGTAATCTCCTTTATCATGCTCTAACTCAGCTTCGTATACATATGGAGTGTCATTCGCCTCCCTAAAACAGTCAAACATGAACAAATCAGATGGTAGGAATTCGGAACGACGCGCATCAATCTCATCCAAAGTGAAGAGCGCCAGTTCACCTTCTCTATGCGATTCACTGTAGCTGTCAATCTCACCATAGCCGACGAAAATCAAGAAGTGATTCACGAGCGCACTATCGCTTTGGACTAATCTTTCCGAGACAACTCCTCTATACTCGTAGCTGGGGAGGGAGGCTGCACCGGTTTCTTCCAAGACCTCTCGTTTTGCTGCTTCAAGTATATGTTCCCCAATTCCTACCTTCCCACCTACTAGGCTCCACAGGTTCTCGTAGGGGTAGTTTGCACGCTTTAGGAAGAGATACCGGTCCTTGTAGCGGAGAATGCTTATCACGATTGGAATCATGGAAGTCACCGGGAACACCTCACAGTGTATGTTTTGACAATAGCTATTTCGGCGAGCTCGGCTTTAAACCTAGGGAGTGAAGGAGGCGAACATTCAAAGCGCTCGCTATCTCTTGGGCTGTAGGTCTTTAGAGTGAGCACAATCATCTCCGAAGCAATAGCGGACGAAGTACTGTCGAAGATTATGCCAACCAAAGAGGAGATTGAGAATCAGGCCACAGTGATTTCAAACCTCAGGAATGCTCTTGAACGATATGCGATTGAGAATGGATTTGCATTTCATTCGATCGAGCCTCAAGGCTCGACAGGGGAGAAACAGACGCAACTCAGAGGTGCTTCAGATATAGATCTCTTTGTCATTCTCTCGCAAGACGACTACCCAGAGATAATGAGTTGGGATCCAAAGAGAAAAGGAAAGGCCGTAGACAGCCTCATGGACAGCATGGTGGATAACTGGTTCAAACCAGCACTGTCTAGAATCGAAGCTAGTTCGATTCAGAAAGCGTACTCTCAGCATCCCTATTTGTCCCTTGAGATGATGGGATTTGAAGTCGATATAGTGTCCTGCTTTCTCATTTCTCAGAAAGATTTAGAGAGAAACGGGCCAATTACTGCGATGGACAGGACTGTCCATCATTCCAAATATGTATCCAAGAATATAGGATCGCTTCGAAATGATGCTAGGATTCTGAAGTCATTTGTACGAGCTTGCCACGCTTACGGAGATAGATGTGCTGTCGGACATATGGGATTCACAGGCTATGCCCTAGAGCTTCTTGTCATTTTGAAGGGAGGAGTTGATGAGGCTATTAGAGCAATTCTTGATCTCGGCACTACTCCTCTGGATCCTTTCCATAGGAGCTTGGCGGACCTCAGAAAGACGCCAGCCTTCAGAGATGACAGCATATTCATCATAGATCCTACGGACCCGGGCAGGAATGTCGCATCAAGTTTTGACCAGAGATCGTTTCGACTCTTGAAGGTATTATCAAGTCAATTAATTGCAGCAGCCAAGGAAGGTAATTCCAGCAAAGTCCAGGAGCTTCTCTTAGAGAAACCAATCCCGACTACTGCGGTGCCAAAATGGTTTGAAAAACACAGTTCTGTTCGTGAATTCAAATCGGATGGCTCAGTCCACTATACCATCTTGAGAGATAAGATTCATAGTTTCGCAAGAAGAGCCGCTGGCGAGTTATCCAAAGAGAATACGGGAGAACCGCGATTTGGCGAAATACTCACCGAGGTATACTTTGAAGGATCTTCATACGCTGTTGGATTCATAATTGAGAAGCCCGAAATACCGGAGAAGTACGATAGAAAAGGCCCGCCGATATCGATGAGAGATGCCTCAGGCAGCTTCCGTCAGGCACATCCAGATGCCGTTGAGAGAGATGGACATCTTTGGATAGAAGAGACACGTATGTGGACCTCTGGAGAGGATTATGTTGAATCCCTTATGGAGAGTGTTGCTATCAGTGGCCTTGCACTGACAATCAAAACTGAAACCTCTTCCAAGCTGTTGAATATCATGATGGACTGGGTGCTTCTCGCTGAGCCCGACTATCCTTCATTGAAGTGAAAGAGTTTAAGGAGACCCTTGTTCTTTCTAAGTGGTGGAGATAGAATTGGTGATTAGGGGAATAGCTTTCATCCATCAACCTCTATCTGACTCGCATGCCCAACCGTTCCCCAAGCCAAATATCGAAGCGTTCGAAACTCCGCTGAGAATTCAGGTGGCTTACAAGTACCTTGAAGAAAGTGGCGTGCTTAGAGAGATGAAAGTATGCGAAGCAAATCGTGCCAAGCTTGATGACGCACTGCTAGTTCACTCGCCATACCTTGTTCATACAGTTGAGATAATGTCAGACTTGGGAAGTGGATATCTTGGCGAATCATCATACGCGAGTCCTGGCTTGCTTCGCTCTGCATTGCATGCCCTTGGCGGCGCAATTCAATCTGCAAAGCTTGTATCAGAAGGTGACACCAGACATGCCTTCGCATTGGTACGGCCGCCTGGACATCATGCATCGACTTCAACTTCGATGGGTCTATGCTACTTCAACAACATTGCCGTTGCTGCGAGGACTGTGATTGCAAGAGAGGACGTAAATCGAATTACGATTCTTGATATTGACAATCACTTTGGAAATGGGACAGCAGAGATATTCTATGCGGATCCGAATATCCAGTATATCTCTGTGCATGAATATGACTACGAGAATTTTGGCGTAGGACACTTTGACGAGATTGGATGTGGTAAGGGGAAGGGAAAGACCATCAACATACCCCTTGTTGAAACGAGCCCTAACATATCCTATGAGTCGGCATTGAAGCAGATAGTAACTCCAGCTTTAGAAAGCTTCAAACCAGACATCATAGGAGTCTCTGCTGGATTCGATGCGCACTATGCGGACCCAGTAGGAAACATGGATGTCGATTCGAGAACCTACTGGCTCATTGGAAAGCTCGTGGAGAAGACTGTGTCTGCGTTGAGAATGAAGGGTTCATTTTGGATTCTTGAAGGAGGATACAATCCATTTGTGCTTGGTTCAAGCATAAGAGCGAGTCTGGAGGGCCTGCAAAGCAAGAAACTCCCTCAACTCGATGACCAGGTCGATCGCGAGAGGCACGAGATGGTAATAGAGTCCAATGAGGAGATTATTGAGAAGGTCTTGGAAACAGTCTCACCCTATTTCTGAGGAAGGTAAGCAACAATTTGCTAGGACTGCCAAATAGTTCCATGCACAACGTTTTAAGGCCACACAACTTGGGCGATTTCAGAACCAGCAATGGTGAGCATATTTGGGTAAAAAGAGAAAATCCGGTGGCCGAAGCAAGGGCAGCGCAGGAAAGTCCAAGACCGTCCAGTGCTCCAAATGTGGACGAATTGTCCCAGCTGATAAGGCCAAGAGATATACAAAGCGGGTATCGGCTGTGGATCCACAGCTTGCACGTGAACTCCGCCAACAAGGGAGTTTCATTCAAACCCGTAAGACCACAGCATATTACTGCATCAGCTGCGCAGTGCACTCTGGAAAGGTCCAGATTCGACAAGCAACTGAGCGGAAAACAAAACCTGGCCGCCGCTAATAGACTAAACACAACATGTCAGATATTACTGTCTCGCGTACATCGAGGGACCCATCATATTAGCTGGTTCTCCAAATGATGGAACAAGTAACTCATCTGAGATTCATTTTGTATTTGCCTCAACTCGCTGAAGCTGGGAGCTTCCATCTCAAAGACTTGCCAGGATCAGGAAAAAGAATAGACGTTCTATGCCGCTCTCTGGCCGCATGTTTCGACTGGGGACCTTCAACTCTTGATAAATCCAGATTAGAGGTTATTGCCCTTGATGGTAAGGCAGCTTGTCTTCGAATCAGAGATCCAGATACAGATTTGCCAAGGGGGGAGGTCTGGTGGGCAAGTGCAGTCAAAGATGCATTGAACGGAGATCCTCCTCCGTTCATAGATGTTGAAAATCAGACCTTGGAGAGCCTCTTCAAGGAAATCTTGGCCAATGACGATGAACGCCTATGGGTGCTAGATGAAACCGGTAAAGCCTTACTCGAAGAGAATGAGTCGATATTGAATGCTCAGAACAGCTTCGTCATTGGGGGATATAGAGGATTTGATTCTGAGGCGCTGAAAGCCTTTGATGACCACAGCATTTATCGACTCTCTCTAGGAACAAATAGCTACCTTACGAGTCATTGCATTGCAGCGATAATATCAATATATGAAGAGATGATTCATGATGTCAGGTGAAATGTCCAAAAGGCAGTCAAGAGCGGTAGAAAGACTCGTGAACAAACTGACCAAGGAAATGCTCTGGATTTACATTCTTAGACTGCTCCAAGAAAGACCACACTATGGGTATGAGATTAAGGAACTCGTGACGAAGAGATTCGGATTTTCGCCTGCTACAGTGAGCGGATATGCAATCATTTACCGTCTACAGAGAGATGGTCTCATACAGAGTCAAGCGTCTGGTGATTCAACAAGAAAATACTACGAGATAACGGAGAAAGGCATTGAAGCAATGATACTTGCCAAGGATTTCCTCTCTTCAACCATATCAAGAGTGTTCGATGTCACCGAGTAATTAGCGAATAGTGATTCCCTCAAGTATTTGCTCAGTCCTCTGTTGAATAACATTGCGTTCCAATCTGAAATCGATACCTGCGGGGGACTCAACAACAATGCTTGCAACGGCTGAGGCGAAGGCTCCGCATTCTGAGATTGGATTTTCTTCTAGCATCTTTGCAGCAAAAGCGGCCAGATATGAATCGCCTGCGCCAATGCCATTGGCCGTATTGATTTTGTAAGCAGGAATACGGTAGAAATCCTTTCCGTCGAACGCAATACTACCTTCATCCGAAAGCGTGACTATTCCTAAGTCGGATCCTGATTCAACCAGCATCTCAACAGCCAGAAAGGGATCATCTTCACCCGTCAATATCTTGGACTCTAGACGATTTGGCTTCACAACATCAATGAAGCCTAGTATTTCGCCTGCTACGCGATGATTCCCCATAAGTCGGACTCGATTGTCATCACTAACTCTCCTAAACCGGGGGTCGAGAAGAATGATTGAGTCAGAAGAGTCATGCAGCCATTCAATAAACTCAGCGTGAATCTCACGAAGTACTGGGCTGAGCAAAATCATCTTTGCCCTTAGGAATTCATCTGGAATGTCGCGAATTCTTATCTCATTCCTTGTTCCGATCAAGTTCGCGAATTCGTTCCCTTTTAGGTCTAGAGCGACTTGAAACCTACTAGTTTCATCAGATTCAGTCAAGAAGAACTCGATATCGTGTCTGTCAAGGACCTGAGTTGCCTCACTCAGGAACTCATTACCAACAGTTCCCACTAATGCGACATTCTCGATCCCCAAATTCGCCGCTGTGACTGCGGTATATACAGCTCCACTTGCTAGCACCATGGAGCCATTCTCATAATAGGCTGGATTGCCAATGACAACAATGTCATACATCGGCCTATTCTTCACCCTCCGTTTGCAGGATGATCTTGTGCGCATATGCCAACCGTTGAACTACAGTAATGTGTGACAGTATTCCGACTATTACTACGCACAGCGTTAGGATGTTTGTTATTCTAATAGCCACAAACAAATCCATCACAGCCCCAGGCAATATAGCCAAGAAATCAAACCAGATGTTCGTCGAGGGTAGCGCCAGTAGTAGAATCCCTGCAAAAGTGAGGATGAGCTTCTCCTGTCTCTCAGCAATGCCCACTGAGCAGTTCTCCATTCCTCCTACCGACTCTGCCTTGGCTCGTGAAAAACTTGCCATAATCATTCCGAATAACGAGAAGACTCCCCAGAACCACGGGAGATAGCTCTCGTTTGGTGTTATAATCCACCATGCGACTGGTGTCGTCACAGTGGGTCCCATCATCAATCCCAAGATGAATAGAAACTCAGCATATCGGTCAAGAGTGTGGTCGAATGTTGCCCCGAACTTTGATCCCAGATTTGCCGCCCGGGCAACGGCTCCATCAAACATGTCCATGACGACTGTTAGGAGCATGAGAAGAAAGCCTATCATGAGATCACCTAGAAAGAAGAAGTATGCACTCACCAGAGCAACCAACACGGTGAGTCCAGTTATCATATTTGGAGTAAGTCCAGTCCTAGCTAACACTCGCCCCACTGGCATCATGATGTTCTGATATCTTTCTCGCAGTTTTCCAAGCATGAGCTTCACATTTCCAGGACCTGGGGTCGGGCTTCGCCGATTTGACTTGCGTTAATAAACGTGTTGTGGGGTGCTCAAAGCACACTCGTAATGCGATTGAGAACCCAGTCATTGCCAAGAAGGTTTAGGAAGCCACCCAATCTTGGACCTGATTTTCGGGATAACAGAACCCTATAGAGAACAACAAATGCTCTCTTATCCTTCAGGCCCACTGAACGAGCAGTTTCAAAGACTTTGCTCTGCAAATCCTCATCATCAAGAGGCTCACCCTTCAAGACCTCAGAGAATCTTCGAAGAAAATCGCGGTCATTATCAGTTAGAGTGTTTATAATCTCCTTAGGCACAGATTCCGAAACCTCGACCTTGTCACGGTCGGTTCCATACTCATGGGCCCAAGTTTTTGCCCGATGGAGTCTGATTTGAATCAGCTCTCTTGCTTCAGGGGGTACTGCATCGAGTCCATGCTGCTTCTTGAGTACTTGCTCGCATCTCTCGAGCATAGTCTTTGACCCAAGGATATCCTCCATCTGTGAGGTTATGACAGCGAATTTGAACGGTAGCTTTGGAATATACTCCTCTGGAACATCTCCAACAAGACAAAGAGGGTACAAAAGCCGGATGTATTCGGCTCGCTCCTCAGTAGTTTCCTCAAGACCATAGTAGGCCCTCTCGAATCTATCAAAGTCATCCACCGCGTCAGGAATTCGTTCAGGTTGTAAGTCAATTGCTCTCTCAAGCGGGGGTCTTAGCACTATGTATCGATAAAGCTCAGGAGGCGCGATAGACAACCAGACCTTTGGGCTGAACACAATACCTTCAGAGGTTGACATGTCACGTCCTCCAATGCGTACCCACTCAAAAGGAACTTTCACTGGGCCCTCCCAGCCAAAGACTCGTCGTGATATCTCCAGACCAGTGTCAAAGGAACCGCCTTTCACAGAATGGTCTTTTCCTGCTGGCTCACATGTCACGTTTAGCACGTACCATTTAGCTGGCCAATCAATTCTCCAAGAGAGTTTTACTCGAAGTCCATCAAGAGGCGCTTCATCACTGTGACCACATGACGGACATGAAAAGGATGCCTTGTCAGTAACAGGATCATAGTCTGTGATTCTGTTAACAACTATTTCCCCCTTCGCACCTGCCTGAATACGTCCACAGGAGGGACAGAATACAGAGGCGGGATACCAATTCTTCATAGATTCGACATAGTCTGCCTTTTGTTCATCATTGAAATCACTGGCTACATATTCAATGAGTATCTCACGAATGACTTCCGTGTTCTTCAAACACAACCTAATGGCTTCCAGCATTTCCGGAGTTTCGTATAGTTTGCTTTGCCATATCACTTCTGGATTAACACCGAATTGTGGAAATGTTTCTATGAACTCATTGGCCGCATGAGCCGCGAAACTCTCGCAACAACCAAACTCATCAGGAACCTGAGAATATGGTATTCCAAGCCAATCTTCAAGAAGGAGTGACACACTGGCGGGAAATGAACGCACCGGATCATAGTCATCGGCCACAAAGAGAGTCCTTGCCTTCTTTCCAGCTTCGATGAGTTTTCGTTTGATGACATCAGCTATTATGAGCTCGCGGACGAACCCAATGGGGATGCTACCACTTATGCTCTTCCCGGTAGAAACCAAGTACTCGTCGACGTCGCGTTCTAGAACAGTGTCGACCACATCACTTATCCAGTGGATGCTGTACTCATCTTCTGGAGACTCATTCGACACCTGACTGTCACCATGTTCAACCTTAGTCCTATGCTAAAGAAGATTGCTCTAGACGGAGAACTCAGTGACACGAAGTTCTGATTTGCTCTGGAAAAGCAGGTATACAGGGACAGCAGCCAGGATTACAACTATCAAAAGAGCAACAAGTGTAGTGACCATTGAAACTGGCAGATAGAGAAGAGAGGGGACTGCTGCCTCAGGAATCAGGAAGTAAATGCTGAAGAGAGTAGCTACGAACACTGCTGGAATTCCTGATTTCATGCCAATATCAGTGCCCTCAGCAATCATGACCTTGACGATAAATGATGGTTTGGCACCGATTGATTTCATTATGATGTAGTCACGCAGTCTGCCGAATACGGATACAAGAAGGTAATTCATCAGACTAAGAAAAGCGCTCAGCAATGCCATTATTGGGAGTGGTTGAAGTAACAACCAGAATGCACCAATCGTTTCTAGGTTTTCTTCCAAGAGGTCTTGTTGGAGATAAATTCCAAATCCATACTCCTGCGCGAAACTCTCAATCCGAGCTATCGTCGTAGAATCGTATCTTTCAAGTTGAACCAAGACGAGGTTCGCTCCTGAAGCCCCAAGAAGGACCTGCATCAGTTCCAAATCCATAAAAGCTACCGCACCGCCATTCAGAATATCAAAGGCAACGGCACTGACATTGAGCGACGAGCCGCTGACCTCCAGTTTTTGCACAAGAGGATCATCGTACATCGTAGCGGCAATCTGGCCGCCAATCCATACATCGAGGTCTGAACTGACTTCTTGTCCGTCGAAGAACCAATTTGACACTGTGGAATCCCAATCGAGACCCACAATTAATGCTGTGCCCTGTCGTCCTTGACCTATGCTCTCATATTGGTTAAAAGTTGGATTCCATATGATGCCGGGACCCTCACGTATGTTTGCATAAGACAACAACCTGAGGTCCACCGTTTCCACGCCTGGGAGCTCGGTCACATTTCCAATGAGATTTGAGGGAACCATGTATGAGCTATTCAGATAGTCAAACGACTCGTCCAACAGCTCGCCGCCGTTGAGAGAATATGCAGCATAATATTGGCCCAATAAGCCAGGATCACCAATGGCTACAACGTCTGAACCCATCGATCTGATGATATATGCATCAGTGGTCGATTCTACAATGCCGCCACCAATCCATAGTATAGATGCCAACGATATACTCAGAAACAGGCTTAGCAATGTGCGGCCAGACCCCCTAAATCTACGTCCTGTACCCTTGGTAGCTATTCGAAAAGGCAGTCCAAAGGTGTCCAGATATCCCGCTCTTCTAACCTTGGACCCAATTTCAGGGTTCAGTGCAGCTATTGGAGATTCATGGACAGTATCATAGATTGGCTTTTGTGCAGCATAGAAACCGATGACGAGGTAGATTGCTGCGTATGCAAGGACCTGGAGCCATGGGAAATCAAAAGAGAAGCTGAGAGTCGGTACACGTGATGCTAGCCACGCTAAACCAAGCATGTAGACTATTGCTCCTGCAGCAATCCCAACAATCACACTGGTTCCAAGAAGAATCAAAGCTTGAGCCATGAAGTGATCGAAAATCGTATCCATCAGCGTGCCGATTGATTTCATGAGCCCTATGTCCTTACGTCGTGTGACAACTTCTAGAGAGATTGTACTGGATACTACAACGACTCCAAGTGAAAGAGCCAGTAGAAGTGTTGCCCATATGAAGGTCTCAAAGAAGATTGCAAAAGCACCAGAAATCCCTCCAGAGGTGATAATGGAGGTCACATCAAGCAAGGCATTTCCAAATAATAGAAGGAATGTAGTGGCGGCAACTACTGTTGTCAGTGATGCGAAGATAAGAGAAGTCCTGAACGGGCGTCGCTTCAGGTCCTTTGAGGCATAGTCTTGTTCAGACATTGGAGGACAGCACTCCATTTTCCATATTGAGATGACGTGCGCCTTTTGTTCTGACAATAGCATTGTCGTGTGTCATCACAATCACCGATTTGCCAGACTGATGCAATACTTGCAGAAGGTCGCGTACCATCTTCGCACTCTGCATGTCCAGATTAGCTGTTGGTTCGTCAGCTAGGATTATTGGAGGGTCATTCGCCATAGCTCTGGCAATTGCGACCCTCTGCTGTTCACCAGAGCTTAACTGCCAAGGAAGATGATCAGTCCGTTCTTCAAGCCACACCCTCTCAAGCAGTTTGAGTGAATCATCCTGAATTTCCTCTAGACTCTTGTCAGTCAATTGCATTGGGAACATGACGTTTTCAAGAGCAGTGAGCGTAGATATCAGGTTATAGCTCTGAAATATGAAACCAGTATTCGAAAGACGAAAAGTTGCTCTGAAGGACTCATCATAGTCACCTATTGGAACATCCATAACAAACACCCTGCCCTCTGTTGCATAGTCTATCGCGCCGATAATGTTGAGCAGAGTCGTCTTGCCGGATCCTGATGCTCCTGTAATCGCCACAAAGTCGCCCATTCCAACTTCGAGCGTGACTTTGTCGAGAGCTGTAATTTCTCGTCGCCCCAATGAGTATCTTCTCGATACCTCTAGGAGCCGCACTGCAAACTTGACTCTATCAGTGCTTACAGATTCAACTGTGTCATAGGTCTCATCAACCACCCATGCATCATCATCTGACATATTTGGGGAATCTCCTGTGCCAATCTAACACAATGTTAGGTCATCCTGACCTGACCTCAGGTCAGCTCTGGTTGAAAGATAAATCTAGAGGTATCTCAATTACTGTACTAGTAGGCCAAGAGAGAGTATAGAACTTTGAGCCCAATCGCTTAGTACAAGAGGCTTCTCCCGTCCAAAGACGCGAATGGTTCGGAGGATATCGGCGTCAACTAGTCCACTCACATAGTAGCTTACGAGGCTTTTGTCAACTGAGAGTGTCCTACTCAATTCAGCCTGTGTGATTCTACCGTTGCTGGCACATTCCATCAAGATTGAATGAATCGTTGGATTTCTAGAGAATGCTGCTAATCGCAATACGTGATCCTCTGAGGAATAGCCATTAAGGAACAAGTGCCTGGCATTGCCGTTCCTAACAGATACTATCATCTCTTCATTCTCAAGATTGTTTAGATGATATTGAAGAGCTCCCATCGCACAGCCGATGTTTCTGTGAAGCTCTCTAAGGTGGATACCCGGATATGTGGATATTTCATCAATAACACGGTCACGTAGCTTCTGAAGTTGTTCTTGATCCCTTCTTTCAAGGGTGATAGTACCTAATGCTAGGACCAGAGAGCCCGATATAATAGAGCTGGATAGACCATCAAAGGAAACTACTAAGGTGCCAATTCCAGACATCAATGAACTCGCACGGAAATCAATTGTTGATGTGTTATGCAGCCATAGCATGCTGATATGAATGTCCATGACAGGTGCTGCCGAAGAATCAGAAACCTCCTGAGCAATGATGTGAGCGTTAGCTGGGCCAAAACTGGAGAGAACTAGACCTGTTAGACTTGTCGCGAGTAGAAGGAATGACAGTCCAACTATGAAGTTCCTGAAAATCCTTGAGCCCATTGTCTATCTTCCGCCTGTCATTATGTGTCTATCAATATCAATTAAGCGATTAGAATGATTAAGGAACGTACTACATTTCAACTTATCCACGTGTAGGATACGTGAGTGTTATCTTGAACCTGCAGGCATCACCCTTGGCAGACATGCACGTGTCTTCTACAATGATTAGCTTCTCATGGCCCATTCTGTTGTAGTCTGTAAGGTACTCCATCACAGCTTCTATGAATCCTCTGAGGAAGTAGCAAGATGGTTCTTCCGCCTCATAGCCAGATGCATAGGGATTATCTTGAATCCGAATGATTGCCTCCTCATCTAGGAATAGCTTGTACAGGTTCTCAATCTCAACTTCGCCAAATGGCACAATCAATGTCTTGAGTGCCATTCTTAGAAACTCAACAATTCCCTTGAAATCACCTGGAGGCTTCTGATTTGCGACTTTGAAGTATTCACCCTGTGCCTCCAGACCAGCTAGTCTACCGGCACTGTAATAGAGGTCCTTGAGACGATCAGGGAACATCACCTCGATACGATTCCCAATCTTATTCCATGTCTTGGCGAAGAACGCTCTCATGAGGTCTTTTTCTTTGAGCCGGCTTTGCCACCAAGGAATAACGGCGTCTCGCTTAGACATTACAACGTCTCCGAAGTTGGATGAACGCATTAGCGGTGTTAAGTTCTTTGTTTAGACCTACTAAACAAGACGTATATTCCATGTGCAATTATCAGCACCGGTAGCTTTGCAGAGCTCTTGGAAGACCTTGGCATCAACGCCCTTGAACTCAAGAATCACCTCTAGAATGCCGCTGAAAGCTTCACAATAGCCAAATCCCCTCATTCCCTCAAGCGTGATTTCCTGGCACCAAATACAGTCCTTATCAACGACTCTTATAGATCCTCGTGCGGATTTCATGTCCACGTCGGTGGGTTTCCGGTCAAAGAGCAGCTTGTAGATGCTATCTATAAGCTTCGCAACATCTTCACGGGTCATCACTGTATCCCTTGTCTTTTCTGCGAGCTCGGTTGTAAGGTAAAGATGAGACCCCATCTCCCTTCCCATGTCACGAAGTCGTTGATTGGCCTCATCGATGCTGCTAGTTTCTGAGAGGACTCTATCAACCCACTGAGCATATAGACTTAGGAATAATGGATTTTCGACGTTTGCCATTTAGATGGACCTCACTCAAGTTGTTTAGATAGTCTTGCCAATCATTTTGATACCGAATTTCTTGTTGCGGGCGATGGATTGAATCACATTGGTATGTTGAATCCCTAGTTTTTCTGCAATTTCCTCAGTAGTCCTACTACCATCACAGAGTCTTAGTATCTCGACATCTCCGTCCTGAATCTTTGACAGGCTTCCAAGAAACTTGGGACACTTCACGAATCGACCTATGGTGTCCTCAGAAGCAGCCACAGTTCCTTCAGTACACAAGGGAGCCTCGACTATGCCTTTTGAAGCAGCCCACTTGATAAGTTCAGCAACTCTCTCATTTGGCTGAAACATTGAATCAGCAATTTCTGCAATCGTAACAGTACTATCCACTAGCATTAAGACATCAAAACCGAAGTTGCCATGTGCCTGTTTCATTTCCTTGTGCAAATCCGAATCTAGATTGAGAGCATCTCCGTAACCTAGACCTCGCTTCGGAATTGTAGTGGACTGAACGTTGAATGCTTCTGGAGGTCTGGCCTCTTCTTCTAGACTGTGTTCGGGTTCGGTTTCAATTAGTTCCTCAGGCTCCGGCACCACAAACTCAGGCTCACTAACCTCTGGTGAAGTTGATGCCGCCTGCATTGCTATGCTTTCAAGCACTTTCAGGTTGGATTCTGCTGATTCCTCAAATTCGTCTGGTGGCGGCGGGAGCTCGATGCCTTCCAATAGTCTCAGAACATTCTTAGTCTTAGCAATAGCAAGGCCAAGCTGCAACTCTGTGACATACAGGACAGTCAGTATCCAATTCATATCAACCGGAGAAAGCACTACTAGGCCTCGGTCTGTGTCTATCGTCATAAGGCGCAAATCAGTCTGATACAGATTGATGCTATCCCTGACCCTGGGGAATAGCTCTGATGGAAAAGAGAAGCTCACAAATGGTCTGCCAGCCTTCGTCATCAGCGAATAGCCGAGAACCTGTTCATCGAATCTCAGTTTTGCGAGGGCTCTTTCCAAATCGCTGCTCATATCTGCACCTCTATGCCGTTTTGGACCAGCCTTTAATTGCCTCTGCTTGGTTTCCATCGGTGGTGGTCTGAAAAGCATTGCGGTTTCACAAAGAGAGATTTCATAGCGCCCAGAGATTCACATGCCTCTGAAAGAGCACAGTCAATTGAATTCGAGTCTTGGAAACCGTTAAGAGGCTCATTTATACGCCAAAGCACGACACGAGATTTGAAGAGGCCACATCATGAGAAATATGTTGGGTGGACTGCTGGCAGCATTCATTGGCTCATGGCTATTGGTGTTCACATTGAATCTGAGCCAGCCAGCTTATCCGCAAGGACTGATTTTTCTCTGGGGGTTTCTAACAGGCAGTCAATACTTGAGTCACACATACACGGTTCTTTCAGATCCCTTTACTCTTGTATCATATCTTCTTGTATGGCTAATCATGGGTCTTATTGTAGCTCCATTCTCGAAGTCAGGATGGAATTCAGTTAGAACTGCAATCTGGGCAGGTGTATGGATCAGTATTTGGGCAGTGACCTCGATACTCCTCTTGAATCCTGATTTCTGGAGCGATCCAAATCGCAACTGGAGCCTTCTCATATTGTTCACATCAACGATTATGACTGCTAGCATCACACTCTTGTCAGCCTACCCAGTAACTAGAATCATTCGACTGGCATTTCGCGAGAGAGAATCACCAATACCAGAAAGAATAGAAGCTAGATGTCAATGTGGGGCGGTGTTCAAGTCAAAACCCATGGTGTGCTCTGAATGCGGTAGAACCTTGTCGTATAAGCAATCAATTGACGATAATGCCTAGCTTCGTTCTCTAGTAATGCCTCCCCCAAGGATGCCCCCGACCACAGCAGCAATCGAGGGATAGATTGACCCATATAGCACTGCTTCAAGGATTATCATAGATCCGCCTCCAAACAGAGCCATGATGTCTGTAGTCTGGACAGCAAAGACAAGAAGCCATGTCAGAAACGCTCCAGTCACTACGGCGAACAGAGCTGCAAGAATCCCTGAGAGAATGTCGCGAGCAAAGAGGCCTGCTACGAGGCCGCCAGTCCCCCAAGCGAGAGCCATCAAGACTGTGCTGCCTTGGGCGCCGGTCGCCAGATGAGCACCTAGACCTGTAAATCCAACGATGGGGGGATAGAGAACCGTGCCAACTACTGCAAATCGCATCTCTAGATCGGTCCACGAGAGGAAATCAGATACTATTGTTGAGGATATAAGATCCTCAGGCATGACACCGCCAAAGGTTAGTACGACAAAGGCGATTGCAAAGGCAGTGATTAAACCGGTGAATGTGCCAAGAAGTTGACCCAAGCGCGGCCCTCCGATATGTCTACTATGCTCTTCTCGATACGTGCTTTTATATACATATGCGCGACGGCACGGTGAAATTGCCTAGATTTGTGTGGTGATTAGTAGTTCTGCGTAGATTCTGGATATTTCCTCAGAGTCCACGTACAGGCATCATCACCGAGCGCTTTGCAGGATTCTTGGAAACTATCAGCCTTGAATCCTCTAAGCTCCATAACAGCGTCAAATACCCCGGAGACAATATTGCAGTATTGTAAGCCAGGCATATCGGTGACTTCAACTCCCGCACAGATTGGACAATTAGCATCCGTGAACTTTATGGTGTTCTTGTCATCACTGACCCAAATGTCTGTGAATTCTTGACCAGAATTGACCTTGTATGCCAATCCAAGAGTGTCGGCGAACTCGTGAAACTCACCAGCGTGTTGGCGGATTCTGTCGGCATAATCCATTAGCAGGGTTTCTCCAACCTTGAATCCGATCTGTTTCATCTTGCGATTGATTTCTTCCACACTCTCGCTTCCAGCCATGAGTAGATTCATCATCTCTCTATAACTCGCTTGGAATAGAACCTTAGAGACCTTATCGGTCATAAATGACCAAGCAATCTTGCCTTTGATTCCCATTATTATAACACCCCTGGTTCAGTGTCCATCTTCTTGCTTTTACGTGCGAAACGTAGTGTTTTGCCCCGATAGGGAAGTATACTTTGCAGAGCCTGGAAATATGGAATACCTAGTTCTTGGGCAATTTCCTGGAGAGAGCGATTGCCATCGCACAAAGACAGAAGATCTCGATGTTCTTTCTTTGCTTTCTTCAATTGGCCTTCAAAGATTGGCAGCTCAACAATCTCGACGGCGCCAGTCTCTTGGGTATCAGGACACTCCACTCGAACTATCTTTCTGGGTACACACCAGCGAATTACTCCAAGCGCTTCTTCGACTCCACGGCCAAGACTCTCAGCAATCTTGAAAATTGTCCGTTTCTCATCAGCCATCAGCAGGATATCAATTCCGATATTTGCAAATCTGGCTTTGATTTCTTTGTTGAGCTCGGATTCAAGAACCATCGTTTCATTATACTTCTCTCCACGAAAGACAACACAACCATGTCTAATCTCCACTTCCGGTTCTGCCACAGCAGGTTCAACTTCAGCTACTGGCTCCAACTCTGTTTCAGGCAAAGCTGGCTCGATAACAGTTTCTGAAGCCAGAATTCTCGCGGACTCCTCCATTTGAACGCGGAGGGGGGGCTCTGGTTGTATAGCGGGTGTTGGCGGCGGAGGCAGATTGACACTCTTCATTAGATTGATTACTTCCGTTGCCTTCTGAAGAGCCACTCCAAGCTGCAAGTCTGGCAGAAAGAGTACTGCAAGTACCCAATTCCCATCTATTCTAGACAGTATGACTGTGCCTTCTCCTGTCATGACATTCATCATCTTCAAAGAGTCTGAATGAATCCGCATAGCACCTTGTATTTGTGGAAGAACCTCATCAGGAAGAGAGAATGAAAGAAATGGCTGACCATCGTTCGTGATTAGAGCGTATCCGCTGACAGTGTCATCGAATTTGAGTTTGGTCAAAACACGCTCTAATTCCAAGAAGACGCACACCTGTTTTCCATTTGTGGTTGTTCGAATGTATCAAACACGGTTAACAAGTCTTTCGCCGAGAGACTCAAGGGGAGGATTGGAACGGAGGAAATCTATTGTTTCTTCGCGAGAAGGGTGAGAGGCGTCGATAGAAGAAACGTATTGTGATGCGACTGCATTGGCAAGTGATAGTCGGTCGAAGGCCTCCAGGTTCTGAAGTGTGCCATAGATATCCCCGGCATTCCATGCGTCTCCGGCCCCGCAAGCAATCCTGCCTACTACGTCAAATGCAGGAGCCATGGTAAGTTTGTCCTCCAAGAGTGAAGCAGTGAAATGTTGAGTATGCAGATCAATCCTTGTCCCTGTTTCAGATGAAACGACCTTCGCAGCAGATAGCCAGTCCTCTGGTTCAGAGGATAGATGGTCCCAACGGCTGTTCTTTCCACTGATAGCCCATGCAAACCAACGAGCTTCATTCTCATTCAGACTCACAATGTCAACCATGCCTTGGGCCAAGACGTTTCTGGCCAGCGGTTCTACGATTTCTAAATTGCCTGATGGGTCACCAACATCCATGAATCTGATGGCCTTGGAGGATGCCCCGACCATCTCAAAAAGGTCATGTGCAAGTTCGGGTGCATCAGGATTGTGGTTCAGGTTGAGAAGAGCGACCAAATTACTTGCATGGATTGCTGACAGGTCCTCTTCAGTTAAATCGGAGAGTGAGAACTCTGCAGCCGAGCCGCTATCACTCACCATGAGATTCACTCGTCTGCCTTCATGTTCAAGCTCAATTGACACCGTTGAGGATAATCTGCCGTCAGTGTGAACATGACTCAGGTCAAGGTCGGAACTGACCAGTGTCGGAAGCAGTGTTGAACCATAATCATCTGTCGTGATGATTAATACAGGATCCAGACCAAGCATGAGAAGGGCTGATGCTGTGTTCACAGAATTGCCTCCTCGACGTAGGAACTGCTTGTTGCCTAGGAGGTTTCCTCCACCCTGCCTGGCCAATGCTGTCAGACCTTCAATGAAGTCATCAAATTGCCCTGCAATGACAAAATGATCGACATAAAAGTCTGGCAGAATTACTGGTCGTCCTACATCAATTGGGTTTTCCAAAGCCTTGATGAGCCGGTCGTACTCCAGCTCCATCGCCTCCATCAATGAACTGACACAACATCAGATCTTCTTTAATGCAGCCTTCACCATGGATGTGATTCTATCTTCCTTAATACCGGTCTTCTTGGCCACTTTATCAATCTCACAGTATGCCAAATCGGATAGTGACCTGATGCCAGCCGCTACTAGTTCTTCTGCCTCGTCCTTCTTAACGGCTCTCAAAGATGATAGCTCTTTAACCGCCTTATCATCCTTCTTGGTCCGCTTTGGCTCAGTCACTTCTGTCTTAGTCATCTCAGCAATAAGGTCATCTAGGTCTTTGATATACTGCTTTAGAGCCTCCACGTTCTCATCGTGAGCCGTCTTCCGTCTGACATCTATTATGAGCCCCATTTGTCGCGCTTCTTCAATCCTAAGTCCTGCCTGCGTCATTTCATCAATACTGAATCCACGACCTCGGCGCGGAACTCCCTTTCCAGGTGATTTAACCCGGGGCTCTGCTGCCATTTCGAAGCTCATAGAGAATCACCAAATTTGGCACGCCAGCCTGTGGACTGCTTATTAGGCTTTCGAGATGGCAATGACTTGCGTATTATATAGGAGTGACTGGCTTTGACCGAGGTCGTTTGTTTTCCTGTAATACCTCCAGAACGAGCACTACAACCTGTGC
>JBHLPF010000017.1:74841-76236 GCA_048939765.1 Promethearchaeota archaeon
TATATAGGAGTGACTGGCTTTGACCGAGGTCGTTTGTTTTCCTGTAATACCTCCAGAACGAGCACTACAACCTGTGCTTGAGGATAGCATTGCATGTCTGTGAATGAGTCACATCACATTCATTCTTGATTCTGAATTTCTTGCTCATTAACGGTTCAAGTTCTCCTCATTCTCAATAAAAACAAGCCAAGTATTGCCGCCCCTACAATCAATACTATGAGTATAGGATATAGAAGAGGTATGATTCCTGGATATGTCCTCGGAAATCTGTCTTCGTGTCCTGATGAACCATCAATCAAGTATGTGCCAAATCCGAAATAATCATCCCAATAGTTGCCTAATTGATTTGAGTCATCCCAAGTGTTATTTGTTCCTCGATCGCGTGCATTGGACACTCCGTTTCTTAGAAAGTAATTCTCATAAAGCACATTTCCAGATCCTTCCAAATCAATCCCATACCCTGAGTTGTCAGAAAGGATGTTTCCAATGAATTTACAGTTCATCGCAAAAGCAGTTATGCCATAGGCACCAGAATCAGCAATATTGTTTTGTAGCACCTCAATCTGTGATATTTCATCCAGGTGCATTCCATGACTATTGCTTGAGTGAATTGAGTTTGAAATGATTCTTAAATTGGATGCATTACTGAGATGCATACCAGTCGATTGAGAGTCTGTAATTTGATTGTCTACAATACTTGTGTTCGTTGCGTCTATCATATCAATTCCTGAGTTCAACATCACATTACTAGAAAACGCACAATTATCAACACGGATTGCGTAGATGCCTTGACTTTGTTGTGACCGTACATCGTTGCCAGTCATGTTAGTATTCTCGCACTCGACCAAAAGGACACACGCTGCATTCCCATCAATATCACAGTCCTCGATGATACCGTTTTCGACATTTATGAGTTCGATAGCATTGTAGCCAAGTGCTGTGCTTTCAAACCAATAGGACTCCAGCTGACAGTTTCTAATGGTGAAATATACAGTAGTATTGCTAATTGAGATACAAGAGGTGTTTGTAAAAATCCGTATATTCTCAATGATGAAGGGATGTGCGACAGAGCCATCCCCAGGCCACCCTTGTTCAGTGAAATTTGAGTCATCCGAAATGACTATTGGCGGATGATCTGTAGTAGCAATAGCGGCGTCAAGAGTTAATCGATTAGTGGTGGTATATGCAAGAAAGGGTATTGAAACAATTACTAGTAGAATTGCAACTGATGTTACACGCCACACCGAATTCACTATGACAATATATACTAATTCTGTTATTGAAGTTTATCCCAGAAGATGCTCTAGATTTGTGAAGATCCCAATTCTTAATTGATTCCTTAAATTCTCAACAAAAGGCATCCTTGAATCGAATACGTAATAGTATCACTATGGA
>JBHLPF010000018.1:0-67370 GCA_048939765.1 Promethearchaeota archaeon
GGGGCAACTATCCGCAAGCTTGTGGAAAATGGGGTTCAGGTTAAGTCCATTGTCTTCAGTGATTGCAAAAAGAGCGTGGATACATCGAAGTACCCAATCGATGTGCTGCGAAAGGAATGCAAAGCCGCATCTGGCCATCTGGGCATTGATGATCCTACGATTCTGGAGTTCCCAGTAAGGGAGTTTCCGAAATATCGACAGGAAATAGAGGAAGAAATCTATAAACTGAGAGAAACCATGAAGCCCGACTTGGTTATCGCTCCATGGAGTAAAGACCTCCATCAAGATCATCGTACAGTCGGAGAAGAGGCAATTCGAGCTTTCATGAGATTGAGCATCAATTTATGGGCATATCAACTGCCGGGCACATGTTTCGGCTTTATTCCGCAAGTATTCATTCCAGTTAGCGATGATGAAGTCGACAAGAAGATTGAGATGCTTCATAGCTATCAATCTCAAGTTGAAAGAAGAGATTATTTTAGACCTGAGAAGATCAGAGCTTTTTTGAGTCAAGTTGGTTCATTCATCAATTCCGACTATGCTGAAGGCTTTGCTAGTGTAAGATTAGTCTTTAATGATGTTGCCTGACACGTTTTCTTACAATTCATAGATACAGAGGATCCTTCGTTCATAATCAACGGGAATCCGATATCCCTGCAAAAAGCAATTCTCATTTCATTGGCAATTCTATGTCAACGCGAGAGTATTAATGAGCCAAATAACCTGCTGTATTGAATGGCGAAGATAGAAGGTTGCTAATTTCACAGCATGAGCGTTCGCGATGATTCATAAGTCTGTCCGGTCCGATAAATGCCTGAGCTTCAATGAATGACAGACTAGAACTGAAACTGGCAGAGATTATACGCAAGGAATCTGATGAAGCTGCGCTTATCGAATGGCGGAATGCTCAACTAGAATCATCAAAGCCGCTCTATAACTACAGATATGACCATGTCAAGGAAGTTGTCAAGCTAACCAAATACTTGGCAAAGAGATGCGGAGCAGACATCGAGGTAACAACATTGGCGGCTTGGCTCCATGATCTATCGAAGCCTGGCATTAGGGGGATATCGAACCACGGAGAAGCCAGCGCATTGGCGGCAAGGAATCTGCTTGCAGATGAGGGGATAGAGTCCGAGATTATTGAACGAGTCTATGATACAATAGAAAAACATGTGGGTCTCACATTGGAAGACCCAGTTCAGCCACTCGAAGCCCAAGTCCTCTGGGATGCTGATAAGATTGTGAAACTGGGAGCGATTGGACTGATTCACTTCATGATTAATGGCATCAAGATAAATCCAGGATTCTTACTCGATGAGGTTTCGGCGGCTACCAGTGAGTTTCTGAAACTGGCGGAGAGGATTGTTGAGAGTATGAACACTGAGCCAGGGAAGGAACTGGCAAGAAAGAGATTTGTAGCACTGAAGCACTTCGCGAAGGAATTGGAAACTGAACTTGAAATGGCTGATGCTGCAATGTAGGTGATGCTAGTGAAGGCAGGGATTCTCACAATTGGAAACGAAGTTCTTGATGGACTAGTACTTGACACCAATGCGAACTGGATGGAAATACGTCTGACCGCACTTTCCGCAGAAATCCACCGCTTAGTTGGTGTTCGAGATGTCATAGAGGAAATCGGCGCTGCGCTCGATTTCTTAGTCGGGAATTGTCAATTGGTTATCACATCTGGCGGTTTAGGTCCAACACATGACGATATGACCTTAGAAGCTATTGCATCTCATCTTGGTCTACCATTGATTGAGGACAAGGATGCTCTGGCAATTGTTGAGAGGCAATATAAAATGCTGAGCGACAAGGGCATCGTTGCAGACTCAGATATTTCTGAACCAAGAAAGAAGATGGCGAAGATACCAGAAGGTTCAGTCCCACTGGATAATGCCGTGGGGGGAGCTCCAGGAGTTATGCTTGAGGTCAAAGATACAACGATCTTCTGTCTACCAGGAGTTCCTGCAGAACTGAAATACATCTTTGGAAATTCTGTAAAGCCTTGGGTGGAAGAACGAGTTTCTGAGATGTATGTTGAGAAGATAGTTGAATTTGGATTCAAGGATGAATCCGTGTTTGCGCCCTATATTGATAGAGCAATGAAGAAGGTGCCTGGCGTGTATATCAAATCAATGCCAAGAAGGTATGGGACTACCGACGTCCTCAGAGTCTGGATCTCGGCGAGAGGAGAGGATAAGAAAGCCCTGGAGGACCTCGTAATAGCCGCAATTGAACTCATTGAAGCAGACTCGGGGCAGAGCCCAACATATGTCGAGAAACGGCAGGAAACAAGCCGATAAGTATAAGCAGATGTTTCAAAGGCAAACACATTCGGATGGTATATCGATGCAAGTGGAATTCGCAATCGAGTTTGGCGATATTCTAGTCTATTTCATTGCAGTAATCTATGCAGTGATTGTACTTACAGTCGCTGATCTGGCCAGGCGCAAGATGAATTGGGGATCCGAATTCACGAGGAGAATCGTTCATCTATTTGCAGGGATTGCCGTATGGACCGTCCCTTACTACCCACATCCATGGGTAGCAACACTTGTTGCTCTCACATTTGTAGCGATGCTAGCTCTTGCCAATCACGACCGATTCAGTAGATTCTTTGAAGCAATGGCGAGGCCAGAGGATCTTGAGCATGGCAGCGTTCGCGGTCCTCTATGGTATGCCGTGTCTATTACTATCTTGACCGCGGCATTCACAGTCACAGGCTATGACAATCTCTACTTCGTCGCAGCAGCTGCCATTCATATTATGATGTTTGGAGACGGGATGGGTGCACCTATAGGCATGCGATATGGAGCGAATTCGACTCGAGTCATCTTTGGGTCAAAACGTAGCTTGCAGGGATGCGCCGCAGTGTTTGTCTTTGGCCTTCTGGGCGCGCTATTGGCATTCTGGTTCTTTGGCATCGTGAACTATGGTGTCTTTGTAAGTGGCGGTAATATCTTGTGGATTCAAATGATGGTGCTAGCGCTTATAGGTGCGTGCACTGCAACCATTGTGGAAGCCATTAGCCCAAAGGGGATGGACAACATACTCCTACCACTCATTACCTGCATTGTTATGTTATTTGCTGGAATGACACTGAACCTAGTAGCTTTCTGAATCTCATCGCCCTGGATCAACAATAAGGCGGTAGTAATAGGAGAGTCCGGCTGTATCACTGGCACGTTGGATTCGAATCACTTGACCTGCTTTTGCACCCAGCACTTTTACAGCGGCATCATCCCGATAAATTCGAGGCAGCTGTGATTTGGTGATACCATAGTGGTCAAGGACAAGTTGAACTTCATCCTCATTTGCGACCACATGTTTTGGCACAAGATTGTGGCCAAAGAGGTCAAACGATGAATAGCCTCCTTCCACAAGTTCTATCCGCATTTGACGAGCGAGCTTCTTCGATGCTGGTGTGACTCTGGAGCCACCTACAAGCATACCCTCGTGTGCATGAGCCTCTTCGATATCTTTCACCAGTTCTCTAACGACAGCGACTCCCACTACCTTTGGTTCCTTGAAAATCCATACCACGGAATTAACGGTGACATCTTCAGATTCCCTTGATGGATGCATGACATACCGGTTCTCGTATTCCAACAATTCATCCACATGATATCCTCTCAGCGTAAGTAGACCTCTGGTCTTCATGACAAGCATAGGGAATTCAACCACGAGAATGCACCCTAAATTGTGACACAGTTTTAAGCGGGAGTTATAAAGATTCCCAACTAGGGATTTATGAAAAGGTTGCAGGGTTTGAAAGATGTGTTGAGTCTAGGATGTGACTACTAATCTGTAGTAATAGACTGCTCCAGCAGTATCACTATCTCGTTCGATTCTTACTACTTGTCCAGGTTTGGCTCCCAACACCTTCACAGCTGGGTCGCTTCTTAGAATTCGAGGAATTTGGTCCCGAGTTATGCCATAATACTCCATGACCAAAGACACTTCATCTTCCTCGGCAATACTATGCGGAGGGACGAGCTCATGTGAGAACAGATCAAAGGATGCGTAGTTTCCCAGAACAAGTTCCACCCTCATATCCATTGCATGCTTCTTTGCAGCTGGTGTGAATCTAGAACCCCCTACCAAGATGCCTTCCTGTGCCTGAGACTCCTCCATCTTTTTAACTAAATCCTTGACAAGCGCAATTCCTACAACGCGAGGCTCTTTCAGAATCCAAACAACGGACCTGACTGTCGTATCTTCCATTTTCTTAGTCGGATGCATCTCAAATCGATTCTCATATTCGAGCAATTCCTCAACTGCATAGGCTCGAAGGTTGAGGAGGTTCCTAGTCTTTATCACATTGCTTGGGAACTCTATCATGGAAACACACCCGAAGAAGGTCTAGCAGTCGCCGATTCAGCTTGTCATATAAAGATTATCAAGCAGCCCTCTTCTAAATGACCGTATTGCAGGCCAGTCTTCTAGTCTTCTTCAAACAGCCTCATTGGTTGACCACAGCAAACGAGGGTTCCAACACCGTATTTCACTACTCTTACTACCTGCTGACAGATGTCACATACGTACAGTTTTCCTTCTTTTCCCATGATTCATAGGTCTCCTTGTAGATTGGTATTGCAGCAGCCTCAGCTCCTGATTTATGGCTTTCTGAATTCATTCTACTCATGGATATAAGCAAGACGAAGACTCAAATACACCAGTGCATTCATCCAGTTACTAGACAGAGGCGATTGGCGTGGCCGGGCTAACGAAAGGTATGATTGCAGATGTCAAGAAGAAACGGGCAATAGCTCTCCCAGATGACTTCTTCAACAATCCAGAACTGGGCGACATGAAAGCTGCAATGGTAATCTATTTTGAGAGATCGGGCGAGATAAGACTCATTCCGATGATGAAGGAGGGTGGAGCACGTGTCAGGCTTGAGGTCGAGAAGGTCAATCCGGCCCTCATGCAGACTATGACTCAACTGTTCAAAGCTCATGACCTCAAAGTGCTGTTCACAACAGGATTCTGTTTCGAAGAGAATCGATGTGTCTACGAAGTCTATTTTGCAGCAGACGAAATCAGGCAGAAGGAGCCAACCATTAGAAGCACTATAGAAAGCATTCCAGGATTATATGATGCAGAGTTCGAGATACTTGAACTTGGTGAAGAATGGTAAGCTGCTGATGGGCAAGACTCGAGCTACTTGAATCGAAAAGCGGCAGTATCTTTCCCTGCAGTGTCAACCAGTTCTAGCTTGACCTTTAGCAATGCTTCAAGATATCCTTGTATGAAAGGAGCAGGATAGAATGGACTTGTTATGACAAGAAGATCATCACTTTGCATTTTTAGAAAGCCCCATCCGAAGTTCTGAAGCAGGGTGAGAATAAGACCTCGACTTTCCTTCTCTGTTGGATCAGTTCCATGATATAATGTAATAACATCCCCGATTGCTGATTGACTGCCTGATGTTATACCTAGCTCATATTGATCAGACGGAGTTAGCTTTGAGAAGAAGAATGAATTCATGGTTTCCGATTCCAATACAACTCTGGAACCGGATACATATAGGCCCAAGTCAGTCCATCTGTGAACGGAATAGTCCAAGAACCATCGCACTGCATCTTCGATGAGTTGAGCTCGAGATCTGCCGACAGTCTCATGAACAAGCTCATCAATGCGATTCACCAGCGCTTGACTCATAGTTACACTGATAATTTTCTTCTTAAGCAAATCATTGATTTCCTGCAACCTCTCCTTTTCCTGCTTGGTGCGGCTAGCTTCATCTTTTTTCTCGATTGCAGCTTTCTCTTTCATGAGTGTGGATTGCTCGAACCTGAGTGCCAATTTAGCCTATCCTCCGTATCGCCTACCCTGTGACACATTCATCTATCATAGATTGTATTTGGTTCTACTGGGTCTTGTTAGTTTCACATGACTCCTTCTATTTGAACTCTTTGGGACGCCTTTCTATGACACATTTGCACAGGCAAACCTTAATCTTCTAAGCAGGGAAAATTCGGCAGAGTTGTGAATGAATGTCGTATTGCGAACTTTGGCTTGAAACCAATAAAAGTGAGTTTAGGGTAGCGATGTTTGTGCCTGTGGGATTCGAGGTGCCTGACGGATTCACGCGACTAGCATCGGGCGACCTTGGTGAGAAAGGATTCTATGTTTCTGATTGGTACTCTGGAATCACTGAGGCAAAGAAAAGCATCGACAATGCAGCCAAGTTCTACTCCGATCTCTCAATCAAGTTCCTGTATATTAGAGAGATAAGACGCCCTCGGGCTATGTGAGTCATTCCAGAGAAAAAAGATGAATGGAGGGGAAGATTTCCCCTCAAGATATTATGGCGTTGGCCAAGGAATTCCGAGTCCAACAATCGTTGCATCATAGAATATGATGATACCAATGCCCAGTGCTGCGAGTCCAATCAAGACAATGACTGGAGTTGCTGCAAACACCTTCCCTATAAGTTGGATCAACTTGATCAGAAGACCGCTAAGAAGGTATACCACAGCAAAGATAACGAAGGCTATAACTGCCATCCATTTCAAGGAGATTATCTGTGTGACATATTCGCCGATGAATGGGTCGCTCGCATGTGGCGCGAGGACTCCATACAGCGTAAATGTCCCGAACAAAGCTAAGCCTAATGACAACAGAAGGGCGATAGGGAATTTAGAGAGCATTCTCATACTCAAGGCGAAGCCGATGAGAATGAGTAGCCCAGCTACAATCACTGCGTTTGGATTCGCTGCCCAAACAACATAACCTACACACATATCCAGAATGCCTACGAAAAAGCCCAGATAGCTGCCGATAGCCACTAGCCCATCAAATATTGTTCCGAGTAGTGGAATAGGATCTGTGATATTCTCTAGCAGCCATGCTGCAGCAAGAACACCAGAACCTATCAGCACCCAAGCGATAACAACATCATTCTGGAAGTAGGCAACAATCTCAGCTAGGGTGAAGTCGAAAACTCCGAATTGAAGCATGGTTTGCACCTCTTGCTTACTGAGACGAACTTTAGCATCGCTTCTAAAAAACCTATGTCACACAATTTCTATCCCCAGAATGGCAGATGAAAGCATGAAAGCTGCCCAGAAAAGAAGGCCGCAAACCGCGCCCATTAGAATCGGACGCCTACCTCCAACCATGCTTGTGTTCTGATAGCCCGTGGATACAGTCGTGATAAGCAAGGTGACAAATAGAGGCAATATGCTCAGTAAGGACAAATCGGCAGCGCTCCAAGTTGGTCCCTCAGTCAGCAAAGAACCGATGTATAGGAATGGAGAGAGCGCGGATAGCAGACCCAGGACAAGTGAGCTGGTGATACTCAGTAGATAGACCTTGAGACGCTGAGCCGCGATAATTGACTCACGTTCCTTTGCAACGGCTGACCGCTTCACTAGACGAGCAGCAATCCTTGAGAGTCGGTCTCCTGCATCAGTGGCGGAGGCCTCACACATCAGTGTTATCATCTTGATCATATTTGCCACCCGCTGACCCAACGCCATCGTAGCTGCTTCAGCCATAGCTTCCTCAATACTTCTCCCTCCCCATGTAATGGCTTTAATGACAGGATCAATAAGCTTCTGAATCTCCAGTGCCACGTCGTCGCGGACAGCTTGGATAGCGACCTCCAGAGTGTCGCCGGACCTCAGACGTTCTGATAACAGCATGAGGAAGTTCAGGAATTCATCATATTCTGCGACAATATGGCTTTGATGAAGGAACAACGCATTCTCGCGATTGGGCCTATCAAAATACGCAGAGAACTGACTCGAGAATCTTGTCTTCAAGAGCGAGTTGAGTCCTATGAGGATCGGTGCCAACAGAAGAACAATGAGATTGGTAGCATGTCCCGCGAGTGAAACTGCCAGAGTGAGCATTATTGGTATGTAGGTGGCAAGTGCTGCTACAACCAAAAGACGGCTCTCAAGCTCCAGATTCTTCTGGCGCAATGTCATGTCGGCTTCAAAGGACTCTCCTGAAAGGAGGCCAAGGAGTTCAGTCTTCTTCTCAAGTGCTGAGAGGATGCCCATTATGTATCTCCTTAAATCATCAGAGGGCTGATTCTTGGCAAATTCCATCAGGCAAGTTTCAGGAGGCGTGCCATCTTGAATCTGCACCATAATGTTTTGGAAGACCTTTGACAAGAAGGGGTGTTCGGATAGAGCTACCATCTCAATTGCATCAAAGATTGTGCCTCCCGTTTGAAAGACAAGGATGAATTGCTCGAAGACGAGGTCCGCTTCTTCGGATAAGCTGAGCTTATAGCTGTTCATGGTTGATACAGGATACGACACGATGGCGTAGTATGTTATCGCAGATGCGATGGCGGATATTGGCAGAGCTATCAGTATGCTTGCGCCAAGAATAATGAAGACTACGAGCGAAATGGCCAATACCGAAGTTGAAGTGAAATATGACGCCGCATAGACACCCTGTGTACTAACTTGCATCCTTGTTTCAAGGAATTTGACTGCTTTTGCAAGGTCTCGATCTTCTCTCCGGGCGCCCAGCGAGGAAAACGGGGGAATTCGAGCACACAGATTGCATAGCCGCTCGTATATCACGGTGTCCTTCCTCTAATAGCTAGGCCACCTGCTCATCTCTTAAATTGCCCGAAAAGATGCCTCATTCAATGAAGTCTGTGACCAACGTTTGAGTTGTGAACTCCCTATAGAGCTTACTCACCTTGAGCCATCTCTCAATTGGATTCCTCAAATGTTTGCCAATCTCACCTATTGCTTCATGGAGAGAGGAGAACTTCTTGGCTTGGGATTGGAGAGCTCTTCTTGCGATTTCCCTGAAACGCCAGACTCCTAGTGGGACCCATAACTGTGGGTCAATCTCCATAAAGACTATCACGCCTGCCTGTCTGCGAATCTTTCTGAGATGCTGAAGAGCAGGTAGTCGTGTTGCATAATACGCCCCAACCACTGAGCTGGCATAGTCCTTTCTTCCTCGAAACCATTCATTATCAGTGATGATTGGAGGGTTCAGGCCGCCAAGCCACGACTCCATTGCCTCGAATTGCCACCCACTTGGCAGAAAGAGGAGCGCAACAGTGTTTCCAAGAGCATGATCGACAAAGACTAGATAGTCATTGATCCATGGCAGGCGAAGGACTTGCTTGTGGAGCGCTTTGCCAACGATATCATCAACGGCAGTAATACTCCATTTTGTGGGTACCAACCGACGATTTCTCTGTTCACCCAAGAGACCAACAGATAAGAGGCGAGTCATCTGTTGCTGGTGAACACCATCTTCAAACATCTCCATTACTCCGCCCACAGCCTTCAGGTCTGTGTCTGAGGTCACCTTGTCCACGGCTTTGGGTACCTTGGGATTGTCCTCAAGTACGAATAGCTGAAGCGGAGCAGATGGCCCAGTTGGGAGTGTTCGGTCTGAGAAAACACTGGTAAAGCTAGGTCGTTTCAGAAGCGTGGCTTCTGAAGATGTGGGAGTTTCAGAAAGCGCAAGTGTTTGGGTCTCTGAGAGAATTCTTGGCGGATCAGCTGCCGCATTCACCTGAATTAGTTTCTTCGTTCTCACAAGATTGAAACGGAGAGAGAGAATCTCGTCAATAGTCTTGTCTAGCCACAAATCAGGACGCTCCATGATGGCTGCATCCGGCCCTGTAATTGGAGGGATGAGAGGGCCAGCTAGGACTTTCGGGTATCCCTGCTCGCCTACAAAAACGGATGGAGGCGATGACCCGGCTAGATCCAAGCCAGTAACAGCACTCTCGATGCTACTCAAAGCCTTGGCGCGCATTAGAAGCGGGCATGGATTGATACCGCAAAGATGCCTGTGACCCATACACCTGGAACAGACTCGCTCATCATATGACATCTGCTTGGCTCCACTAGGAACCTTTTCGAGACGCGTCTGCGCCAGCATCTTCACCTTCTACTAGACTCAAGATTAGTAGGGACTTTCTCTCATCCGTTATAGGATTGAACACATTTAGACCTCTTGGAGAGGACACCGAAACTATATCACGTTCTCTCGTTATCAACGAGCTAGATATGCCTACTAGACGAGAGAGAATCTCTGAGCTTTTGGAGCAAACGGACATTCCTCTTACAGCTCAAGACATTTGCAATGTGCTGGACATTAGGAATCGAGCAACTGTCTATGAAGACATTGAGCATATTGCCATATCAGTGAAAAACAAAGGCAAAGAACTGCTCATTCGCCCAGCTAGCTGCGGTAAGTGTGGATATACATTTGCCAAGCGCAAATCGGCCAAACGTCCTTCAAAATGCCCCAAGTGTCGCTCAGAATGGATTCTTCAGCCGGCGTATGTTATCAGAGAGAACTAGTCCTGATCGAACTTGTGGATGCGCTTGACATCTGCGCCTTCCCTCTTGATGTCAGTCACTCTAGAAACAACAAAGTCTGACAATCCAAACTCCGCCTCTTCAACATATCCGTGAATTATGACTGGCATCCCGACGCGAGGCAGAAACCGACACTTGTCCATTATCCCAGCTGAGAGGCGAACATCATACGTTTGTCCGGTTTCTTGATTCTGCACCACGATGGTTGTTGATCCGTACCATCTCCTTGCGCTAATGCGAGTTGTCTGGCTCCTGCCGACCTCGCGGATAACGCCTCTTACAACTGTCATGATCAAGAATCCTCCCAAGGAGCAACCAGTGTTCCATATCGTCCACCTCCGCCGGGGATGTAGCCTATCGATCCATCTCGATATGACCCAATCATCATTGAAAGCTTCTGATTGACCTCATACAGTTCTTCCAGGGCGGTTTCAGTGAGGATAGTTGTTTCTGGCCCAAATGATTCCCTTAAAGCGGAATACATGTCGCGCAGCTTCTTCGAAGCTTTAGACTTGATACCCATTGCAGATGTCATAAGGTCCAGAAGAGGCGGAATATGCAGGTATGGAGGGCGATGTGATGGGGAAATGCTCACTCCCTCGCCAATCATCATTGCACGATCTCTGACTCCTAGTCGAAGTGCACGACCATCTGAGGGACACTTGACCTTTCGCCGATGAATATCTCTCAACAGTCGGGAGCGATCCTCTGCATCAGAGCATGAGATGTAGATGTTCAGGTCATCAAATTCAGGTGGTTTGGATCCTTCTCTCAATATCAATGTGCGTCTACACTTCGAACAAAATGAGAGATAGTATTTTCCAAGTCGCGGATTGAACCCTACATTGAGAATTGGCTTCCTCCTATTGGATCTGAGGATAGCTTGGCGAATCTCATTAAATGTTGGAGAGTTCATTGATAGTCTGACAAACTCCCTGCCTAGCTTGTCCGGAGAAGGAGAATGAGCATCGCTAGATGTGATGTAAGTGAGGTCTCTAAGTTCTGGTATGCAATCAGCAACCTCGGTGTCCGCTGATAAACCGAGCTCAATGAATCGCACATATGGGGTTTCCTCCTTGTAGCAGTCCTTTAGACTGTCATATCGACCTTCTCTGAAGATGGACCTATAGGGTGTGAATGCGTGGGCAGGGCCGATTAACCCCTCGCAGTCCCGGACGATACCAGCTATCTCATCTCCCTTCAAGTGGACTCTAGGACGACCGCCCCATTCATGATCCAAGTTAGGAGATGAGTGTTTGAAAAACCTGCGGAGATGATCAACAGCTTCAAAGTCACGAAGAAGCACAAGATGATGTATTGATTCTGCATCCTCAATTTCAACAGTGAGTATGAAGCTTATTGAATTGTGAAAAAGCCCATCATCATTTTCTTTGAGGTGGGTGCGTAAATGATGCAACCATTGCGGCTGGGTGGCATCGCCTGTACCAATCACATCCAGACCCTTTTCTTTTGCACCTTTTGCAAGCCTGGGGATTGTCATAGATTTACTGACACCGATTGAATGCAAAGAGTGTATGTGCAAATCGACATCGAATTGTTCCATTCACGAACTCCTCATATGTTGATGACGACTTTCGTTGTGTTTGGCTCAGATGCAAACTCAAAAGCTTTTGGACCATCCTCCAGTTTGAATTCCCTGGTAACAAGTCGTTTGACCTCAATACGACCCTTGTTCAGCATATCCACTGCCTTCTTGAATGGACCTGAGAAGTTACCAAACATTGTAATCTCGTGTTGCACGAGTTCGGATGGATTGAAGCTGAGTTTCTCACCATGAATGCTCTTCAGTCCAATAATCCCTCCATCCCGAATGATATCTAAGGCCATTCTTATGCCTGCGGGATTACTTGTAGATTCAATTGCGATCCTGGGTCCGACATCTGTTGTCAAGTCGAGGACTCGCTGCTTCCAATCAGGATTGCTGGTGTTCACCGTATTTTGAATACCTAGTTGCCTCACAAGGCCGAGTCGCCATCGGTTTCGGTCAACTACAATGACGCTTGCTCCAAACGCATCATAAACCTGAGCCGTTAGAATGCCAGTCTTTCCACACCCTATGATAACGACTGGCTCATCATGTTCAGCGGGAGCTCTTTCGTAGGTTTCAATGGCTGATGCCAACGGCTCCACAAATATCCCTGAGGAAACATCAATGCCTTCAGGAAGTGGATGCACTAGTTCAGCTGGTACGCTGAGGAACTCAGCAAGCCCACCATCAGTGGTAATTCCCAGCAACTCCTTTTCCCTGCAATGCGCAGGCTTGCCATGTCTGCAATACCAGCACATCCCGCACGGGACATCAACCTCCGTAGTCACTGCTGTGCCTTGTCTTAGGTCAGGCACTGAGCTTTCATGAATGACACCCGCTATTTCATGACCCAATACAAGGGGTAGATTAACTTCATAGTCTCCCTTCCAAATGGCGATGTCCGTCGAACATATACCAACACTGCGAACTTCAATTCGGACATTACCTGGCATTAAGGGGGGTCTGGGAGTATCAGCTAACTGAAGGCCATCTCGCGTGAGAACTAACGACTGCATCTCTTCAGCCACTCCCTTTGCATGGACTTGCAGGCGCCTCAATAAACCCTTCGATAGACTCCACTAGGAAAGCAAAGCATCACAACATCAAAGAAAGCAAGAAGGCAGAATGCTCTGAATCTAACCTTCGTCAGGTGCAACACAATTCCTTTGTCAGAATGATAGCACATATTTCGACTCCTTCCAAGTTTTCAGAAAATCGATAGGTTATTCTATTGGGAAGCTTCCAAGCCGTGATTTGTAGGAGATACATCACATGCGAATCGGAATTGAATTCGTACCTGACAAACCCATTGAGAAGTTGGTCACATGGACAAAGCTTGCAGAAGAAGCAGGATTTGATAATGTTTGGATCACGGATCACTATAACAACCGAAACGTCTGGTCTACGCTGACTGCCATTGCTCTCAATACAGAAAAGATCATGTTGGGGCCAGGTGTCACTAATCCATTTCACATTAGTCCCGCATTGACAGCCTCAGCAGCCGTTACAATCAATGAGCTAAGCAATGGTCGAGCTGTGATAGGTATTGGTGCAGGAGACAAGGTCACTCTGAGCGGTCTAGGGATTAAGTGGGACAAACCTGTATCGGCTGTTGTTGAGTCAATCGAGTACATGCGAAAGCTCACAGAAGGCAGCAAATACAAGGCTGATGGTAAAGCCTTCAAAGTCAAGAGCGCGAAGCTGGCTATTGTCAAGAAGGAACCAGTCCTTGATGCTGATGGCAATCCGAAGATGAAAGACGGAAAGCCCGTGAAACGGGGACCCAAGATTCCAATCTATGCTGGCGCACAGGGCCCAATGATGTTGAAGAAGACAGCTGCAGTTGCAGATGGCATCCTCATCAACGCCAGTCACCCCAAAGATTTCGAAATTGCGATGGAGAAGATTAAGGAAGGCGTCGAGGATGCTGGTAGAGACCTCAAAGAGATTGATGTCACTGCCTATGCATCATTCAGTATTGGAGATACAAGAGAGGCTGCTCTGGAGGGTGATGCGAAAATTGTCGTCGCCTTTATCGTAGCTGGTTCGCCAGACGTTGTACTTGAACGACATGACTTGGATTTGGATGCATGCAACAAGGTAAGGGGACTCCTAGCGGAAGGGAACTTCAAGGATCTCCCTGGGGCTATCACTGACGAAATGATTGATGCCTTTGCTGTTGTCGGAAACAAGAACCAATGTATCAAACGGATTGAGGATCTATCGAAGGTGGGTGTGACTCAGTTTGTAGTTGGTTCGCCGATTGGTCCAAAGAAGAAGGCTGGAATCAAGCAGATAGGTGAGGAAATCATTCCTCATTTCAAGAAATGACCCAGCCAAGAAGATAACAAGTGCTATGCCATGAGTTCAAGGAATCTATACACTAGACGGATGTCGAGGAGAGAGCTCGGCATCTGGCTAGAATTGATAGGAGACGTATCTCCGTTAGATAATGAAATGGCTAAGAGATTCTCAAATCTCGAAGACAGTATGTTTTTTCTTTCTAGCATTGAAGAGGAGATAGTTGGCGGGACCGCGATATTCAGAGATAGAACTAGACTTGCTTTGGCTCTGGTCGCAGCAAATTACAAAGCGACTCTGAAGAAACCTGCTCAGCTCCAGCTCCTGAAATCCTCACTTCCATTTTTCAGAAGTGTCACGATTCATCACGTCGATGCCATTGTTGACAAATCTGAGCAGAAACCAAAATTGCCATTTCCAGCTGCTTTTGCATTGGAGAAGAGATTGCAGCCAATGCTTGAAAGCCTAGGATTTGGTCTAGAGGAGAGGATATTTCGTTATGACATCGAGGTGAGTGGAAGCCAATCAAAGGAATCCAGCAGGATAACATGGAAGACAACGAATGACCATGAAGCAGTTAGAGATCTCTTTTGGAGACAGAATAGGACTTCAGGAGTTGATAGCTCTCTTGTGACGCTTGGATGGCAGATGGCATCTGCAAAAGGCCTTCTGCAAACGCTGGAAGATGACACAGGAATAACAGCTGCTGTGGGGCTTGACATTACGAATGATATAACATTGGTTTGGCCAATAATTGCAGATTTCAGGCTTATTGATATTGACACATTGGCGCATGCTATTCATGAAAGAGTCCTGCAAACTGAAGCACACAAGATCGCAGTTCCAATTCTAGGAACTGGACAGAAGGAGCTGATGGGCAGAATAGCAGATTTATTCAATGGAAAGGTATCAGCAAGTGAGTTATTGCTCCTAAGAAGACAACTGTAGCTGGCATCCGCACTCGGTGGGAAACGCTTTTCTGACTGTAGCTGATGAGCGAGGCAGGTTCTCTCATGTCCACACTCAAGCTCAAGAAGCATGCAGATGGTTTTATCCTAGACTACGGTCATGTCAGACTCGCACTGGATACTGGGATTAAGGGAGAAACCACTCTGCTAACTCATGGACATACTGATCATCTCAAAGGTATTGAAAAAGCCCATAGAGTTGTGGCAACAAAAGCGACGGTAGACACACTAAGAGCTCGGGGGCATCAGGTAGTAGGACGAGTGGAATTACTTGAATATAACCAGCGGATAGGACAGCTTGGAGTTGTTGTGACTGCTCTCAATGCTGGACATGTCTTGGGTTCCTCAATGTATCTTATGGAGTTCGACGAAGGATTATCCGTCCTTTTCACAGGAGACTACAATGTTGTGGACAGCATGGTCCATACGGCAGCGAAACCAGTGTCAGCAGATGTATTGATTACTGAGGCGACATACGGAACACCAGAATGGGTGTTTCCGTCCCGCAAGAGTATCTATGATGATATCTTGGCCACGGCAAGCGAATCAATAGAAAATGGGCGAATACCTGTATTCCTAGCTTATTCACTGGGGAAAGCCCAAGAGGCTATCGCACTTCTTCAATGGGGAGGATTCAATATTGTGACTGGAAACCATAGAATCGAAGAGGTGTGCAAAGTCTATAACAAGCACGGGAGCGATTTGCGTCATACTTCATTAAGGCATAGAGATGCCAAAAACCTGCTTTCAGATGGTTGTGCGATCGTCAGTTCCTCCTTTCATCATACGCGACACAACATTCGAACTGTCTTGGGCAACAGTGCGGCAAATGACATTATCAATAGAATGGAGCATTATTCGCTTTCGGGGTGGACTCTGGGTGATTCCACCAAGACTGGGTTCCCTCTAAGTGCTCACTCCGATTTCAAAGGCTTGATGAGCTTTGCAAAGAAGGTCAATCCAAGAGTAGTCTATTGTTACACAGGAAATGCATCACATTTCTCGGGACACCTAGTTGATGATGGACTCAATGCAGTCCCACTGGAATAGGTGAAGGAAAATGGAGAAATTCATGTCAGAGATGGTTGAACCAATTCATGCAGACTCCTTGTTTTCTGTTTCACACTCGGGAGAAATCCATGAACGTCTCTGCTATGAGTACCTTGATCCGGAGGGGTATTATAGACGAGTCATACGTGATGATGACTTGCTCAGAGATGAGATTGTTAAGCTAGTTGACAACATGCAATGGTTTTTGGATAAGGAGAGAGTAGAGATTAACAAGCAGAAAGTGAGGTCTCAAGTCAGCTATGCTGATATCTTTATGAAAGGAAGCTCGGAAGTCGTGTCAGTTGTATACCTGATTGATTTCGCCACTCAATTCAAGCCGGACATTAATCGGATAGAAACATGGCTTGAAGAAGAGGAGGCTCCATACGACTTTGAGATTCTTTGGAGATTCCCCGTCGGCACTAAGATTATTGAGATAGATACGATGCTCCAGTACGAAATCTATGACGATGTTGTCACGCTTTGGGCATTCGAAGGCGAGCTAGTTGGAGGCTATGAGCGGATGGAATTCAAACTACCCTTTGAAAGACTTGACACAAGGACAAAAGCCGCTCAAGAGCAGTGATTATATGAGATTGAGCCGGGGGTTCTTGTGATTCAAACATTCAATACGCTGCAACTGCTTGGCTTTCTAATCTTAGGACTAGGCATCCTCCTAGTCCTAGCTGGTTGTCTTACAAAGCAAAGGGAATCGCCTTCTGAAGACGTTCGTCGTGAGAGTAAAGGCGTGATACTCATTGGACCGATTCCCATTGTGTGGGGATTTGGAAAAAGAGGATGGCTTGTGGCGGGAGCAATTGGAGTCATCTTGATTCTAGTCTGGATAATCGGATTTCTCTAGCTGGTCCAGCCGCATTCTGGACAAACAGAGCCTGCAATTGTGCGAACAACCTTGCCATTGATGAGACATTCAGGGCAGATTTCAAGATGCCTTCCACAAGTTGGACATTCATTCTTGTGGTTGAGGTCTCGGATACATGTGATTGTCCCGCATGACTGACACTTAATCGCGTGGTCGTGGCAAAATTCGTTCCTGCATCGGTCACATCGAATCTTTGACTTGGCACGGCATGCAGCACAGGATTTTGCCATCTGATTCGTCACGCCCCTAAAATCAAGCGGGAATATGTGATAGATAAGTGTAGTCCCTTTCCCAGTATGCGTGTAATACGCATGGAGTACTAAGGCTCATAGACAGTTGACCCCACGAACTCTGGGAAACAACAATGATTTTCCAATGTAGGAATTGCGGCAAGACTACTGATGACATTGACATTGTCCTTGATGGCGCTTGCACCTGCGGGTGTTCACATTTCAAAATGGCAACCGAAAGGCCCCTTGAACTTCCACCGGAATTGGCTCAGAAGGAAGCCATCAGAAGAGACCTTCACTATTGGCTTGACTTGAACCTCGATACAATGGATCCAGAGTCAATTGATAATATCAGAGTACGGTTTGAGATAGATAGGCCCAAGAAATAGATTTACACTCCCTGCTGATTCTTGGTGGATTTCAAAGGACGCTCAATTCTAGCAATTTGGCTGTCGACTTCCACGGTGATATCAGTTTCTCCTGCGACCTCAGCAATTCTACGAACGGCCTTAAGACTGTGAATCAAGGAGTCAAGCCAAGAGAAAATATCGCCAGGGTAAACCCACAGCTCGAAATCCTTTCTTAATAGACGAGCAATCCCGGACGGATTCAATCCACCCTTCCTCTCATCCACTATCCATCGACCAAATGCAATCTTGCCATGATCACATTCAGGATATTCTTTGCACTTGCAATTGAAGAATTGGCTTATCCATCGTGAGAATACATCAAACACCCATTTCGGCAACCTTCCAGCCGCGCCATGACTTCCACTAAGACTCGTGACATCAGAGAAAATGCCCGAGAATAACCTAGTCGGCATGAAGGTTCTGAATGCTGCGTTAACTTCAGCTTGGAGCTTGTTTGTGAGATATACATTCTCAAAAGGCTCTAGCGAGATGGCCATCTCCAGCACATCATATCGACCAGCCATTTTCTGAATGTCATAACCTTGGCTCGGAGTCAGGAATGAAAGCGAAGTGGCTCTTCCTAGTTTGGTGGGATGTGCGCCACCCTGCCCAATTCGAATCATATGGGTCTTAACTAGGTGCTTTAGAGCATCTGAGGGTGGAACTGATGAGGAGAGCATCTTCAAATAAGAACGTGCAATTTCCTTCAAATCAACAAGCCCGGTTGAACAAATCGTAGCAAGAATCTGCTCTGCACACATTTCAGTATCCGCAAATGGTTCCACAGCCTCAATATCTCCATTAAGCAGTTTGGCCGCGATTTCATCCTCATACCCATCGAGGCCTGCATGGTATTTCTTTTCTGGCTGAACGATGAGGTATACACGGCCGCGGTCATGTTTGCCTAGACGGCCTGCACGACCGAGCATCTGCTCGAACTCAGCTGTCGAGAGCCATTCTGCACCCATCGCCAATGATTCAAAAATCACTTGTGAGGCAGGTAAGTCGACTCCAGCACCAAGTGCGGCAGTAGTCACAACACATGCATACCTCTGCTTGGCGTAAGCTCTCTCAATCCTTCGTCTGTGTGAATACGATAATCCACCATGATAGATCGTGCTTGATACCCCGTGCTCGTGCAGCCAATCACTTAGAGAATGGGCTCTTCTTCTAGAATAAGTGAATATGATAGACTGGCCTTTATTGCCCATACTGCTCTTATGCCTAAACTCTTCTTTCACCAGCCGCTGGATGATTCTGCGTTTATCATCATCACTTCTCGAAAAGACTACATGTCGTTCAAGAGGAACGGGACGACCAGTATAATTCACGAAACGCAAACCAAGCTCTTTGCCAAGTTGGTTCGGCTCGCCCACAGTAGCAGATAATGCAAGTATCTGAGCCTTCGGAGCATGAAATCTCAGTCTTGAAATGAGCCCATCAAGCTCTGGACCTCTTTCAGGGTCTCCAAGCATTTGAATTTCATCAACTACAACTGTTCCAATTTGACCTAGCTTCCCAGTATCTCCTGATCTGAAAAGCAGGTCGAGAGCCTCATACGTGGCACAAATGATGTCCGCTTTTGTGACATCGGTATCAACGATTACACGCTCTTCTTTTCCGACATCAAGTCGAGACATGCCTACCCTAATACCGACGCGTACTCCAAGATTCTTGTAGCGTTTCCTGAATAGCTCGTATTTCTCATTGGTTAGAGCTACCAAGGGCGATAGGTAAATCATCTTCTTCTTCTGCAATGCTTTCGGAATCCCTGCTAGTTCGGCGAGGAGTGTCTTTCCAGAGGAGGTGGAAGAAACAATCAAGAGACTTTCCCCTTTCAGAAGGCCAGCATCAATTACTAGTTCCTGAACTGGCAAGAGTCGCTCTAAACCCTCAGATGTAATGACTTTGGCCAATTCAGGAGGAATGGGCAGTGAGTCAATCTTGCGACCCTCTCCAATTTCCTCACCAGAAATCTGATCAAAGAGAGTCAGGTCAGTTTCTCTTGCAGGATCGAAGTTTGGTGAAAGCACCTCAAGTAACCTAGGTACTGACTTCACATTCGAGAGCTGTCTCTCAAGATGCTGAATCATAACCTTCGACAAATTAACCCCCATACTCTTCAGGTCGGTTCGCAGATCTGTTCTGGCACAGGTCGCACAAGACACCTCAGTTTCAGAGACCTTCACTGCGTTGCGGCGAGTCAGAATCGTGAGCCTATTGTCCCGCACACAGCTCTCGCAAACAGGAATGATACGAAGCTTGGATGCATCGAGCCGCTTTACCAAGGCTGTGAGGTCCTTCGTGAAGGCAGGCTTTTGAGAGCGGGGAACGATTATGTTCTTTGCTTTCCTGATAATCTCATGCGCTTCCTTTGGCTGGTAGTAAACAGGCTTGTTATACTTGACAAACCAGAACCGCTTGATTTCCAAAAGGCCCGATTCTTTGTAGCCATACTCAATCAATCCTGTAAGCTTAGCTCTTTGTCTATCCAATAGAACATCTGAGAACACCTCAAGTCGAGTAGTCATATCTTGCTTGCCAGCACGGAATAGAATGGTGTAGGGCTTAGCAAGCTGCTTCTGAATGTCCGCATCTGCTACTTCCAATTGGGAGTCCTCGAATCTATGGGTTGATGATGCATCAAAGACTCTTTCGGTGTAATCACGCTTCGAAAATGAATGCTTGCTCATTCTCCTTCACTTGCAGAAAGGTTGCGTCGTACTCATCTCTTATCGCTTCGATCCCTGTTTTACTATCGATACCCGCTTTCTCAACAATCATCCAATCAGACATGATCTCGATGTCAACAAAGCTGCTGAACTTCAGAAATGGTGTTGCCATTACTTTTAGACGATCGGCCTGGATATAGCCTCGCTTCTGGAAAGAATCTGCAAAGGGTCTATACATCGGGCTATTGGTGCCAGCCAGGATGAACCTGGCCCGCTGTACACCAGAAACATGCGAAACATCGATTTTTCGTATCATTTCATCATAATGTGCTGTCTGAGGAACGCTCCCTCTCTGCTCAACCTTGGCGAGAAGGTCTGCGGCCATGACATTTCCCTTCTCAACAACAAGTTTGCGTATGATAGTAACTATCTCCTCCCGTTTCTTGGCTCCAAGAGGGTCAATGACTTCCGGATTGATGATATCAACTGTCGGTACGGGTTCGTCATACCTCATCTGAGTTGGGTCAAAAATAAGAGCGCCAAGTTTCTCTACGACATCAACACGAATGTTACCGTTGACTGCAGTCCCTTTGAAAATTCCAGGCCCTATCAACACAGACAGCACCTTGTCCTCACGAATCACAGACCATAGCTGACGGGAAACCATGAGAGCCTTCCCTTTCAGATCGGTGCCCTTTAGAACCCCGACATTGAAATCATAGGCCTCGACATCCAGAAGCCAGTACAACGCCTCATTAGTCATGATGGTGGCATCTCCCCGTATGCGTAAATGGTGATGTAGTTGAGTACCTGCTTGACAGCGACTTCCTCCTGCATGTCTACCGAAACATTGGCGAGCTCTGCTTGGCATTTTTCTACGATTTCGTCCATAGGGACAGCTTTCAGGTGTAATCGATCTTCAAGTTCCTTTAGCACATGCTCAACTCCTTCGGACACCGTGCTTCCCTGATGTTGCAGAAATCGAAGAACGCGTCCAATCCGGTCCCTCAAGAATTGATTCCGGTCTTCTGAGGGTCGCCTCTTGGCTAGAAGAGCATCTCGTTCCAAGAAGTCAAAAGGAGAACTGAGATCTGGTTCAGCTTTGTTGCCCCTAGTCGATGCCGCACTCACAGCGACATAGGCAGACTTGTCGCCTCTACCGATTTTTCTTGGCGCGATATGCACCAGAAGATGTGCAGCTGCTTTGACAGACATCTGATTGAGCGGTTTTCCCAACGCCTCAACCAATTCATTCAACCTCTTTGTCCAGAGATCGACTGTGGCAGACTCTGAGGTGTCTGAAGAGAGAATCACACCAAGCTTCCTGAAGAATGCTTGACTACGTCTTTGTAGATGTGACAGTTTTCCTTTGAGCGTGCTCTTTTTCCATTTTGTAAGGGCGGGACCAACCAGCATCAACATATCTTCACTGGTGGACTTCTTATGTTCGCTCAGCCATGCCTCCACAAGAGGAGCGACGAATGTTTCAGCTACCTTGCTACGCGACAATATGAGCGCAACTGCTTTTTCCACCGCAGGTGATTCCTCTTCTAAGAATCCCTCTGCATTTGCCAACTCCCGAACTCTTACTTCCATTTCCCTGATGAACTTGCCATAGATATACTCGATCCATCGTCCTTCCGCAAGGGCAAACTCCATAACATTTCCAGGCAGGTTGGGAACTTCCTCACCAACAGCTGCAAGCCGCTCAAGCTCTGCTGAGAATAGATTCACAGCTTCTCTTGCACCTAAAATGCCATCCATGTCGATGAGATAGGCAAGAGTTGCTATCTGAAAAGGACAGGACAGATTGTCTGCAAGTTGCTGAGCCTCGCTTGTGGGGATCCTACGTGACCGCTCACGAAGATCCGCATGAGTCTCTGCAAACTCCTGAACCAATCTCTGGCGTGATTCTACTGCAAGTTTCTCGAGATCAGGATCTTGTAGCAATTGAGAACTCCTCTATCAGGCGATTTGCATGGTTAGGTGGATGGTCTAACAGTGAGAACTCAGGAAGAGGCCAAATATGTGTTATGCGGACCAATAGATTCTCAAATAGCGAATGAAATCATACGCATCGAAACGTCTAATCGATGGACTAAAGCCCAGAGGCTATTAGGAAGAAATGAAGACCAAACCCTATCAGAATTGCGCCCAAAATTAGTGCAAGTGCAATTTTAAAGGTCGAACGGTGTCGGCTGTGTTCCACGTGTACGACAAGCCAACCGAAAGCGAAGACCCCGAAGATGATGAGTATCAAGGAAACCATGAGTAGATTTGATAGTGCAGCCTGCAGCATTAGTCCGACCTCTCTCTGTACGTTTTCGCCTCCGCCGATGGGTGTGACAATAAAAAGGTCACGGTCAATCGCTCAAACAAGGAAGTCGACCTCGTTTACATGTTCCTCATCATCGATAGTGACTTTTCGTATGATTTTGCCACGTTTCTTTGCGAGCCTCCTCTTCTCGGCGAAGGAAAGACCAGGATCATCAGGAGGTATGATATCCTCAATGACAATTGTATTGGCGACCGAGATCTTCTTGTTATTGGGACTTACCTGACCTTTGAAATCGGGTATGACTTCCCCAACTACATAATCTAGGATTTCTGGAGTATTTCCTAGAGCACCCTTAGTGAAGACAGGATCTTTCTCCTTCGCGCCTTCCTCCTCATCGTCATCTTCTCCTGGAGCTCCTCCTTTTGGAAATGAGGTCTTTGTGGTAAGCTTCCATGGCTTTGTGCCATCTCGTGGATTCAATGATACGAGGAAGAAAGTTGTAGGTCCATCAACATCAATCAAATCACGGATATGCTCGAGAGGCGCCACCTCATCTAGCTTGGCATTATATATGCTAGCCAGTTTTCCCTTAGAGCGTTTCCAGGACAAAGGCATCATTATCTGGTCGAATTCTGCAGTACGATCAGTGTAGCTTCTCACAATACCTTTGATTTTATGACTGCCTTCTGGTGCACCTTTTATGTACGCCCGCATGAATATTTTCTCGTAATCAAGGTCGGCCTTGAATGTTATCCTGCCCTTGCTCAATGCAATCTTTGCACGAGGGCCAGGATGAGTCCCAATTCCATATTTGACAAGCTTTGCGTGGGAGTACTCATCAGCCGTTCCAGAGATTAGCTTCGCCAACCAATTCATCCTTCGTCACGAATTGGTGGTGGGCGGTTCTCTCGATTTAAACCTGCCGTGAATTTGTCAATTGTACCACCAATCAGAAGAGAACAAGCCCGAATATACCCCAGAGCCATACAACAAGGATTGTGATGATTAGAACAGCCATTAAGTCTACCACTAGACCTGCAGTAATCATCTCTCTCATCTCCACCTTTCCAGTACTGTAAGCAATTGTGGACGGAGGCGTTCCTGTCGGAAGGGCGAAGTCCATTGATACTGCGATTGCGATGATCATTGTAATCAGGATTGGGTCAATCTCCAATCCCGTGGCCAAGGGTATAGCTATTGGAATGAGAATCACTGCCGCTCCAGTGTTTGATGCGACCATTGTCACAAGCACTGCTATGCCGCCTACAGTGACTATAACCAGTGTCGGGGGCAAAACCAGAAGGCCACTCATCTGACTAGCAAGAAATGTCGATAGGCCTGTATCTATCATAGCGCCTCCCAACGCAATGCCGCTTCCCAATATCATCAATGACCCCCAGTTGATCTCAGATGAAACATCTTTCTCATCCAAGAGGCGAAGAATGAGTAGCGATAGACCGCCTATTAGAGCAACTATTGAACTGTGGATGCCATGTCCGCCCCATCCGATAAAAGATGCCACAAAGTCAGGAATCTTCTCTGTGAGCCATAGAGTGACAACACTGGCAAATACCACAACGACTAGCTTTTGTTGTGTTGATAGAGGGCCGAGTTTGAGATACTCCTTGAGTGAAACATCCTTCAAATCAAGAATCTCGTCAATAGCCCTCGGTACTTTGAATCTGAAGAGTATCCATTGCCATATGAGCGGAAGCATGATGAGAACAACAGGCACTCCAAAGGGTAGCCAGCTCATGAATGAGAACTCAACGCCCAGAAAAGACGTGATGTACGTAGCTGCAAGTGGATTTGGTGGAGACCCCACTAGACTTGCCACGCCTCCGAGCGTGGCAGAATATGCTACTCCTAGGACCAGCGCTTTCCCGTATTTCTCTTGAACTTCCATGTTCCGAATTCGAGATATGACTGCGAGTGCTATTGGAATCATGATTGCGGCTGAAGCGGTGTTGCTTATCCACATGGATAGGAAGGCAGTTATAGCCATGACTGTAAAGAGCAATCCGGAGCCTGTGCCCTCTCCTTTTGAAAGGATGAGAAGAGCCAGTCGCTTGTCCAGTTCATACTTCGTCAGAGCTCTGCCTATCAAGAAACCTCCAAAGATAAGTGCCACAGCTGGATCAAAGAAAGGTGCAAGAGCAGCACTAGGTGTACGTATATCAGATAGAACGATTAGGATAGGGATTAGTAGAGAGGTTGCTATAAGACTGATGCCCTCAGTGAACCATAGTATCGCAACAACTCCCAGAATCATTACAGCATTTTGCGATCGAACAAGTGGTTGATATTCAAGATGGAATACTTGACCAGATTGCCGTGAACACCTCACAGTTTCAATGAAACCCTCATTATTGGACAAGACCAGATGAATCATGTGGGCATTTATTGGACTGCCCTCAGCCTCAACTACCACGGACAGCTTGCTCGTAGGTGCGATTGGGATCTGTGTGGTCACAGATACTGACAGATTCGTATAAGCACCTGTCACGAAATAGGTGGAGTCGGAGGTGTCACCATCCAAGGTAAATGAAACATTAAACGTGTACTCGACTCTATCTTCAGGAGCATCCACAACTAGAAGTACATCGTAATCACCGGGTTGAATCTCAGAGGGGGCTGCAAAGAACAGAGCTGCACCAACGATTGCAGCCACAAAGAGAATGATGGCAGTCTTCCTCGAAATCGTGTAGGACATAGTGAGCCTCCAGATACTCCTAGAATCACTCCGGTTTCCAAGATCAGTCAATAGGTCGGCTTTCCAAAATCCTCTGGAATTTGTCAGTGGGCAAAGCTAGGCCCTTGCTCCCAATGATGGTCTTTGTCTTTTCAACAACATCTCCGGTGTGGCGCCTGAGGATGGACATCAACTCCTCGAACTTGTTGATTGGCCCTTCATATACAGTGAATCCTGTATACTCCGTTCCAAATGCGTGACCAGCTTCAGTGACTATCTTGATTCCTTGAGGAAGCTTGCTACGGATATCTGCCCATCTTCTAAACCAGTCTTTCTTCTCTTCATCACTCATTGTCTTGAGTCTGTAGAATGAGAGATAGACGAATTCTGGTGAGCCTCGCTCCTCCGGGATTTTTCCGACGCCCATGGCTGATGTACACAACTAGCTATCTTATAAGCTAGCTTCAGAAACATCCGGAATCAACGGAGGCACGAACTTGGGCCTGAGAGCATCGGAACATCGACTGACCTTGATCGCATTGTACCTCGTAACGATAATTATGCGCGCATCGTTCTATGTCACAATTGCCGTGATTCAGAGCCAATCATACTTGGGGGGCTTAACAGAATGGGATGTTGCAGCGGTGCTCATCGTATATCCTGTAACAGAATTAGCCACAGTTTCTTTCTTTGGATCATATAGCGACAAGATTGGAAGGAAGCCGATATTGATTGCTAGCCTCTTTATAACCGGAGCTGCTGCATTTCTGTTCTCGATAGCTCCAAGTGCCGCAGTTCTATTGCCATTCGCAGCAATCTTTGGGCTTGGTGCGGCTTCGCAAGTGACGACATCTCTCTCAATGATTGCTGATGCCTCTGCCGAAGATAACAGAGCGCGGCTTATGGGATACTATGACCTCTCAACGCTCATGGGACTTGCTGGAGGATATGGTCTGGGGATAATCCTCCTGCAGTTTGGCTACGAAGCAATGCTGATTCTATTGATGGCAGCTGCAGCAGCTACCGGAAGTGGAGTAATCGGCTACTTCGCATTGCAAGAAACACGCAAGATCGTGCAGACCGAGGCTAAGATGACAGAGCTACTGAAAATGGTTGCTGCTGACAGAAGAATCCAGTTGATGTTACCGGTCTATGTACCAATCATCTCTTTGTATGGTCTTCTCATTGCCAATGTTGAGAGAATCATTGAAGAGCATTTCTCATTGTCAAACACAGAGATGTTGATTCTCTTTGGGATGCTCGCCGTTTCGCTTGTACTTGGAATCATCATCATGGGACATCTGTCTGACTATGTAAGAAAACGAAGGCCGTTCATCGTCACTGGATTGATTGGCTTCGGGGTTCTGGCCTATCTCCTTGTCGGAGGCGCGGGAGAGGGTGGAATTGCCAATCTCTGGGCAGTTTGGCCTCTCTTGCCAGCTTTTGGATTCATCGCAGGTGCATTCCCGCCGGCTGCGATGGCGTACTTGACTGACGTATCACATGAAGAGGCTAGAGGCAGCACCATGGGTGTGTATAGCATCTTCTTCGGGTCAGGAATGATCATTGGACCAGCCACAGGTGCCTATGCCTACTCAACATTCGGGCTAATGGGACTTGCACTTCTTGTAGCAGTTCTAATTGGAATTGCTTGCATTGGTACGTACTTCATGCCAGAAGCTTACGGTGTTGATGCTCATAGCGCCGACCAGCAATGATTGAGCAAGAGTTAATTAGAAGCCAGTATACACTTGGCCTAGTCACTCCTAACGGGGAGATTCAACATGGTCAGAATTACTACCATAAGCAACATTATGGCTGGTATCGGCATTGCCATTCTTGCCTTTTCAGCCATCCTCAAGTATCTGCTTGAGGGACTTGGTCAAACAGGTACTGCATATCCATTCTATGCATGGGTTGTTGGTGCAGTGCTTTTGGGAATTGTCATTCTTGCGAGTGCTGTGAACACGTTCACAGAACGCACAGGATTTGTTCATCCGGAAGACAAACTTGTAAGCAACATGTTTGTGTTCCTCATGGCTATTGCAACCATCCTCATATTAGGGCTACTTGACGAGGGCGTGATTTACCGGAGGAATCTGTTTGACATGGGAGCAATGATTGTCATTGCCTATATTTTCCTGTTCATATTCGTCTTCTTCAGTGGAGAGATAACAGAAGCCGGTGAAATGGGGCAGGTCAAGGAGATGACAGCTCGCTTCATGCTGGTTTCCCTGCTGCTTGGTGCGATAATGGCAGGTGTCAAGGTTGGTCTTGACATAATCTGGGACGCAACTAATTCATACGAATGGGCTGCAGGTTCTCTAGGCCTCTTTGCCTTGGTGCTGGTAGTACTTATCGTAGCGTTTCTTGGACGCAGGTATGAGCCAGTCGGCCAGGAGTAGTTCTATAACGGGATGGATTGGCCTCCATCCCCTTCCTATGTTTTGAAACCTCAGTCATTTGTGCTGACTACTTGTGTTTGAACTTGGGTTCACGCTTCTCAAGAAATGCTGCGACACCCTCCCGAATATCTTGCGTATCAAATGTCTGACAAAAAGCATCAAGTTCATGCGCCAAGTGCTCATGGAGCGGCGTTTGCCAAGCATTGCTTATTGACTGATTTGCGAGTCCAACAGCAACTCCGGGTTTGCTCGCAATTGCTGTGGCAAGATCTCTAGTACGCTCCCTGAGTATTTCTACTGAATCAAATACCTCATTCACTAGTCCTATTCTGAGTGCCTCTTCTGCCGGGATCATCCCTCCGGTCAGGATAAGTTCTTTGGCGATTCCAAGGCCAACGATTCTAGGAAGACGTGCAGTACCACCATTACCCGGCAATGTTCCCAAGTTTATCTCGGGAAGGCCAAATCTAGCATTTGCAGAGGCGTATCTGATGTCACATGCCATTGCAAGCTCACATCCCCCTCCGAGAGCATATCCATTCACTGCCGCGATTACTGGTTTCCTCATGGAGTCAATAAATCGGGAAATGTCACGGCTGGCCTCAACAACAGGTCGGATAGTCTTCGAGTCCTTGCCGACGAAGTCATTGATGTCCGCACCAGAAATGAAGGCTTTCTCGCCTATGCCAGTGAGAATGACCGCTCTCACAGAGGGGTCATCTTCAGCCCGTCTGAACAGTGTGCAGAGAGTCTTCTTGACCGACATGTTCAATGCATTGTACTTCTCCGGTCGATTCACAGTGATTGTGGCAACCGCCTCCGTTGTATCATAGAGAACTTCATCATCGGGCATTACAGCAATCCTCCAGAGAGAATTCATTGAAGCATTCTGGGGAGACTATAGCAATCGCCAAACTCACTGTGAAGCTTCTTCATCTCTTCGCGGATCTTGTCGAGTCCTAGACGCTCGATTGTATCGAAAGGACCTTCTCTGTAATTGGTGCCAAGAATCATTGCTTTGTTGATGTCCTCCTTTGTGGCAATCTCCTCTTCGACCTCAATCATTGCTTCCCTCAGATAGGGGAGTATGATGCGCAGAGTGAGCCATTCTGGATCGACACCCTTTGGTTCTTCGCGCTCAGACTCCTTGCCCTCCCTATATTCATAGAAGCCACTACCAGTCTTTCTGCCGAGGGTACCAGCTTCTACAAGGCGTTTCAGAGTGTCAGGAGGTTTGAAACAATCACCCAATTCCTGATAGAGTGTAGTCGAAGTACCCATTGATACATCTAGACCAACAAAGTCTGATAGCTCGAATGGTCCCATCGGTACCCCATACACCTCCTTCAAAGCTGCATCGATTTCCCTAAGCGTTGCAATGCCCCTCTCATAAGTTAGAATGCATTCTCTACCTAGTTTTGCTCTTATCCTGTTGACAATAAACCCAGGACTGTCCTTCGCCTTCACCGTGGTTTTACCTTGCTTTTCACCTACTGCTATTGCAGTACTAGTCGTATCTTCACTGGTTTGATCCCCAATGACAATCTCAAGCAACTTCATCGCTGGGACAGGAGAGAAGTAATGCATCCCGACCACTTTCTCAGGTCTTCCTGTAACTTTGCCAAGCTCAGTTATACTGAGGGATGATGTGTTAGATGCAAGAATTGTGCGTTGATCCGCAGCAGCATCCATTCTCCTGAACAAATCCCTCTTCACATCCATGTTCTCATAGACCGCCTCGATGACTAAGTCAACATCACCTACTGCAGCTTCTGCACTTGTCGTAGTCCTCACACGTCCAAGGAGGCCTTCAGCATCCGAGTCCGTCAATTTGCCTCTTTTGACTCCTGACTCTACATAGGAGCGCAACCTATCCAGTCCTTTTCCCACAGCCTCATCGTCTATGTCCATCATCATCACATCATACCCAGATGCTGCGGAAACATAGGTGATTCCCGAGCCCATCAAGCCAGCGCCGACCACTGCAATCCTCTTTATACTCAATTTCAGATCTCCTCCTTATTTCGAAAGGCCAGTCTCTTGTATGGATATCCCCACCGTTCATGATATAGTAGACTCTCAAGAGGGGGCCTGCTTGGTCCAAGTGGCCTTGCCGTTATTGGTACGCCAATGCAGAATGCGGTAAGAGGCGTCCAAGTAGGGGGAATTCCCAGTCTGTCGCGGATAAGCTGAGTGTGCCTAGCATCCGAACAGACAAGGGCTTCATAGCCACAGCCATAGCCCATTGCGGTTGCTACCATCCACATGTTTTGGACAGCCATTCCAGCTGTAACAGAGCCAAAGAGCTCGTTGGGATACAACTTGGTCGCATCATTCCAGGCATCACTGGCACAGACTATAATGACAGCGTCGCTCTTCTCAGGATACCTGAATAACTCGCCCTCACGCAGTCGTGAATAGATGGCTGCTCTGAATTCATCCGCCACGTACCAATTCCGTCCGCTTGTGAGTTCGAAAGGAGATGACCCGAAGACTTTCTGAGCGTTCTCCTGAGCGATATCGGATAGGAATTCCTTCATTTCCTGATCATCTCGAATTACTACAAGGCGGATTGATAGCATATTCTCAGGACTTGGTGCATGGCGAGCTGCTTCTAATATTAGCTCCAGGTGGTCATCGGGGATTCGTTGCCCTGTGAAGTGCCGAATCGACCTTCTTGTTCTTATATGCTTCAAAGCTTGAAGTCCGAGAGCTATTCTTGTATCCTCTCTAGATTCAACAGAAGCTTTCTCTATTTCATCGGATTCGGTGGTCATTGTTGCCCCTCATTTCTTGAACAGCTAGTTGAGGACAACATCACAACTGGGAAATAAAGAGCTCTGTTTCAAACGACACTTATAGGCCTCCCAGTAAATGAAATAAGGGTCTGAAAGGAACCTCACTGCAGTCCTTGAGAGGAATCGCTAGGTAGTCCAAGGTGGCAACAAATGGCAGACAAGAAGCTCTGGCTCGGCAACTATCTTGACAACGATGGTAAGAGAACGGATAAGAGATTCGAGATTTCTGTGGACCTACTTCGCCGTCATGGGGGAATCTTTGGTTCGACAGGGTCGGGAAAGACAGTTCTAAGCAAGGTAATCCTCGAGGAGGCAGCTCTCGAGGGAATTCCAGTCATCGCATTTGACCCACAGGGCGATATTGCATCACTGATGCTGCCCGGAGATCCTAAGCAGCTGAATGAGAAAGGAGTTCCAGATAGCTTGCTAAAGGAGTATATGGATAAGGTAATTGTGCGAGTCTACACTCCCGCAAGTAGCAAGGGTCTGGCTATCTCAATCAATCCATTGAAGCTGCCAGATTCGAAAGCCGACCAAGATGACATTATTCGGCTTTTAGATAATTGCTCAAGAACTTTGACAAAGGTGCTAACCAAAGTCGGGGGTCTCTCTCGTTCTTGGGAGGGCAAGTCTTTTGCTGTGCTTTACGAGCTTCTCCGGACAATCTGGGAGAGCGGAAGAGATGTTGAAGATCTAAAAGAACTGGCAGATCTCCTGACTGCTCCGACTGAAGAAATAGGAATTGATTTGGAGCCATATATGAAGTTCACTGAGAGACAGACGCTGGCTACAAGAATCAGAACATTGACAGTTGGTTCATCGCAGCTTCTATTCAAAGAAGAAGGGCAAATTGATTTCGACCACCTTACCAAGAAAGTAGATGGTAAGACACCAATCAACGTAATTTTCCTGAAGACACTCAGAAGCGAGGAAGAGAAACACTTCTTCATCTCGATAGTCCTGAACCAGCTCTACTCTTGGATGCTACGTCAAGGATTCACTGATGACCCCAGAATGATTCTGTTCCAGGACGAGGCGGCACCGTTCATTCCCGCGGGCATGCGTGCACCTGGCCCAAAAGAAACCTTCCTGCTCCTGTTTAGACAGGCCAGAAAGTATGGAGTTGAATGCCTGATTGCTACGCAGAGTCCAAAAGATATTGACTACAAAGCCTTTGAGCAGTTCAACTCAATTGCCTCAGGGAGAATCAGTAGTGAACAGTCGCTAAAGGTTTTGGAGAGAATCCTAGAGCCAATCGCTGGTGAAAAGGAATCTGAAGAGATTATAGGCGCCTTGCCTGGTCAACAGACTGCGAATTTCATCTTCTCCTCTGCGGACCACAAACCAAAGGTCAATCATATTGGTGTTAGATGGCTTCTCACAAAGCATATCACTCTCACAGAGAAAGATGTTCAGAAACACATGTCGGTCTTGAGGGAAGAACAGGAGAAGGTCTTGAAGAAGCTCGAGCAGGAGCGGCTCGCCAGAGAAGAGGAAGAGCGAAAGGAGCGAGAGAAAAAGGCTGCTGAAAGAAAAGCTGAACAAGAAAGAAAACGCAAGGAAGCCGAGAAGGCCAAGGCAGAAGCTGAACGTCTGAAGAAGGAAGAGGAAGAGCGGAAACGTCTGGAACAGGAGTTGGCTGCCAAGAAGGCCAAGTTCAAGAGCGCCAAGAATGATGAGAAGGTGTTTGACACAAGAGGACAAGCGGGAATGGTTTCGTATGAGGACCTCATGAACGGATTTGTGGCGAAAATCGAAAAGGTTGCCAAGACTGCATTTGGCCTGCCATTCCTCAAAGAGCTGGTCAAGGTAGGCGAGTTGAACTATGAGAAGGCGCTGACCTATTACCTCAAAGAAACCAGGGCTGCAATCAAACAAGGTCTGGCAAGGAAGCTCAAGAAAGAAGTCACGAAGCGTGGCAAGACAAAGAAAATCGAATTCATCATCTACGACTTTGATTTCGTGATGATGCAGGTTATAAAAGCCATGGGCATCAAACAGCCAGAATACGTTGATGAGGCACGCCTTAAGAAGAGATTCGAAGAGATCGTGAAGAAAGCATCCAAGACTAGCCTGCTTGAGCGAATCGTCTTAGGAGAGCCGTTCCTACAGTTCTAGGTGCAGTTCGACTCATTCAATTCTGAAGATGCGATGGTCAACCATAGAGCAATCGACCCAGCGGTCAATCAAATCTAGTGTAGTTTTGATTGCCGACTCCATTATTTGCTTTGTAACAGCTTGAGCACCATAGACAAGAAGGAGGACATCTTTGGTCTCAGGAGCAACTTTGGTTAGTTCCGAATCATGCGTCGCATACCCGAAACAGATTATTTTCTCATCGTCAGCAAGAACAATCTCTCTTCCTCGACACTGAATAGATTTGCCACCTATTCTAACAAACTCCTCACCCTTCCTGGCTGTCCTGACTCTCAACGCCCCTTCTCGCTTTGCATCATCGACAAGCCCGATTGGGAGCTTATGATAAGCTGACGCCAAATTCGCCACATCAACCAAATCGGAGATTCTCCAGAGATTCAACCCGCGCAGAATACGTCGCCTTAATGCTTCACTAGAAACACGCAGCTTCGTTGGATCCATGCCGAATGTCCAATAGAGGTCTCTATAGGATCGAAACAGGGCGTCGTCCTTCATGCTTTCCAGGTCATCCTGAGATCGAATCTCATTGAAGATATCCTGTTCATAGACCTCAAACTCCTTGCTGGATTTTCCAAGCTTTAGGTTGCTCAGCTTTGCCATCCAGACGCTGAGCTCATCTCGATCAACCTCAAAACTTAGTCTGGGTAGGAGGCTCATGCTCACCGAAATCAGAAAAGCTTCTGCGTCCTTTGAGTCTTGCGTGTAATTGGACGCCCCGGAAGCCACAAACCTTATGCCTCAAATCCTCTTTCGCACTACATAGCGAGATGAATTGATACGATGGAGCCCACCATAATCAGATCCAAGTATGTCTACAAAATATGCATCATTGGAGCTGAAAGCGTAGGAAAGACTAGCACTGTGAATCGATGGGCTCATGGTTGGTTCAGACATGACTACAAATCAACAGTCGGGGTCCAGCATTCTAGTCGCACGCTAGCCTTGGGGAAGGGCAAGAATAAAGCGACAATAAAGCTGATTCTATGGGACATGGCAGGCCAAGATGTCTTCAAAGAATTACGCAAGTCGTTCTATGATGGGGCTACGGGGCTCGTACTCATGTGCGACATCACTCAAAAGCGAACCTTCAATCAATTGCCAAAATGGCTCAACGAAGCAGATGAGAATATTGGCGGAAGAGTCCCAGTAGTGGTTGTCGCCAATAAGGTGGACAAGAAACCGCATCGTGTTAAGGAGGAGGACATAAGCAAATATGCCAAGAGGATAAAAGGCCCCTATGTTCTCACAAGTGCCCTCGACGGTTCGAATATCACGGATCTTTTTGAAATCGCTGGCAGGATGGTTCATGAGGAAGCTCAAGGCATAGTTCCAAAGATGCATGATTGGTCTAAAGAATTAGTGAAAAAGACGGTAGCAAAGAAGTCAAAATCCTCAAAGAGAAGGAGTTCAAAGAAGAAGTAGTCTACAAGAACTTGATGACATCTTCCAGGCTGTCTACTTCAATATCGGGCTTCTGGTCATACCCTTGGGAATCAAATTGAACAACATCATCCGGATTGCGCTTCACAAGAATTGTGGTCATTCCAGCGGCATTGCCACCTGCTACGTCTGAAGCTGGATTATCACCCACCATCACGGCTTCATCGGCTTTAAAGCCAAGGATGGTCATCGTTTCTGTGAATATCTCAGGCAATGGCTTTCCAACAACAACGGAGGTGACACCAGTGGCATGTTCAATGGCTGCTACAATCGACAGCTCTCCAATATAGACATCCTCGGTTCCAAGATAGACGCCCCCATAATCGTAACTGCCACTGATGCAGATGAGTTGTGCACCTTCTCGAACCATCTTCGTTGCAAAGTTGAGTTCTGCATAAGTGAGACCTCGATCTGCTGCGACAGCCACAAATTCAATTGGCGGATTGTTGGTCACATTCAGACCTCTTGCCACGAAGTCCTCGGTGGCTCCACCCTCGCTGATTACGAAACATCGCGCACCAGGTGACCGATTATGTACGTAAGCCGCTGCTGCTGCGCCAGCGCTGAAGGTCTTCTCGAGCTCAATCCCAAATCCGACTGAATCCAATACATCGTGAATCTGTCGAGAAGATTGACGCCCTACATTTGTGAGGATGGCAATCGTCTTTCGTTTTTCCCTTAAGGCATTCCAAAGACTCAATGCATCTTCGAAGACTTCGGGATGGTCGATATCCCGAATGAGGGTATTGTCCACATCAAATAGCCATAGATTCTTCTCACGAATATTCATCCTGGACACATCAACTGTTTCAATTAGCCAGTAAAAGAATGTGACTCATAGGCTCAACAGCCTTCTATTTTTCATCTCGCAATGGAATAACACAGATGAAACTGAATACCTCTGTTCCCTGTGTGTTATCATAGCCATGAGGATGATTTGGCGGAATGAAGACCACATCGTCTTTCTTCGCCACATCTTTGTTGCTTTCTCCCAACACTTTGGCTTCCCCACTCAGAATGAATATCTCATGTTCTTCACCATGAGAGTGAATTGGGATTATGCCTCCAGGCTGCATCTCAAAGAGTCTCATAGCATATGTCCTAGCACCTGTACGTTTCCCAATTAGCCAACGCATCGTTGTGTTGGTAACTCCCGGCAATGGAACTTCAGTTTGTTCACGTTCTTCATAATTCACAACGTACAATAGTTGCAGCCTCCAGAAAGATGCGGTTATTAGAGTGTCTGAGCAAATTGTCCTATAAAGGTCTTAAGTTAGGTACTGCTTTCACTTGCACCACAGAAAGCTTAATGTGATGAGCCCTTCAATCACCACCATACCGACGATAATCCCGAACGACCAATATAGCAGAAGGGATGCGAATGAGTGACGATGATACGTATGTTAGAGCCAAGCTAACTGAAATCAATGGAGCAATCGATAGGCTCACACAGATGCTTAACAGAATGATCGATGTCCTCTCCAAAATAACGGAGGTCCAGGACTCCAACTCCGAGATTTCGCTAGCAGTTGCATCCAATAGTGAAAAGCTCGACGAACTCTTGGCAAAGATAGAGAATGTATCCGCTTCTGGTCTGGCGAGACCCGCAGAAGCTGCAACCCTTCAACAGAAAGGAGCTGTTTCAAGTCTGCACGCAGTACTTGATACTCTGGATTCGCAGGTTCGAGAAGGAGTCATTGCCAGCGACTTGTCTATCAAAATAGCTCAAGCAGCAAGCACTCTCGAGCAAAGAGGTGGACTAGGCCAGCTTGTTGTGAAAATGCAGAGATGGGTGAGAATCCTAAAGACATACGGGAGAGTTGATCCTATCAATCCATCCGACGTTCAGAAACTCAGGAATGACCTCAAGGACTGGCAAAAGGAAGTGGCTAAAGTACGATGAAATGCGCATTTTGAGATGCGCGCGCTTCCAGAACTACAGCTTTATCACCCTTTAAAAGTGGACCAAATCTGGTGAATACTTAATAGCAGTCCCCACGAGATTGAACTATCCCTTTGCCGGGAATAAAGGGGTGCGAATTGATGTTGCCTAACGACTGGGAAAACAGCGTAAGAAAAAGCATTGAACAGTTCCCTGAACCGCACAGAGAGAAGATACTGGCGGCCTGGTATGAATGGCTCCAGACAAATCCTGAAGCACCTTTTTACCAGAGCTGGTCTGAGTATTCAACCAGAATTGATGACCAAGAAGCGCTCTACACAGAAACTAGAGTCTATCTCAAACGGGTCACAAATGAGCTTCGAGATTTTGAAGTCCCATTGACTAACTGGCAAAAGGTAGCAAAGGCATTGGCAGCTGTGGCCAGTGTTTTTTTGGTGATATTTCTAGCCCTTTCAAGAGTGATGCGCGGAGCCGAGTGAGCAGACGAAATTGCTCAGCCTTCCAGAGAGGCCTACTTATATTGGTGCTTTGAAGAGACTTACAAGAACAAAGGTGTCAATATTAGCAGTACTACCAAGTTCCATGCAAAAGAGAATTAGTGAGGCAGTTGGAGCAATTCGTGCCTCGAACAAAGTCCTCGCAGTTTCGCATATTGACGCCGATGGAATTAGTGCTCTCTCAATTGTCGTGAAAATGCTGGAGAGAGAGGGCAAGGATGTCGTTTGGCGAAACATCCACCAACTGAACTCGGAAACTATCGTCGATGTTGAAGAGCTAATCAAAGAAAACAAGCCGGACCTCTTGGTTTTCAGCGATCTTGGAACGGGACAGATGGGGCTAATCCAAGAATCAATCGTCGCAAAGAGCAGTGTGCAACGAATAATCGTGCTTGATCATCATCTGCCGCATGAAGATCTTGAGATGGAGAGAAGTGTTGATTCAGTAATTGAGATCAATCCAAATAGGCACGAGCTCGACGGAGGATATGACATATCTGGAGCAGGGATTGCGTTCTTGGTAGCATATGCCCTATCTAATGAAAATGTGGACCTCACAGAATTGGCAGTTGTAGGTGCAACAGGAGACCTGCAGGATTATTACGGCAAAGGATTCCAAGGAATAAACCAAGAGATTGTCCAGTTAGCAGAAAAATCGGGATACATCAAGGTAGGAAAGGACCTCACCTTCTTTGGCATTAATACGAGGCCTCTGCCCTATTTGCTTGAATATGCCACAGAACCATATCTACCGGGAATTACCGGAAATGAGGCAGCGTGTTACGGCGTCTTTGAACAGCTCAAGATTCCAGTGAAGGATCCTGATGACAATTGGCGGATTTGGGCTGGATTGCCAAAATCGGAGAAGCAGGTAGTCATTCAATATCTTATTGACTATATCATTGAGGTCTACGGCGACCCAAGAATTGCAACAGGAATAGTCGGGGACGTCATCACATTAATCGGTCGGCCGGAAGAGACTGAGATGCGTTCTGCAAAGGAATTCTCAACTCTTCTGAATGCTTGTGGCCGGAATAGACAGCCACATGTTGGAGTCAAGATTTGCCTAGGGGATGAAGATGCATATCAAGAAGGTACGGCGCTTCTGCAGCAACATCGTGCGAATCTTGCAGCTGCTTTGAGAAGGCTGGAAGAAAATAAGTATAGTGAGATGGAGGGAATGTACGTCGTGAGGGACCCACTCACTTCTGATACAATCATTGGAATTGTCATAGGTATGGCTCAAAGCTCTAGAATCGTGCCAATAGATAAGCCAATCATTGGAGTCAGTACTAACAGCACGGAAGAAAGCCAACTCATCAAGATATCAGGTCGGGCAAGACAGAGTCTAGTGAACAAAGGCATCAATCTCAAAGAATCATTTGTCCGCGTTGGTGAGCAAATTAGCAAGGCAGCAGGGAAGGAAGTTGTGGAGGCCGGCGGGCATCCAATGGCAGCTGGTGCATTTGTCCACGCGGACTACATCGATGATTATCTGGACTTGGTATCAATTGATCTTGTTCTTTCAAGAATCCTTCAAAGAAAAGATACTCTCATGAAGGAAATTGCAGAAAAAAGGCAGGAAGGGGGATAGGACCCCCTCTGGAGCGATTGCCGATTGCTGGAACTAGTATTCCTCAGCGGTGAGTGAAGCTCCAATAATGCCTGGTACGAAAAGGAGTGCGAATGATACACCAAGGTCGATTGCTATGTTCCGTGCTAATGTAGCCATCGCATCTAGGTCGGTTGCAGAATAGCCCATGGTGAGAACTACATATCCAACAAAGAATAGACCGATTGCTATTAGAGAAACAAAAAGCATTCTCACGCCGCTCTTTGAAATCAGCCCGGCAATGAATCCAGCGACTCCGAGAGCAACAAGCGGTGTATAGATGCCGCTAATTGCGAAAGTGTATGGAAAGATGAGCTGTCCGAAAAGGACTCCGCCTTGGTATGCCACGATATCAGTGAGATCTGTGGACCCAATAATTGCCTGTAGGTCTGCAATTGTCAAACCAAGGATCTGAAAGACGCCAATTACGATAGCAACAACCAGTGCAATCACAAGCGCCATAATAGTTCTGAACATTGTCGATAACACATCCTATGTGGGTGAAGTAATAGGTACATTTAGCGTGGCGCATCTATGCTTTTATATTTCATGGACAATGACATTCACTGCTTATAACCAAAATTGAGAAGCTCACTCTTTTTGCGCCATGATCGAGGCGATATCGTTCATATTGTCCATCAATAATCCAAGAACTCGTGGAGGAATATCATACTCTCGAAGAGTTTCTGGTTCTATCCACATAGGCTGAGCATCCGGACTCTCAGCCCGTAGATTGGAAGTCAGCGCTTTGCATAGATAATGGTTGAGAATGAAGTGGAATTCAATAGCTCCTTCATCGTCCGGAATAATCAGGTCCGCGGTAGTCACGAATTTGATGACTTCACAGTCTATTCCTGTTTCTTCACACACTTCCCTCACTACAGCTTCTTCCTGAGTTTCGCCCACGTCAACTCCGCCCCCTGGCAGACTTAGACGCCCTTTGGCAGGTTCTTTGTCCCTTACAACAAGGAGTATTCCCTTGGGTCCTACCACAATTCCGCCAACGCCTGGAATAGGATACTTTGGATATCGACGACCAGTCAAGAGTTACACCTCATATGCGAATACCCTAGAACTCTGCCAGACCGGCAGGCATCAGAATTGCTTCACCGCATCTCTGACAAATCTGTTTTGCATAGATGTCAAATCCCACGGTCGCGTCATATGGAAGTCGGACTTCATAGCCACATGCATTGCAGAGAATCTTAACATATTCACGTAATTCAAACGAAACTCGCCAAGCATTTCTAGAATACTCCAGCATCCCCATTCGGTCATAATGCTTTGCGAGAGCGACCCAGGGAGCCGCAGACGTGGGATCTACACGGGTCCATTCTATAAGGCAATTAACAAACTCTTCATCACGCCCAATCATGGACAACGCATAACATAAACCACGCCAGCCTTCGGGAGCTGAACTGACCAGGGATTCCGCACGCTCCAAATAATCATCACAAGTGGCTCTATCAAGTAAATGATTGTAGAGGATTGCTAAGCGAGACAATGCTTCCACATTATCTGGATCTTGCTCCAAGACCTTCTGGAAACACTCCCTGGCACCCTCATGCTCTCCTGACTGAAATCGCAATTCTCCTAGAAGTATCAAGGACCTATAGTCCTCTGGCGCTAGCATATTCGCCCGTCCAACAAAAGGCGCCGCTTCATAGGAGCGACCTAGAGTGAGCATGAGGAAAGCGTAGTTCGAGATTGCCGACATGAACTCGGGCTCTTGGCGATGCATCTGTGCCCACTGTTCTGCGGCAGCAGTGAAGTCGCCTAATCTGTAGAGCGAGAGTGCAAATATCGCTCGGACATCAAGGTCCTCAGGGAAGGTTTCACAGGCCGAGGCCAATGTCTTGACAGTCTTGGCATATTCGCCTTTCTTATAGAGAATCCATCCAAGGTCAGCATAAGGCTCAGGAGTCTCCGGATCGAGAGAGATTGATCTATTCAACTCGTTTTCAGCGTCGTCAAATCGTGCAAGTGCCCGGTAGGCGCGACCCAGAAACATCGAGAGTACACAGTGCTCTTCGACAAGATCATCAGCTCTCTCAAGTACTTCAACTGCTTTTCGCGGCTGCTCGGTTTGAACATAAGCAATGCCAAGATACATGAGAATATCTGCTTCATTATCAGAAGCTTCATCAACCAATGGTTCCAGTATCGAGATAGCATCATTGGGCCGTCCTTCCTCCAAGGCGTCCAGTGCGAGCTTGATACTTTCATCCATCAACTCATGATCACCAGTCAAATTTGGCAATGAGCTCTAACATTCGCAGTGGCTCATATCATATTATAAGAACCTCTGGATATGGCAATTTAACGATGGACGAGCACGAAAATTCCACTCCATTCTCGATATTGCATGCTGCTGGACTCTTGAGTCAGAGGTCTAGGCTCTCCAAGTTTGAACAGGCGTTGCAGCAGACTGTCACAGAAGAGTCGTATGTTGTGGATCTTGGCACTGGCACTGGAGTGTTAGCCATGCTGGCGGCTAAGGCTGGTGCTCGAAAAGTCACTGCCATAGAGATAGATAGATTCTCAGCTAAATACGCCACACAAGCCATCAAAGAAAATGGGTTAGACGACATTGTTGAGGTGGTCAGAAGCCACTACACAGATTTCAGGCCCGATGAACGAGCAGATATTGTCACATGCGAGATGCTCTCTTCAGTTATGCTTGTTGAACCGCAGATACCCGCTAGTCAATGGGCCGTTCATAACATACTAAAGGAGCAGGGCATTCTCCTGCCACGAAGTGTGACTGTCTACGCAACGCCCGTACAATGCTCTGACATTTGGGAGAGATTCCAGAGCTGTGGCTTCGAATTCCCCAAAGTCCCTCAGACAATGGAGAGAGACCCTTCAGGAGACCTTGCCAATCTCACTGTATTGGAGGAGTTCGACTTCCAGATCCAAAAGAGTGAATGGAACGTTGACAAGAAGCTTGAATTCGTGGCTCTGAAGAATGGCATTGTTCATGGGCTTGTTGGAATGTTTGAAGCTACGCTTATGGACAAAATAAAACTGACAATGGAGGATGGCTGGAGAGACCTCTTTCTTCCTCTGGATAATCCAGTGAGTGTTTCTGAAGGCGATATTCTCGGTTTTGAAGTGAGATACTCTCCTGCTGTGGTTGATTCGCTCAGACTGCGTTGCCAGGTAATAGAATCAGAGAATGGGATTAAGTATCAGCAATGAAAGTGCCAGGCGGATAGACTTTGAAAAACTCCTCCCGAGTAATGTCCATGATTAGAAGATCTTCATACCTGCCCTCACGAAACTCTGTGTTCCTCAAGAGTCCAACATCTTTGAAGCCAACCTTCACATAGGCACGATGAGCTTCTGTGTTATCCGGGAAAGTATCTAGGTAGATGCTCTCAAGGCCAAGGATGTGGAATCCGATCCATAGCATTACTCGCGTGGCATCAGTTCCATAGCCCTTTGAGCGGTCCTTGGGGTCGTGAATGGAAATACTGAATTCTGCTCTTCGATGGGGGAAGGCTATGTCTCTTAGACCAATTGTGCCTAGGAATTTGCTTGTCTTCTTCTCAACAATAGCGAAGTTAAGCTCGCCATCCTTCCAAGGATTAGCCTTGGTCGCAAACTCAAGCCACTCACGTCGGGATCCTGGAAGTGGGACCCCAATGGTCCTTCGGAGCTCCCAGCTGTTCCAGTGCTCCTCGATTGCAGTGAGATCAGACATCTCCAAAGCTCTCAAAGTAACGAGATTACCATCATACATATTATGGAAATCAAGGCTGAACAGATAAAGGTCACCCCAAGAGGACTGAGTCAATAGCTAATCTCGGAAGGGGCATACTTTTATCATGTATTTGCAGGCCGATTGACTGGTTGGTGTTTACTATGGAACTCAAGGGCCCCTTATGTTACATTCTTGATTGGGATGATATCTATAGCTACGCATATCAGACTTCTTTGAAGATTAAGGAGTCTGGCTGGCAACCAGATGCAGTTGTTGGAATTGCCCGAGGTGGCTGGGTACATGCCAGAATCCAGTGTGACTTCTTGGGAGTCAAGGACCTCTACAGTGTCAAGGTCGATCATTGGGGAGTGACAGCAACAAAGGATGGAAAGGCGAAACTCTCAGTTCCACTTGTCGGGAAGGTAGATGGCAAGAAAGTCCTCGTTGTGGATGATATTACAGATACTGGCCAGAGCCTCACAATGGCTGTAGATCACATCAAAGAAAAGGGAAATCCTGCTGATGTGAGGACAGCAGCCCTCATGCACATTGATGGTTCAAAGTTCATACCAGATTACTATGGAGTAGAGATTACTTGGGCCTGGGAAATCTGGCCTTGGAACTTCTATGAAGACATCTCATCACTAATCGCCAAAATCTTTGAGGGCGAAGACGCGAAGGAGATGACCACAGCAGAACTCAAGAAACATCTTAGAGAATACAACAATGTGGTTCTATCGGACGACCAGCTATCTAAGATCAAAGCGCATCTTGGTTTTCTGGGGAAGATAGTCTACCCTCTAGACAAAGTCTGGAAGCTAACGGAGGCGTGAAGAATATGGCCTTCGAAGCTAATCTTGAATATGTACCAGTTGACCGCACTCAGAAGGAAGAGATAGAGAGCCTACTTCCAATTGAGATTGGGATGTTTGGCGGCAGTGGCAACTATGACCCTACAGTCATTGAGAATCCCATGGAAGTCAAGGTGTTCACTCCATATGGCAAAGCCTCAGACAACTATATTGTTGGAAAAGCAAAGGGACGCTCCTTTGTCTTTCTGGCAAGGCATGGTAGAGGGCACACAATTCCACCTCATGCGATCAACTATCAGGCCAATATTTGGGGCCTCAAAGCTCTTGGTGTCACAAGGATAATCAGTCCTGCCGCGTGTGGGAGCCTGCAACCGGATAAAGTGAAACTTGGCGAATTCGTGATTGCGGACTCAATCTTCGACAGGACTTTCGGAAGGCGAAAAGACACATTCTTTGAAGGTGGGCCTATCGCGCACCTACCATTTGCGGAGCCTTTCTGTCCAGAACTTCGAAAGGTTGCAGTAGACACAGCTGGGAAGCTGAAGTATAAAATACATGACAAGGGAACTTATGTCTGCATCAACGGACCTCGATTCTCCACAAGAGCTGAATCAATGTTCTATCACAATCAGGGATGGGAGGTCATTGGAATGACCGCATATCCAGAAGCAGCCCTTGCAATGGAAGCAGGAATATGCTTCGTAAATGTGAGCATGCCCACGGACTATGATGTCCATGGTGAAGAAGTCGTCACGCACGAGGCGGTACTGAAGACCATGGCAGACAACGTTGATCGTGTGAGAAAGCTCACTTTTGAGATGATTGATAATATCCCAAAGGACGCAGGATGTGACTGTCAGACCAAGATGAAAGGCGGTCTGTTCTGAAAATAAACAAGAGGCATGAGCCCTCTCAGAAACCCGAACACTTAGTCTACTAGGCACGAGAAAAGGCAGACATGCATATACTACCAGTCATCGTCGTCTTCCCACTCATCATCTTCCCAGTCCTCTTCGGTGTCATACCAATCATCATCATCGAAGAACACTGAGTTCACCTCTGCATTCGTTTAGAGGTCCAGACCAAGAAAAGGCTTACTGGCCGACCCTACCGAAGCAGTGATAGCATATGACTCGGCATGAAAAATCAGGTGCCATTATGCCAGTTAGAATAGGTGTTGGTCAGATGGAGCCTATCATTGGCAACGCGGAAGGTAATCTGACCAAGGTGAACGATATTCTTGCTTCCGCATCCGACAACAAGGTCGATGTTCTTGTCCTGCCCGAGCTGGTCAATTCGGGCTATGTTTTTTCCAGTCGCGAGGAAGCAGATTCTCTCTCGGAAAGCATCCCAGAGGGAAACTTCTCAAGACATCTTTTGGAGTGGTCGAGGGGAGGAAGACTAGCCGTCGCAGGACTATGCGAAAACACAGATGGGGGTCTCTACAACTCTGCGGCAATCTTTGGTGGTGGCAAACATCTCACCACCTATCGTAAGATTCAGCTGTTCGATAAGGAGAAGGACTGGTTTCTTCCAGGAAATGAAGAGCCGCCAGTCATTGAGCATAACGGGTATCGTTTTGGAGTAATGATATGTTTTGACTGGGCATTCCCTGAGATTTCCAGGATACTGGCCATCAAAGGAGCTCAGATTATTCTCCATCCTGCGAACCTCGTCCTGCCTTTCTGCCCAGATGCAATGATCACAAGATCAATTGAGAACCGCGTGTTCACTGCCACATCAGGACGGATAGGGGAGGAACGAGCCGTGCGTTTCATTGGCGGCTCACAAATCACTACACCGAAAGGGCAAGTCCTTCTTAGAATGGATGAAGGACAAAGCGGTCTATATTGGGCTGATGTGGACCTTACCGAAGCAGATGATAAGACTGTGACTGCTCGCAATGATGCAATGGGTGATAGGCGTCCAGACCTCTACAAACGAATTACTGAGAGCCCCTAGTCTTACTCGGTATTCGCGAATGCCATTTGTCTGAAGGGTATTTCTTCTCATTTTCTTTCATCTTCCTCAGAATGGCATCAGAAGGACTGATTCCAGTAACATCTGCAAGCCTCAGTATGTAGATCATAACATCCGCTATCTCTGAAGCAAGCTTGGAACGATAGGCTTCATCTTTGAGATAGCCGTCAATCTCTTCATCATCGAGCCATTGGAAGAGTTCCAGCAATTCCCCAATCTCAATGGATGCCGAAACTGCCAACGACGCAGGCTTTTGATACTTCTCCCATCCACGTTCTTCAACGAATTCGCGGATTCGCAGGACAAGGTATTCTAGTGAGCGCATATCCTGGCTCACTCGCCAACACCTAATCCTCAGTTTCGGGTGCCATGAACTGACTACGCATAATCCACAAAGTGTAGATCAGAAACACCTCAACCACGATGAAAAGAACCACCAGGGGCGTTTGTAGGGCAGGAATGAATGAGTAGCCAGTTAATGCCCATGCAATAGTGTCAATGAATCCGACGACCAGACTTACAATCGAGATTATTATGAATAGCATACCTATGAAGCGAATTCTAGTGCTAGAGGCTATCCATGCCTTCAGCGAGTAGATAATTGCAACAACGCCCAATATGCTAAGTGCGTATAGTGCAATTATGTGATACAACCATGTGAACCAGATAACTTCGGGCCAAGGTAGAATAATGGCAAAGCCAACTAGAATCAGAATGAATGCAGTCTTTGGCCAAGGATCCTCCAAGAAATTCGTAAATCGAGACTTCCGCTGTTGCATGAAGACGCGTTCAACCTCTTCAGGGAAACCCTCTTCATCCTCATAGTAATCGTCGTCATCCTCGTAGTCCTCTTCATCATCAGACTCGTCATACTCATCCTCGGAATCGAAATCTTCACCTGGCATTTTATTCCCTCACGGGTTGAGTGGACTGTCGTGGTTGCGTGTGAGTTAAAACAGTTGTTGTTTGTGGTTCCAGGATTCGAGGGTTGTCATTCTATTCACTGTCCACAGGAAATACCATTAAAACATGAAGATTCGGGAGAAGGTGTATGTCATCTAGTGCGGAACTCCTAGACAACGCAAGAGCGTTGCGTCAGCAGGGAGAATACCAGAAAGCACTGGATGCATACAGACAGGTAATAGAACTGGACAACTCAAACCTCGATGCGTTGAATGAGATGGGGCTCGTCCACATTCTCATAGGGGAACAAACATTCGCAATAAATGCCTTTGATCTTGCCATCTGTATTGATCCCACTGACTCTAGAGCCTATAGTCACAAGGCAGAAGCATTTCTGACTCTGAGTCAGTTTCAGGAAGCCTTGGCAGCCGCAGAACAAGGACTTGTAGAAGCACCTGAGGACCCTAATCTCTGGGCGAAGAAAGCGCGGGCTCTTGAAAGCGTAATGAGAATCGACGATGCTATAGCGGCATACAATGAATCAATCAAGTACGACTCGGAAAATCCTGCAACTTGGAAGGCACTTGCACTCTGTCTTGATGCTCAAGAAAAGTGGTCAGAAGTTGCTCGCGCGTACAGGATAGCAGGAGCACTCCATGAGAAGCGAGGCGAAGCTCAGGACGCAGAGAGCTGTTTCAAGTTCGCTGAGTTCGCAGAGAAGTCATGAAAAGAGATGAACATGGTCTCGCTCCCTGCGATATGCAGAGCGGAGAGACCAGTTCTCTTCGGATTCTACCGTTTTCTGAACACAACTGCTAATACCACCACAGCAACTGCGGCTATGATATAGATTCCATATTCAGCTAATAGTCCAACTATTCCGTCAGGTGGGGGAGGCGGAGTTGTTGGTGGAGTAGTAGGTGTTGTAACACCTAGGTCATCACGTACTGGTATAACTAGCTGAATTCCCCGATACCATAAACCCGCCGCTTGCACAAATGCTTGGACTGTAATGTTTGTACCATCAGGTTGAGGAGAAAGGACATAGAAGTAGTTCTCGTCGACTCCCTCACTGGATTCATAAACATTGGAGGTTATTGTGTAGTTTGACCACGCTCCATCGTCAATCTTCACCCCCAATTTGACATCTTCAACACCAGGGTACAGCATTTGAGCGTACACAGTTACATTGATCTGCGAGGCGCTTGATGGAATGTAAGGATTCCAGCCAACATTGACCTGTCCTGTTGCATCGCAATCAGCAATGCCCCAATCATAGTTGTACACTTGTAGGTACCATGCTGCAACACCTTCATGCTGAATTATTACGCCTGCCTCACGATTGTCATCTATGCTTGTGCCGCTCCAATTTATGCTGCAGATAAGCACCATCCGTCCATCCACAATAATCGCCTTATTATGGTTCAGATAGAAGAATCGAGTGTCCATCCACAGGACGGGTATATTCTCCTTTGCCAAGTCCTCAGCTAATTCCTCATTATTTCCTTCACCTTCGTCGGTGATGATGCGAACCGTGACTCCACGATGTTTTGCCGCGATGATTGCATCGATGATTGATCTTACCGATGCAGAGCCATTGTTCATATAGGGTATCTGAATATCCAGCGTCGCCTGTGCACTGTTTATACACCATAAAATGCCTTCTAGGCTAGTATCAGGGCTAAATACAGGCGTCACTTTCATAGTCCCTGAGAAGGTTCCTTCTTCGCTAAATGGACGAGGATAATAGCTGGTTTCAATTGGTAACCAGGTCAAGGGAGTCCCTGTGCCGTCTGTGCTCTCATTATAGTCAGTCCCTATTGACCAATCGTAATCAAATACATCGCGATAGTAGCCTGTTACCTCAATATCGGTCATAGCAATTTGCCACTCACGATTGCCTCTGTAATTCTTCTGTGTGAACCCTCCAGGGGAGGAACCAGGAGTCCACTCATCACGTGGAAAGCTATTCTTAGCCCAATTTCCGGATTGCACAATTGTGGTCTTGTTGTCTATTATAATGAACTTCTGATGAGAATATGTGAATGTGTCTGATGTCCAGCGAACGGGTATTCCCAATTGGGTCAGATTCCAAGCGGTATGGATATTGTATTCTCCAAGACTGACAACTCCTTCGCTGATTAGAACCTTGATACCTAGAGATGGATTCGCAGCGTATAACTCATGCATCTTATCCAGAAATGCAGGACTGTTGAATTGATATATCTCGACATATATGCTCTGCTGAGCAGAATCCAGAAAGTGAAATATCGCATCCATGCTATTGTCCGGAGTGACGAATGTTGTCACATTCATATTCCTTTCAAAAGTCTGAAGGGTGAATTGACTAGGTATGAAACTGTTTTCGACTGGCGTGCCAAGGGGCACTGCTATGACTGTCACGGGCATAATCAGCACTATTAACATGAGTATGGATAAATGACGCAAGCGTCCTCACTCTCCTACGGCAAGAGTGCCACATCATTGCTTATCAGTTGTTTGATAAGTACACACTATGAACTCAACAAAATTGGAGGATGGTGATAATTCGGAAAGTCAAAGCCCAATATGTCATAGCATCAGGGAAACGTGATGAAGTCATAGAAGCAGTTCAGACAAGATTCGGACGCGCACCCAACTACATGGAATCATCTATCCTGATGTACGGTGAGGAAGATAGCGGACTGGAAGTAGTCAAACTGAGTCTTGAAGGAGAGGAAATCAAGGTACTGGTCACAATCACCGATCAGGATCTGCTTCAGTTCTTCAATGATTTGCTGGGAGAACCAATCAGATTAAAGGGATAGAAAGATTCAGAAGTGGAATGTCGAAGACAGGGGATCTACCACAGGAACTGCAGAACTCCCCTGTCTGATTCCTTGTCGCACGGACGCTATGCTTCTTCGATAGCGCCCTCTGGGCAACTGTCGACACAAGCGTAGCATTCAGTGCATTCATCAGCACGATCCACCTGATATTCCGCCTTATCGTTCACAACATATAGAGTTGGATCGACTGGGCAGACGTCGGCGCATGTGCCGCATGCAGTGCATGCATCAGTTACTTTCCAAATCATGGTCAGTCACTTCGCTATCGGACTTCCATGAAAGTCCTACAGGTGAGTGCCGCCACATGTTACATTTAAACTTCGGGGTTGGACAGAAGTGCCCTTCGCAACTTTCAAAAGGATTCTGTGAAGCCGGGCTGAGAACAGTCAAATAGGCAGCCAGAGGGCGGATTTGAAAGCTAGGCCAGGTGAACATGATGTCGGAAGCCACAGAGCAAGGACCTTCAGAGGGGAAATTTGCTCGGAAGCTCGGGCTCTTCGGATCGGTCAACCTAGGACTAAGCGCAATGCTCGGGGGTGGTATCTATGTCATCTCTGGCATTGCAGCAGGAATGATCGGCCCTGGGCTGATATTTGCGTTTCTGGCAACTGGACTGCTGACTGTCTTCACTGCAGTTAATTATGCAGAGTTGGCTTCCTCAATCCCCAAGCAGGGAGGCGGTTATGCCTTTGCTCATGCCACGTACGGAGGATTTCCTGCATTCTTGACCGGATGGTTTCTCCTGGTAGGCAATGTCGTGGCTTGCGGACTCTATGCGTTGGCTGTGGCACATACCCTCACGCTATTCATACCATCAGCTACAACCGAGGTGGTGGGCATCTTTGCACTGATAATCATTGCATTTACTCTTGTGACAAACCTAGTGAGTGTAAAGAGTGTTAGCGGCGTGTTGGGCGTATTCAACATTGCCCAGTCCGTTGTGCTATTCTCGTTCATTGCATTGGGCTTATTTTTCGTACAGCCAGCCAATCTCGATCCATTCTTTGCTCCAGGAACAGGGTTCTTTGAATTCATGGCCACGGTTTCGTTCATCTATATCAGCTTCATTGGATACCAGCTTATCACTACAGCCTCGGAGGAGATCAAGGAACCAGCGAAGAATATACCACGAGCGATCCTACTCACTCTTCTCATTGCCACCGCGATTTATGTGTCAGCAGCATTTGTCATGGTGGGTGTGGTTCCATATACTGAGATTGCGAGCCTTGAGTCGCCTGTTCCAGTGGCTCATGTGTACGGAGCCATGATGGGCCCAGTTGCGTTCTACTTCGGATTGGCAGGAATGGCTGCTTCGAATTATGCAGCACTCAATGCTACATTCTTGTCAACTGCAAGAGTTGCTTACGCATTAGGGAAAGACCGCTATCTTCCAGCGTTCTTTGAGAGAGTCAGTCCAAGATTCAAGACACCAATCCCAGCGCTGCTTGTGAGTTTCGTCGTGGTGAGCGCGTTTGCTCTAACAGAGAGAGTTGACCTAGTAGCTGCGCTCTCAGGACTGGCATATCTTGTTACGCAGACCATCGTGAACTCATCTGTGATTGTGATGAGAATCAGAAGACTGAATGTGCCAGGCACTTTTAGGGCTAGATTCTTCCCTGCATTTCCTATCCTTGGGATGGCAACCTGTATCTTGTTCATTATCTACCAGTCTTTCGAAGCTCTGCAGATGGGATTTTGGCTAGCTGTACTGGGCCTCCTGATCTATCTAGGTTATGGCAGAAGTGGGAGTATGAAGAGGCTTCAACAGAGTCGTACTAAGAAAATGGCTGATACTGTGTTTGCGCCAGAACTGAATCAAGAACATGAGGGGGAAGTCGGGAGATCCATTCCAATTGCAGACACAACGGTTCCACGTATCGAGAAGTCAGTGCCGCGCGACGAGGAAATACAAGACGACTAGCCATTTTCATCCAGCCATTTCCTGAGTGCTTCAGATGATTTCTGAGTCATCCCCTTGACCTTCGCCATCTCATCCACACTGGCATCTTTGACCTTGTCGAAGCTCCCAAATGCCTCAAGAAGCGCTTGTCGTCTCTTTGGACCAATACCTGGTGCTTCCTCTAGAATCGACCCTGTGAAGCGCTTCTCTCTTAGCTTGTGATGATACCTCTGAGCAAATCTATGAGCCTCATCTCTGATAGACTGAACCAATCTCAACGCGGCCGATGAAGCCTCAAGTTCAATCCCATCCTTATCATCCCTTGTGAACAGCAGTTCCTCTCTCTTAGCGAGGGCAACAAGAGGCAAATACTCAAGGCCATGTTCTGCCAGCGCTTTGTGGGCCGAACTAAGCTGACCCTTACCACCATCGACAAGTATCAAATCCGGCAGGGGATCACCACGAGCTAGTACACCCTTATATCTACGGAATATGACTTCGTTCATCATTGCATAGTCATCAGGGCTTGTTTTCCCGCGCACCTTGAACATTCTATACTTGGAATTGTCCGGATCTCCATTGATGAATACAACGCAGGACCCAGTAGGATCAGTACCTTGGATGTTCGCGATATCAAAGCCTTCGATGTGCATCGGTGCTTGAGTCAGATGAAGCGCTTCCTTCAACTGCTTCACACCATCATGAACAATCTCCTCACTGCTTTCACCAAGAATCAGGATCTTCCTTAACGCGCGGTAGGCGTTCTTATTGGCCATTTCCACCAGGTCTTGGGATTTTTGATCTGAAGGGAGCAGGAACTCAACTACATGCTCGTCTGTTTCTGTGAGCCACTCACCGAGCTTGTCCATCTCAGGAATATCTGTTGGAAGAATAATCTGGTCTGGGACTCGAGGGATCGTGAAATAAAACTGTCCGACAAACGCTGTCAGAATATCCTGGTCAGGAGTGTCCAAGTCAACATCGAAGTAGAAATTGTCTTGACCTATCAGTCTGCCATTTCTAACGATTAGCATCTCTACTAAGGCAGCTTGTTCTGTTCTTGAGATACCCAAAATGTCGCGGTTGGTACCCCTGAACTCTACCACCTTCTGGCGACTCATCAGAATCTGCATATCAGTGAGCCGGTCTCTTAACTCTGCAGCTTTCTCGAATTCCGTGTTCTCGGATGCCTCTTTCATTTGATCCTCTAGCATCTCAGCTACTTCATCGGACCGACCCTCGAGATACATACACATCTGTTCTACCAGAGAGCGGTAGTCTTCTTCGCTAATGTGATCCTCGCACGGACCCGTACATCTGTCCAGATGATAGTCCATGCAGGCTCGTTTGACCTTAGCGGGATCCTTGCACATTGCAATCGGAATGAATTTCCTTACTGTGTCCAAGAACCGTTCAAGGCGCTTGGTGCTTCCATATGGTCCAAAGTAGACTGCTCCATCCCGTACTGCATCACGCGTGATTTCAAAAACAGGGTATTTCGAACCTAGGTCGACTCTAATCCAAGCATGTCGTCTATCATCCTTCAGCTTGATGTTATACGGTGGTCGATGTTTCTGAATCAATGTTGCTTCAAGTACAATTGCTTCCTTTTCGGTGTTGGTTACTATAGTATCTAGATCTCTTGCTGCGAACATCATTTCAGCTGTTCTACGATACAGACCATTAGGATTCAGATAGGAGCTTACCCTTCGCCTGAGGTATTTGCTCTTGCCAATGTAAAGTATCCGCCCATTCTCATCCTTCCAGAGGTATACTCCTGGACCATCGGGCAGGTCATTTACAAGCTCGGCAAGGTCAACCATCATAGTCACATCTAGGGTTCTACCTATCCATAGAAAAAGACCTGCAAATCAGTGATTCGGAAGGTGCCAGATTTCACTCGGATTTTATTCTGATGCCCGGAGCAAATGGGCACGCCAACTGAGGAGAGCGTCACAGGACGCCCCCTTTGAGCATCCATAATATGTGTAGTGCTCGCATGATACGCAAGGCGAAACATCTGATGAGATTCCGGAGGGTTTCGTTCCATCAATGCTCTCTTCGAGCTTCTTCAATCTATCAATTCTCTGATCTATTTCTTCAACAATACTGGTCTTCTTGAGGAGTGACAGAACTTCCTCGAGTTCTTCCCAGTATTGCTTGGGTCGAGGATTCAGGGAGATGGCTTTTCGAATCGCTTCTTCAGCCTCAAGGTGTCGTCCTCTGGAATTGAGATATTTGCCCAAGGAGAACCAAGTGTGCGCATCTCTGGGAAAAGTCGCTATTCGTCTACGAAGGTCAGATTCGTAAGCTGACATTTTGAGTGGTGAAACAGAGTCCACTCTTCGTCTACTTGAAGTCATTGATGCCTGTCCTCCCGACTGACTAGAGACACTCGGGAATTTCCACTAATATAAGATTTGGAGACGTATGATAATTTGAAAGGGTCTACGAGAAATCGGCAATAGTTGGCGCGGTTCAATTCAGTGGTCCATACCTGACTGTTCCGCCATACAAAGCATCCCGTAGATGATTGCCTGTATATGACTCCACCGCGTCACAGAGGTCTTCAGGCGTCCCCACTGCGACAACCTGACCTCCTGCATCTCCACCCTCGGGTCCGAGATCTATCAACCAGTCAGCTGTCTTGATGACTTCTAGATTGTGTTCCACCAAGATGACAGTGTTGCCTCCCTCCACTAGTCTATTCAGAACCCTGAGCAGGACATGCACGTCAGAGGCTGAGAGACCGGTAGTTGGCTCGTCGAGCAGGTAGAGAGTCTTCCCGGTGCTGCGTCGCGAGAGCTCAGAGGCGATCTTCATTCGTTGGCTCTCGCCGCCCGAAAGAGTTGTAGCAGGCTGACCAAGTTCCAGATATCCAAGTCCAACGTCGACCAATGTCTGAAGTCTGTCTGCGACCTTTGGGATATCACGGAAGAAATCTAGAGCCTCTTCGATTGTCATTGAGAGGACTTCTGTGATGTTCTTGCCCTTGTAGGTCACCTCAAGGGTCTCTCTGTCGAAGCGGTTTCCCTTGCACACGTCACAAGTCATGAACACATCACTCATGAAGTGCATCTCAACTCTCAGTACTCCACTTCCCTGGCACTTCTCGCAGCGACCCTCACGCGTATTGAATGAGAATCGGCCTTTACTGAATCCTCTTGCTTTGGCCTCAGGCATCTGAGCGAAGAGTGCTCTTATCGATGCAAAGGTCTGGGTATAGGTTGCCGGGTTGGACCTGGGCGTTCGTCCGATTGGCGACTGGTCAACAAGCACCAATCTATCGATGAACTCAATGCCCTCTATTTTATCATGTGCTCCTGGAACTGGAGCAGCTCCACCCATACTCCTACTTAGTGCCTTGTACAGGGTTTCATAGGTCAGGGTGCTCTTCCCACTTCCAGAAACGCCTGTTACGCAAATGAGCTTGCCTAAGGGGAACTCCACTGTAATATTCTTGAGATTGTGCTGCCTGGCACCTCTCAGTACAATCTTCGCGCCATTCCCTTCTCGTCTCTCGTTTGGAACGGGGATCTGCTTCTCTCCAGCAAGATACTGCGCGGTGAGTGACTTTGGATCTTTCAGAACATCATCTGGAGACCCTTCAGCCACCACTTGCCCGCCATGTATGCCGGCAAGGGGACCAAGATCTATGATGTGATCAGCCGCCTGTATTGTATCGCGGTCATGTTCTATCACTACCACAGTGTTGCCGAGAGACCTCAGGTGATAGAAGGTTTCGATGAGGCGGTTGATATCGCGAGGATGGAGCCCAATCGAGGGCTCATCTAGACAGTAAAGCACTCCAGTCAGAGCAGAGCCAATCTGAGTCGCAAGTCGGATTCTCTGGCTCTCACCACCCGAAAGGCTCATTGAGAGCCTGTCAAGATTGAGATATTCAAGACCCACAGAGATGAGGAACTTAAGTCGAGCCCGAATCTCCTTCAACACGAGTTCTGCAATCTTCATCTCACGTTCAGTGAGGTCGATTCTCTCGAAGAAGTCAGCAGCCTCTTCAATTGTCATTGATGTAACAGCATCAATCGGCTTGCCACTCACTGTCACGGCCAGACTCTGAGGCTTTAGCTTTCGACCACCGCATGACTCACATGCCATCTTCCTGGAGAGGACATTGGCGATATAGCCTGCACGATATTGGTACCACTGCTTCTCGCTAGTCCTCCCGTCCTCAAACACTTTTTCCAGCCAAGGAATAAGGCCTAGCCATTTCCGTGTTATTTCCCACTGTGATGAATCAGTATATTGAATGTAATGCAATGTTATCTCTGGCTTGCCCCACATCAAGATATCACGTTGGGAATTGGTGAGCTGGGAATAGCAGTCATCAATTGAAAAGCCAACATGTTCGCCAAGTGCCTCAAGGCGTTCAGTGAACCAATGGCGTTCAGCGCCATTGACCCTTCTCCCTATCTCATGAATGGTCATTGATTCATTCGGAACTACAAGTGCAGGGTCAATCGCCATTGTGACTCCAAGACCATTACATGTTGTACAGGCTCCATCAGGACGGTTGTAGGAGAACGCCTTTGGATCTAGCTTCTCATATTGAATACCACACTTCGGGCACATCAGCTGTTCAGCGAACATGAGATCAGGTTCTCCTTCGCGTGCAATGACAGCAGCACCTTCACCGGTCTCCAGTGCGGTCTCTAGAGACCCTATGAGTCGTTCTCGGACCTTCTGGCTTATCTCGAGTCGATCAACAACGACCTCGATGTCATGCTTCTTTCGGCCATCAATCTCAATGCCATCGATGTCATATATTTCACTATCTACCCGCACTCTAGCAAAGCCGTTCTTGAGAAGCCCCTCAAGGATTTCCTCGTGCTTTCCTGCCTCGCCTCTCACAACAGGCGCCAGAACAAAGATTCGATGACCACCATTCTCACTCAGGAGAAGTCGTGCTGCTGACTCAGCTGTCAGCTGTTCCATTGCACGACCACATTCGACACAGTGAGGCACACCGATGTTGGCGTAGAGAAGCCGCAGATAGTCGTGGATCTCTGTTGACGTACCAACAGTCGATCTCGGGTTCTTGGTCCTTCCCTTCTGCTCAATCGAGATTGCTGGAGGAAGTCCCGTAATCTTGTCAACCTTAGGCTTGTCCAGCCTGCCAAGGAAACGCCTGGCATATGAGGAGAGTGACTCAACGTATCTTCTCTGCCCTTCAGCAAAGATGGTGTCAAAGACTAGGGTAGACTTGCCTGAGCCCGAAGGTCCCGTTACCACTACCAAGCGGTCTCGAGGGATGTCTACGTCTATCTTCTTGAGGTTGTGTTCCTCAGCTTGACGTACTTTGATGTAGCCAGTCATCCCCTCACACCTCCCTCCGCGAGCAATTCCTTCAGATATCTCCCTGTGAAGGAGGTCTTCTTTGCTACAATGTCCTCAGGAGTTCCTTCGGCGACGACATATCCACCCTCATCGCCTCCCTCAGGTCCAAGATCTATCACCCAATCGCTTGTCTTTACGACATCCAGCTGATGCTCGATCACAAGTACGGTGTTTCCTAAGTCAACTAGTCTATGCAGGACCTCAAGGAGCTTCTTGATGTCTGCAAAATGAAGCCCAGTTGTGGGCTCGTCTAGCATTATCAGAGTTTGTCCAGTTGCAGGTCGCGAGAGGAACTTGCTCAGCTTCACACGTTGTGCTTCGCCGCCTGAGAGAGTTGTTGCAGGCTGTCCAAGTTTGACGTAGCCCATCCCCACTGCGCACAATGTTTCGAGTCGTCTATGAATCGAAGGCACACCTTCAAAGAACTTCACTGCCTCGTCTATCCTCATGTCTAGGACGTCTGCTATGTTCTTCCCCTTGAATCGGACCTGAAGGGTTTCTCTGTTGTACCTCCGCCCCTTGCACTCGGTGCATGTCACCTGAACCGGTGGGAGAAACTGCATCTCGATGATTTCCACTCCTGCACCGCGACACTTCTCACAGCGACCGCCCTTGACATTGAAGGAAAAACGCCCTGGCTTGTATCCTCTGATCTGTGACTCAGGAAGACCGGAGAATAACTCTCTAAGTGGAGTCCACAGTCCAGTGTACGTCGCAGGATTCGACCGAGGTGTCCTGCCGATGGGACTCTGGTCAATGACAATTACCTTATCGAGCTGACTCGCCCCAACGATGTCATCATGGTCGCCGGGTTTCTTCTCAGCCTTGTGGAACCTGCGTGCCAGCTCTCTCTGAAGAGTTTCGACAATAAGGCTCGACTTGCCGCTGCCTGACACACCTGTTACTGAGATGAACAGCCCAAGTGGAAACCGGACATTGATATTCTTGAGGTTGTTATGTCGAGCTCCACGTAATTCGATATAGCGACCATTGGGCTGTCTTCGCTTCCTAGGGACCGGAATCTCATCCTCACCACGAAGGTACTTCGCGGTGATTGAGTCCTCAGCCCCGAGAATTTCACTCAGTTCTCCAGCAACAACGACCTCTCCACCCTCTGCCCCGGCGCCGGGTCCAAGATCGACTATGTAATCTGCGCTCTTCATGGTCTCTTCATCATGCTCGACCACCAAGACAGTGTTTCCGAGGTCTCTCAGCCGCATCAAGGAATTCAGTAGTCGCTTATTGTCACGTGCATGAAGCCCGATCGAAGGTTCATCGCATACATAGGTCACTCCTACAAGATTGGAGCCTATCTGACTGGCTAGTCGTATGCGCTGCGCCTCGCCACCTGCAAGAGTTGGAGCAGTTCGGTTCAGGGTCAGATAGTCGAGGCCTACATCTCTCAGGAAGCCGATTCTACCCATTATCTCTCTAAGGATGGGATCAGCTACTGGTCGAAAGCGCGGATCTATCTTGACACTCTTGAAGAACTCCTGTAGTCCCTTCACTGACAAGACATCAAGCTCAGCAATTGACTTTCCCCCAAAGGTCACGGCTCGGGACTCGGGGCGCAAACGGCTACCATTGCATGATGGGCATGTGAGCTCTGACATGTATTGTTGCTCAACCAGCTTCCTACTGATTTCAGATTTCGAAGTGCTATAGACTCGCTGTGCCCTCTGCATCCAACCTTCAAACGGCCGCTGGAATCTCCCAGAGTAGGTTACACCATAGTCCTCGTTCCCGCCTTCCCAGGTCGATTCAAACCTTTCCGAACCAGATCCATGCAGTAGTACGTTTTTCTGCTTCTTCGTTAGGTCGTTCCACTTCGTATCAAGGGTAAAGCCATACTTTTCAGCAACTTTCTTCAAACGGGTCCGTTTCAGCTTCCACTCATATCCCCTCAGAGCTCCTTCACGAATACTCAGCTCTGGATTCTCTATGAACTTATCAGGATCAAACTCACGGACCGAACCGATACCTGTACATTGAGGACATGCACCTTGGGGCGTGTTCCATGAGAAGATACGTGGCTCCATCTCAGGCAGACTGATACCGCAGTCCACACAGGCGAACTGCTCTGAGAGAGTGATATCCCCATCTGGCTTCGAGATGACCACGACACCGTCAGCCATATTCAGAGAGGTTTCAACCGCCTCAGAGATTCGACCCCTCTCTGACGGCTTGGCACGTACTCTATCAATGACCACCTCTATAGTGTGCTCAAAGTAGCGGTCGAGCGACATTCCTTCCTCAATGTCCTTTAGCTCGCCATCCACACGAGCTCTGATGTAGCCCTTCTTCAGAAGGTCCTTAAACTCTCTACGGTACTCCCCTTTTCGACCCCTCACTATGGGAGCCATAATCATAATGCGGGTGCCTTCCTCAAGCTGGAGGACGTTGTCTACCATCTGTTGCGACGTCTGGGGCTCAATCTTCTTTCCGCATTGGGGACAGTGAGGCTCACCCACTCTGGCGTACAATAATCGCAGGAAGTCGTAGATCTCTGTTATTGTTCCAACTGTTGAACGAGGGTTCCTCCCTACACTCTTCTGGTCTATCGATATCGAGGGTGAAAGACCTGACATGAAGTCCACTTTTGGTTTCTCTAACATGCCAAGGAATTGACGGGCATAGGGCGAGAGCGACTCCACGAATCTTCGCTGACCTTCTGCGAAAATGGTATCAAAGACCAAGCTGGACTTCCCACTGCCTGAGACCCCAGTTACGACTGTCAGGCTGTTCTTCGGAATCTCCACGTCGATGTGCCGGAGATTATGCTCTGCAGCACCCATAACGACGATGGACCTCGGTCCGTCGAACTCTGTCGAGTCACCATTGCGTTTCTTTGTCGCAGCCTTCACGATCCGTTGCCCTCAACCTTCTTTCTCAAATCCAGAATCTGATCTCGCAGTTTAGCCGCTCTTTCGAACTCGAGGTTCCTGGCAGCCTCCTTCATCTGTTCCTCCAGGTCGATTATGTAGTCCATCATATCTTCGATCTCCAATGGATCGAAGTCCCCAATCTCTGTCTGAACTGTCTTCTCCAACCTCACAATGCCTTCAGCAATATCGCGAATGTCTTTCACAATGGTACGTGGTTCGATGTTGTGTTCCTCATTGAACTTTATCTGATAGCTTCGTCTGCGATTGGTCTCATCTATTGCACTCTGCATGGCAGTGGACACATGATCTCCATACAGGACAACTCGACCACGAATGTTTCGTGAGGCTCTTCCCATGGTCTGAATGAGGGCCCAATCAGTACGTAGGAATCCTTCCTTGTCGGCATCAAGGACCGCTACCAGACCCACTTCTGGAAGGTCGAGTCCCTCACGAAGCAGATTGATGCCAACAAGAACATCGAACTTGCCCTGCCTGAGCTGCCGTATTATCTCAATTCTCTCAACCGTCCCAATGTCTGAGTGGAGATATCTCGCCCTAATACCAGCCTCAACAAGATACTCCGCCAACATCTCAGCTGTCTTCTTTGTGAGTGTCGTCACCAGGACTCGGTCACGGTCCGCAGTAGTCTTCTTTATCTCTCCCAATAGATGGTCGACCTGCCCTACGACAGGACGAATTGTGATGCCAGGATCGAGGAGGCCTGTGGGTCTCAGGAGCTGCTCAACGATTTGCCCACTCACTTTGCGTTCATGAGGCCCAGGAGTTGCACTTGTGTAGACAACATGCTTCATGTACTTCTCGAATTCGGGGAACTTCAGTGGTCGATTATCAAAAGCAGATGGCAGTCTGAATCCATAATCAACCAAGTTCTGTTTTCTTGAGAGGTCTCCGTGGTACATGCCCCGAATCTGAGGAATGGTCATATGAGACTCGTCGATAATCATCAAGAATTCTTCAGGGAAGTAGTCCAGCAATGTATACGGTTTCTCCCCCTTCTTTCTCCCATCTATGTACCTTGAATAGTTCTCAATCCCTTGAGTCCTACCGGTTTCCCTCATCATCTCCATATCATATAGGGTGCGTCGTTTCAAACGGTCTGCTTCCACGAGCTTCCCCTGGTTTCTGAACCACTCTACTCTCTCTCTCATTTCCTGCTCGATGGCATCTAGTGAATCCGTGATTCGTTCATAGCGTGCAATATGATGCCTGGCTGGAAACAGCTCAATCCACTTCAAGCGTTCTAGGTGCCTTGAGGTAAGAGCCTCGAGTACAGAGATTCTTTCAACTTCATCTCCATCGAGCTCAATCCTGATGAGGTTTCTTGAGGCTGCTGGACAGACATCAATCACATCGCCCCTCACCCGAAATGATCCTGGCTTTACATCCATGTCATTTCGGTCATACTGCATAGCTACGAGCTTCTCAAGTAGACTTCGTCTGTCTATCTCTTTTCCAACCTCCACCATCATCCGGAAGTAGTCGTACTCAGACGGATTGCCAACTCCATAGATGCAAGACACCGAAGCGACCACAATAACATCCTCTCGAGACCTTAACGAATGCGTGGCTGAATGCCTGAGGCGTTCGATCTCTTCATTGATGTCAGACTCTTTCTCGATGTACATGTCTTTCGACGGAACATAAGCTTCGGGCTGATAGTAATCGTAGTAAGAAACAAAATACTCCACAGCTGCATCTGGGAAGAACTGACGATATTCTGAGGCTAGCTGCGCTGCAAGAGTCTTGTTGTGAGAGATGACCAGAGTTGGCTTATTGTACTTCTCGATTACATTTGCCATGGTGAACGTCTTGCCGCTTCCCGTGACCCCTAGGAGAGTTTGATGCTGCAGTCCATCTTCGAGACCCTCCACTAGTTTGTCTATCGCCTGGGGCTGATCGCCTGTTGGCTCAAAAGGGGCCTCAAGTTTGAACTCTGCCATCTGCTCGGACCTCTACGTCAGTGTCGCTCACACCTGACTACAAGTAACTCTTTGGATTTGTGCTATGCCTCGACAACACCTGAACGACTCGCACTTCTACTAGGAGTTTGTCGTTAAGATGGGTTCGGTCGATGAAACATCAACGTCTGAGGGAGATGGTCGAAAGTATCAGGTGAAGCATCAAAGCAAACCGAAGAAGCTCGATATATCAATGACACTCGGAAACACCGAGTTTGGGAATCAGAGTTCTCAACGTATGGTTCTCGATGCTTGGATTTTCATCGATAAGTCTGTATCACACAGAAAACACAGCTTCTCAAGTTCACTGTTTTCGCACTAATCTATTGGAGTTGCTGAAAAGAAACACCAAGGAGATAGGTCAATGTTCTTGAGATGCAGTAGATGCGGCTCAACAGACAATGTTCAGCTCGTATACGATTCCTTCTCTGAAGAAGGCAAGTATAGATGCAGTGGATGTGTGAATCAGCTCTTTAAGCACGGTGCGCATATCGTCAAGTTTACTGATACTTCACACCCACTCCGCCCTGCGTACTACCTCAACCTGGAATCCGAGGAGGACCTAGACCTAGTCATGACTCTGGGGAAGCGTGCTCAACAATTCAAAGCCAAAGGGTTCCAGGCGAGCTTCTTCAAGGCGCATGAGACGGGGAGGCGCATAGGTCTTGTTTCAATGTCATTAGGACAGATGGACAGCATCATCCAACTTAGAGGACATGTGGATAAGCTGAGAATGTGGATGGAAACATCCACCGTTTTAGAGAACGAGCAATTGCGTAGCAGTCCTGTAAAGGACGAGGACGATATGCCCGCTCTATTCTCTCCAATTAATCGACCTAAGCAAGCGATGTAGTGACCACCAATGTCAAATGAGTGAAATCTGTAAGATTTTAGACAATCAATTCTCACCGTGGTCTAAAAGGGACATGCTGTTATGATTGAGAATGAGCGTTCGAGAAAGCATGAAGAAAGGATTAATGCCATGGATAGCGACAGCTCCCTGAGAGGCCTTCCATACGGAGACAGCATCATCTTTCCAGATGGCGAGAAGCAATTTCTTGCTGTTGCAATTGGAGACCGCGTGGTTGTGAGAGAGTTGAGCGAATACCCAATCAATTGGGAGACTAAGAACTTACTTGCAATGACTGTTGCAGCGGTCGAGAGGCTGAAGGATGCACCTGACTCATTGTGGAGACATAGGGCACAGATCAATTGTCTGCTTGACCTTCGCGTCTATTTGCCATGCTATCGCGGGCTCAATTCAAGTATTGTGCCAGCACTTCGTGCCGGCTTGACTGAATCCAACTATGAGAATCTCAGATCCTATATCCGAGCTGAACTCCTTAGATTACTGAAGGAACAAGTGATGCAAGGCGGTCCAACTCATTTCTTTGACATAAATGAAATGAAGGAAATCCCGGAACTGGCAGTACATGTACCAAAGGTTCTCGAGTTGCGAAGGAAAGAGATCCAAGGAGTCACACTAGTTGAAAAAAAAGGTGTCATCGACCTCACACCGATCATCATGACAGCGTGGGGCTTTGAGCTGGTATATGCTTTGGGTTTAGGCATTGAAACTGATGCAGAGGGGTGCGATGCGATTCAGAGGCGGCTCTATGAACTTGATCTGGAGATTAACATCTCAAAAGATGAAGTGGAGGCTTCAATTCCAGTAGAAATGGGTGTAGGTCTCAGTCAGTACATCCAATCCCTTTTCAAGTAGGACTATCACATACCTCTGGTTTGCGAAGAAAAAGATGTGAAGGGGATTCTGAAATCCCCTAAGGCACCCAGTTGTATCTAAGAGTCAGCGTGATATCGACATCCCACACAACTGTCTTGTTTGATGCCTCAAACCAAAGGACCCATGTGTATGATGAAACGTAGTTGTAAAGATCAATCCGTTGGGAGAATGGACTCGGGTAGGTTCCTTCGTCCACCAAGTACGTGTCTAAATCTCCCCAGGTGGATGCGCCGTCAACCACACTTACTGATGCTTCATACACAGCGATATGACCTGATACTGAAACGCTGTCAGTTCCGGTATCACGCACATAGATATCGAATAACAAATCAGGCACAATGGTTGTTTGTACCTCACTGCTAGATACCGAAAAGCCTCCACGATAGTAGGTGGGAGTCAACTCGATGTCTTGATTCATGTAATCTGCGATTTGTCGCTCATCGTGGCTTCCTGATGCGGGCCCGTTGCTAAGACCAGACATCAGTACTACGACAACACCAGCCACGACAATAATCGCGATGACTAGTACAATAATGAATGTCGTGCCACATCCTCGCCCCTTCCTTTGAGCAGGCGGCGCTTCATAGTCACTAGGAGGTAATGGTATTTCTGTCAAAATTCATTCCCCTTGGAAATGTACAAGGTGGCTCCAGTGCGCAGACCCTCTTATTACGGTTTTCGCGTTATCCTCGTCAATGAGCGATTTCACCATCCCTCGACCGCGAAAGAGAAGAAATCCTTGACTCTCTCGGCAAATTCGCCTAGGACTATGACATGGTGATTTGCCAATGATTCTTCTAAAAAGTAAGACACCGAATCCTGCAACTTCACACGTATTTGGGTTCTGCATCCGGTTTTGTTCTCAAGATTCTCAATTATATCTCCGCTAGAAGCCCAATATTGTGTGAGATCCTTACCGAACACCTTCATTATAGTGATCTTCTGGGGGCTAATTGTTCCTCTCAGACCCAGACTCATTCCAGTCTCATAGTGGGTCATTATTCTATACTCTGATGCAAGAGAAGTTGGAAGTGTGCAGTGTGCAAATGTAGCAGTGTTTGACTCCAGATTGACATCAGCAACATTAGCCATGAAAACCGGCTCTTGAGACAGATGTTTTGCCAATAGCATTGTGAATGTTGAGGGGATATCTCCTTCACATCCTGCAACGAAGCCATCTCGCTCATTGAGAGTAGATAATGCGTAGCAGCCTGAGATCTTTGTCTGCATCAGAAGTTCAAAGCATTCTATGGTTACTGCATCCAAGTGTTCAGAATCGACAATCTGTGACACACGCCGAGCAACTCGTGCAGCTTTCGCGACTTCTTCTTCCGAAACGTCGCTGCATGATGCGTTACTCAAGAATTCCTTGAGTTGAGCTTCAGATTCTTCATCCAAATCCGGAGCCATATTATCTAGCAAGGTTTCGATTGGCAAATGCTCAATATCAAGTCCCCATCGCTCTTTCACCTGAGCATCATCTACTCTAGAGGCAACTAACCAATTTGAGGACTTGCCGATGACTCCCAGCTTGCTTGCCCCAATCTTCTCAATAACCGCAGCAAATTTCGCCCTCCTCCTAAGCTGTTCAGCTAGCTTCGTCAGCGGCCCATGAATTATCCTTGACGGAATTCCTTGTTGCTCCAAAGATGCACGAGTTTCCATCGCAGCAGGGAGGGAGTTATTTTGAGGGTGACTGAGTAGGAAGATGGAGCCGAGTGAAGTCTTATTGACGAAGTCATTTATGAGATTCTCCGACCCTCCGGATCCTACTAGTATGTAGGTCCTCCCTTTGACACGCTCCGGCTCGATCTGCATCATTGTGGTGTAGTCCTCAGGCATCAGAACTTCCACGTCTTCAATCTTCATCATTTTGAGCACAGAATCACGAAAGCTCGTAGGAGTCAACGGTGAGAAGAAAGGTATGACTTTGATTGCCATGAATTCTCTGAGCAGAGAGCCATCATATTAGTGTGGGGGATCAAAACCATCTTGTCTTCGTGCGCGCGCCAATGCGTCAATGACTTCATCATCTGGCGCGTCGTACCAGTTCTCATATGCATTTGCCACTGCAAACACAAACCCCGATTCTACCCGAGGACAAATGAACTGGTCAACTTCCGCTCTAATCCTTGAGGCTGCACTAGAAGATGATGTGGGAACTGCAACCATGATTCCAGCTGGTTTAGATTCACGTATTGACTGAATGGCTGCGAGCATTGTATACCCTGAGGCAAGTCCGTCATCAACAAGTATGACATTTCTACCACCAGGATGGAAAATCCCAGCTAAGTCTGCATAGGCCATTTTTCTCTCTTCAATCTGCTTCTCAGTCCTACTCCGGACACGCCTTATGTCATCCTCATTCAGTCCGATGCGTTTGACAAGAGCGTCGTTGAGAATCATAGTGCCGAGGGATGTCAATGAACCGAATCCTGCTTCTGGATTGTGAGGGATCTGCATCTTCCTCACGATTATCACATCAAGGTCGGCTTCGAGAGCTTCTGCTATTGGAAGAGCAACTGCAACTCCACCATTTGGAATTGCTAGGACAAGAGGGTCGCTTCCATAGTCTATCTTCCCCAGCTCTTCAGAAAGGACGTGACCGGCATGATTGCGATCACGATATGACCACGACACTCATTCACCCAGCCATAGTCTTAGGCAATCGTTTCACTTAGCAATTGTGCCGGCGATTTGCGCCAGACCTCTTATTGCGAGTCGCGTATGCATTGTGTGAGTGAATCCCAGAGATCTTGATTGTTTGGTGTAGTGAGCAGCAATCTGCTTATCAGTTCAACAGCTTCTGGGAAAGCCCCCCTTTGCATATAGAGACGGGATAGCTGCTGCATGGAGTGATTATTCCAAGCTTCGAGCTCAAGAGACATGCGGAACGCACGCTCGGCCTCACCGGACCTACCTATTCTAAGAAATAGGTCACCCCAGATTCTCCAAGTCCAGGCGATTCCCGTGTCAATCTCTAATGAACGATCGATAGCATTCTCGGCTGCCTTATAGTCACTGTTCATCATATAGACCAATGCAAAGGCATTCCAGAAAGTTGGATTCTTGGGCTCCAACAGCATTGAGTTTATCCAAGCACGCTCAGCCAACGCTTCATCCAATTCTACATTAGATCCTATCATTCTCTGAGCAGTTGCTTTGGATGAACAACTCGCTGACATCATCGCGTGAATCGTCTTGAGATAGCTCGCTGGCTCTGCACTGGATTTCGCCTCGGCTTCAGACATCTGATATCCCTCGTTCTCGTCGCATCAGGGTCCTTTGTATCCAGTCTTTGCCCACTCAAAAGCAAGCACCCAGTCGACCTCCTTCTTGGTCTTCTGCTCGCACTCCTTTTCAGAGGCATTTCTCCTCTTCTGCTTTGACATCTGCACTCTTGCTCCTATCAGTCTCGTGCCTCGCTTCGACTGATGTATATTATACTAGTAAAGGACAGATTTGGCAATGCTGCTGCACCAAGAATTTTCTTATGAGATTCCCATTGCATTGAATAACATCATCTAACCACCCCCATTTACAGAATGAGATATATAATAGTCTTTTTTCGCGAATAAAGGTCTTTGTGGAGATATTAATATCCTTCATACGTGAATTGAATACAGGAATTCAAGATCCAAGGTTTCTTTCAATGATGAGAATGATGCCAACATTTTCGAATGAATTATCTCTTAGATTGTGACAACAAGCATTGGGTCAGGAAATGCATCTAAAAGGAATGGAAAAGGTTCGTGAGAAGCTACCTGGATATTCCGGGAAGAGGTTGGCCTTGCTCCCTCTCCTCGCCCTCGGAACGGCCTTGCTTACATTAGCTTTCTTGATATCCTTAGACATTTTGCCTCGGCTTCTTGTCCAGCTGCCTTTTCTCGCATTGTTAGAACCCTTGTTACCTATTTGCGGGATGACGCTTTGCTTGGCAATCGCACTTCGACTCATATGGGGAGTCTGGTGGAAGAGGAGTGAGCTCAAGGCCGAGTTTGGAGAATTAGCATATCAACGGATCATTCCTCGGGGTATCTCTGGAATTGGAATGGTTTTCGGAAGCGTATTTCATGCCTTTATGTCTGTAAGATCATTACCTCTGGGGCCACCAATGAACGAGATTACGGTGCTGTTCTCACAGTCGCTCCTTCATCTAGTTGGCATCCCGGTAGAGATAGACATTCCGCTACGTGTGATCCTGGCGGGCTTTTTCTTGCTGCTTGCTTTGATGACTGTGCAACGTGCTTTTCTGACCTTTGGTGTAGACTATATGATTGTAATATACCTCTATTTCCCTGACGAGTCAGAGATTCAGAAACGAGAGATATATTCGATTTTGCGTCATCCAACATACTTCGCAGGAGTCCTCCTAGGGATAGCTGCAATGTTCTTTCGAATGTCCATCTATTCAATCATCTTCTTCGTGTTGATTTACCTTACATTTCGAGCTCAGATCTCAGTCGAGGAAAAGGAGCTTGTAGAGAGATTCGGTGACGGATATTCAGAGTACATGAAGAAGGTCCCAGGATTGAGAGTCAGACCAAGAGATTTTGCTGCTTATGCACGATTCCTCCTCGGTCGATCTGGAGACAGAGAGTAATCAGTGGATAACCTACCCAATCCAGCTAAGATAAGTGAAGGCATGACATTGCATCTTATTGGGTGCGTAATATGGCCAAGGAGTCTGCATGGAACTGGATATCGAAGAATGAGTCGCAGATGATTGAAGCAAGTGACAAGGTCTGGGAATTGGCGGAGCTTGGGCTAATGGAGTTCAAGTCATCTGAGATTCTTGCTAGGACCTTGGAGGAACATGGTTTTGAAGTTGAACGGGGTATCGCTGACATGCCAACAGCCTTCGTTGCCACTTATGGTTCAGGATCACCTGTGATAGCAATTAACGGGGAGTATGATGCCCTTCCAGGATTATCACAGAAGGCGATAGCAGAACAAGAGCCTCTTGAGGAGGGAGCGCCGGGCCATGGGTGTGGTCATAACATACATGGCGTATCAGGGATGGCAGGAGCCATTGCAGCTAGAATGGCCATGGAAAAACACAACATCAAAGGCACGATCAAGTTCTTCGGGTGTCCGGCAGA
>JBHLPF010000018.1:67470-71928 GCA_048939765.1 Promethearchaeota archaeon
GGAGCCATTGCAGCTAGAATGGCCATGGAAAAACACAACATCAAAGGCACGATCAAGTTCTTCGGGTGTCCGGCAGAAGAAACCTACAGCGGAAAGGTGTTCTTGGTTCGAGACGGCTATTATGAAAATGTGGACGCGGTTCTCAGTCACCACGCAGGGAGCACCAATACTGCTCACATAGGAAGCTCTTTGGCTGTAAAGTCAGCTAAGTTCCACTTCCACGGTCTGACTTCGCATGCTGCATTCACGCCTGAGCATGGGCGAAGTGCACTAGACGCACTCGAATTGATGAATGTCGGAGTGAACTTCATGCGAGAGCACGTGATGCAAGAGGCAAGAATCCACTATGTGATAGAGAAGGGCGGTCAGCAGCCAAATATCGTTCCTGACTATGCGAGAAGTTGGTACTACATCAGAGCACCAGAGATGAGTCAGGTTGATGATATGGTTACATGGATTCTGGACATCGCCAAAGGCGCATCATTGATGGCTCGTACATCTTTTGAATATCAAATCCTTGAGGGATGTACAAACGTCATTCCGAGTGTGAGTCTAAGTAATATTGTCCTAGCGAACATGAGGGAGATAGGCGCACCGGAATATTCGAGAACAGAAACGGATTTCCTCAAGAAAATGAATGAGTCAATTACAAAAGAAGCCAAGATTGAGTTCCTACGTATGACAAAGCGTCCTGATTGGGAGGACTTTGTAGATGTACTCATAGATAGAACAATCCCAGATCCCTGGGATGAAGGAATAGTCTGGGCCGGATCCACAGATGTGGGAGATGTAAGCTGGGTCACACCAACAATGGAATTCAATACCGCGACAGGACTTCTTGGAGACCCAGGACACTCTTGGCAGACGGTTGCTGTCTGCGGAATGAGTATAGGACACAAATCAATGCTTTTCGCTGCTAAGACGATTGCCGGTGCGGTCATAGACCTTCTGACAAAGCCAGAGCAATTGAAAGCGGCAAAGGACGAGTTTGGCAAACGATTGATGGGACGCAAGTACAAATGCCCCATCCCCGATAATGTCAAGCCTCCACATGACATTGCTAGGGAGGCCGCGAAAGCAGCCCGCACACAGGAACCAGGATGAATACCAAGTCTGGAGTGAAGTAGATTGAGGATGATCGATGTCGATAGTGAGGCCAAGAAAAAGAGCAAGGCACACTACTCTTCTGCAGTGGTACATGATGGCATTGTCTATGTTTCAGGCCAATTGCCAATGGATCCAGAGAAAGGGCAACCAATCGAAGGAGGGATTGAGGAACACACAAGAGCTGCATTGCAGAGCCTTTGCAGAGTTCTGGAAGCTGCTGGCAGTTCCAAGGACAATGTGCTAAGAACAACAGCCTACATTTCGGATATATCGCTATGGAGTAGAGTGAATGAAGCGTACGCGGAGTTCTTTGGAGAGCACAGACCTGCTAGGACTGTAGTGCCTACTACAGAGCTTCATTATGGATGCTTGATTGAGATTGACGCTGTCGCATTCGTTGACGATAAATGAACCAGACCTATGTCGATTTTGGTTAATTTCCAACGTTAATCCGATGAAAATGAGTACCGCGTTGGGAAAAACAACATGTGGGGCATTTGGTTAGACACATCATTCCAGCGAGGAGACAGCCGTTCACATAAAGAAATCTCACTAGAAATCTATGCCTTCGAAAGAAAAGGCAATTGGCAACGCAGAGAAAATGCTGTAGGTTTTGCTGAAAATAATGCATACCCTGTGCTATGACAATCAGGTGTTTGATTGATGCACAGGGTTTCTGCAGGACACTAGTCTGAACTTAATGGAACCGCGGTTATCCCTTGACCTTCGTGTCCATATATGTGCCCAGACGCCGATTAGAATTGATCCGCGGAGTCAACGCGATATAATCACGAAGTGTATACTTGGGAGAGGTATGCTTTGTATCAATTAAATCTGCAAACGCAGCTGTATACCATCTTAGTTCATTTTTGTTCATTTCACGTCTTACTTTGCGTTTCCGTTTTCGTGCTTCTCGAGCTGACATTTTTCCATTTTCCTCCTCGAGGATAGCACACAGATGACAGCTTATCGCCGCTGGCGTATAGCAGTCAATGGAGTCCTCTTCCCCGAGAGGACCGCCATCAGAAGAAGTCGACAACACGAGGAAGAGAGCTCAACACTAGTTCCCACTAATAAGCGGGAACCAATAATGTGTGATATTTCCTCGTGGCATTTCTGTCGATTCAGCAAATGCAAATTCTGTTTTAAACATTGACGTCTCTGTAACCGTCGTAACTGGCCTACTGAGCGATTTCTTTGATCTTCACCAAGGTCTCCGAGATAGGCATCTCCCAGCTCTGGGTATCAAGATTGAATGCGGTAAGCAGATGGGTGTATCCCTTGCCCGTGCCCTTGATGACTATCTGGATGAAGAAATCCTCAGTGTATTTTCTAAAGAAGTTGATTCTTTGAAGAAGATGATTCATTTCACTGGACGGCAGCAATACCCAGACATTGTAGGTTGACTTGTTTTCCATCGCAATATTAAGCTCGAAAGGCAATTTCGTGAATCCACAGAGAATCTTCTTTGCATGGTTGCGCGACTTGAAGAATATGGAAACTGAAACAGATTCTTTGAATGGTGAGAATGATGGTTTCATGCCCCTGATAATACCAGTGTCCTCCAGCCTCTTTACGCGTTTATGCACTTGAGTTAATGACATTTCAGGCTCTAATGCCTCACCAACTTCCTTCAGAGTACTAGCTGGATTCTCCACCATATGCTTGATGATCTGAATATCCGTGTAGTCAAACTTGACCGTTTGTGGGAACTCCTCGAGGCGAAGGTCTATCTCGCAGTCGCTCTTCATGACTTGCTCAATCTCATCGGACCATATGTCCCAAGTCCAATCACTGTCAGGCAGGAGTGGCTCGAGCTTAGCTGGCTTTCGAGTGTAGTCGACCATGTCCATTAGAGAATAATCCGTTATCAGATCCCTGTCCTTCATCTCATCGGCTAGTTGCTGCACCATTCGAGGAGTGACAAGTGGATACATTGCATAGACCATGAAGCCATCATACTTCCCATAAGTTGGTGCGTAATAGTAGAAGAACTGAGTATCATCCAAGAGTTCAATCAATTGCTGCTCCTTAGCTGGATTGCTCTGGAGAAGCAGGAGGTTCTCACCTAGGCCGAGTTTCCTTTCGTATGTCTGAAGTTTTGGAGGACAGAGAAGACCTTTCTCCTTCAGCTTCCGTAATCGATATCGGACTGTTCTATCAGGAATGTCAAGCTCATCACTCAGCTCACAAGTTGATACCTTCTTTTTGTGCCCCATTAGGCTTTTCAGAATTCGCACGTCAGTGTCATCAAGATTTGCTGCTAGTTTCATTGGGTCATCAACTCAAGATCTGTGTCCCGGACTGATTGGAATTGCCGGCAAACCAACTTAAATAGTATGCTACCGGTAATCCGCTGTTCTTATCATGAACGGCAATCACAGATAAATCTTGCTCTTGGCAATAAATTTATATACAAATTGCCATATTTTCGTAATGATGATTACAAATGGCAGCGACAATCCTCCTCAGATGCCAGCAATTGCCAACAATGGTAATTGATGGAGAAAATCTTGGAGATGTGACATCATCAGCCAAGATTTCGGTCGGTCCATCCCAAAGTCTTCCTCCAAGAAATAAGGTGCAAAAGCATTGGCTAGGTCTTGGATGGTCGCTGCCATTGTAACTCACTTGATATAGAGTGTGACAAAAGTGCTAGAAACGAAAAGAATTCCAACCATCAGGAAAACGATTGCAGTCATCGAACCGATTGAGATTAGGAAGGATGAGCCTCTCACAGAACATCCAGATCTCAGGATGATTCGACAGCACAGAGCGGCTGAAGCAGCAATCAGGAATCTGGAGCGCATCAGGGACATCGAAATCAATAGAAGCGCATTCATTCGCTGATGTGAATCCAAGATCAAAGGCGGTGTTGGGCAGGGATTATGTAGGAATTCTGACCCAACTCCTCCTTTGAATTTCATTTTGTATAAGTAGGAAAATATCCGCAATAGAAATCGGATGGGCGAATCCTCTCACTTTTTCATTGGCACACATTTAGAAGTCGTCCACTTCAGAGGCTGGCTTCCTTACTCCGACACACAGCGAACCATAGTTGGCAAGTTTCCACTGACCATGCTTGTTCCGTTTCACTGTCACAGGTCGAGGAGAGTCAGCGCCTCCACTGTGAATGAAGATTTTTCTTGTCTTCTCGTCTACTTCCTGGTCTCTTGTGACTGTCATTGTCAGATTATTCTTGTCGAATCTGTAATCGTCCTGCCAGTCAGCTCCCACATAGGAACGAGCGATGTTCTTGTCCTCTTGGAACTGGCCTATGTAGTAAGCTGAAGACTTTCCAAGCTTGAGTCCGGAGGGCGAACTGGAGGACTCCATTGAATCTCTCTTGGA
>JBHLPF010000018.1:72028-75259 GCA_048939765.1 Promethearchaeota archaeon
GGTTTCTTCGCAGCGTCGAAAAGTCGACGTACTCCTTCCAATGGTATCCCTTTGTCAGCACTTCCAGTAACAATGAAAATAGGACGGGGATACACTTGGTCGACTTCATTTATCGGATTGTAAATCATGCTATCCTTGATCATCTTCTCGAGTATTTCTGCCTGAGTTGTAATATCAGATAATCCGTGCATATCACCTGGTGTGAACTGAACAATCTCATCTACTGCAGGTTTGATCATCGGGGAGTTTGCAAACCAGAAGGTATCATAGACAGGAGCCCTTACACAGACAGCGCTAATACGTGCATCACGGACTGCAGAGCAGATAGCAACCGCTCCCCCGAAGCTTGCCCCGTACACACCAACCCATCCCTCGATCGTATACTCTGATTCAATCAGGTGTGTCACCGCGTTCTTGGCATCCAAAATCTCACCCTCTAGGCTAAACAGGCCCTCACTTCTTCTGAATCCACGAAAATCAAAAGTCAAGACTGCGTAGCCGGCTTTTGCGAGTCGAGTAGATAGACCACTGACCTGATCAGCTCCGCCGGGGAAACCGTGAAATTTGCAGATGCCCGGGAAGGGCCCGTCGCCGATTGGAAGAACGAAATCGCCTCTAAGCGTTTGACCCTCTGACTCAAACTCAGTAGGCACGACCTTGATGTCTGACATGGCTCTTGAAGAACACCTGAAGAATTACCTTCTCCTCATTATGGCAAATAACACAAATATCAATCCTAAAACGACTACCACGACGAGGATAATAGTAGTAGAGTCAAATCCCGGAGGTGGAGGTGTAGTGGTGCCAGGTTCATTAGCTGTGACAGTTCTTTCGATGAATCCACTAATGGAGCAGTTGGCCCAGACTCGAAGAACATCGCCATCAACTGCAGGTATATTGAAGGTATCACTCGCCCCTGATGTGCTACTCTGAGTTGTATAAGATTCCGTGTGCACCATAACATCGTTCTTGTAGACAATAATGGTTTGAATATGATGTGTAGCGGGATCTGAAACAGGGTGTGCTATATCTACACTTAGCGTTAGAGTATCCCAGTCATATTCCAAAGTCATATTTGAGGGTGTATGCGCGGCTACTGGCATTGAGCTTAGCACAATGAATAGAGCAGCTGCAATTACAGCGACCTGACCTGCTGTTTTGACAGATTTCCCCTTTTGCATCGCAGATGGCCTCTTCCTCACCTGATGATTGTCACCGATAATAGTGTTTTGAATAGGAAGGAAGCTGATAATGCAATAACTGCATCCTTAAGTGGAGGAGAGCTGAATATCATTTGTCTTGGGGTATTAAGATGGCGGCTCAAGATGGCTCAAGGAAATTTGACTGGAAGATTCATCCTCAAGCTGAGGCGTTCCTTGAACTGAGAGTATCAGACTTCTTGAAGCAGAACAGAGCCGCAAGAGAGCTCTCTGATAGAATGCTGAATGAAAGCTCGACTCGCTTCTTCGATTGGATTGACCATATTGTCATTCCGAATGAGATGATCAACGTAGACACATTGACGGATCTCGATTTCAAACAGGACAAGGGAGTAAGGAAGCCTAGAGGTACTAAGGTCTATATCAATGAAGGGTCCAACTTATTTCCCGTTCTGGTCTCTCCAGGTAGCCACACCCAGGTTGCACTGAAGCCTGAGATTCTGGGTCATTTCCTGCAGATGACAGGCCTGTATTATAACTGGAATGATGACCTCTCCGCCCTGGATGAACAGTCGCGACCCAAGACTGATTACTTGGGCAGAAGCCTCGGAATGTTTCAGAGTGCACTAATGAGTGATGAAGACCAATCTGAGCTATGGGCCGTGGAAAGGAGGGGGTTCAACGGATTTTCAGATCCCAAACAGCACCATGATAGAGAGGAGTATCTCTCCAATCTACAACATTTCATGATGAGGAGACGGCATTTCTCTCATGACAGAGAAGGTTTGGAAACGCTGCTTGATACTGTAAAGGAGTTTGTCAAAGGCTCTCGAGCAGAGCTTGTTGCCGATGCGTTCTTTCGTACAGAACGACAATTCTGGCAAAGCAGAGATAGAGGCGGGATGATTCAGAGAGCGCTACAAGACCGTCTTGGACTGGGATGGGGGAATCATGATCATCATACATACCGCTCATCAAGAGAGAATTTCCACCTTCTCATTGAATTATTCGAAACCATGGGCTTCTTGCCGCGAGAGCAGTTCTTTGCTGCCGATGGGGGCTGGGGAGCTCAAGTCTTGGAGCATCCAATCTGTGGAATAGTGATTTTCGCGGATTTAGATATCACAGAGAGAGAACGCGGAATCGACTTCGCACATGAAGAGATGAATGAGCACAAAGATGTCGGGACAGTTGGACTCTGGGTATCGCTTCATGGTGAGAGCATTCTCCAGGGCGGGATGCATCACCTCGCAGCATTGGTTGACTTTGACCAGGCGGAAGCAGGACTCATGAACCACGGCGTAATGAGAATGAAGCCTTTTTCAAACTTCAAGTTCCTCAAACAAGCTTTCGTTGAGTCAGAGAGACGTCCTGTAGAGCAGGCAAGACTCCGGTCAGCAGTAGATAGGGGATATATCCGTGCTGAGCGTCAAGGATTCTTTGAGCAAATTGGTGCAATAGGCAGTCACTTGGAACTGATAGAGAGGCGGCAAGGATTCAAGGGGTTCAATCAGAACTCAGTGTCAATAATCATTCAAGCTACAGACCCACGCATCTGATGGCTCTATTTGCTTTTCAGCTCAGTCGCTTTGGCAGAAGCATTCCTGGCCTCTTCTTCTTGTCCCTTCCTCCTGTAGATTTCAGCTAGGACCTCCCACGCCTGAGATAGTTGAGGCTGTATCTCTAGGACACGTTTCATCGAGCTTTCGGCATCATCCATTTGTCCCTTATAGAAGAATGCTAGTGACATCGTGAAATACGCATCAAAGGCCTGTGGATCAATCTGAACAGCAGTTCTCGTGGCTTCCAAAGCTTCATCGTGTCTGTTCATATTCAGAAGAGAACTTGCAAGCGATGCCCAAGACCTTCCTGAAGCCGGTCCAATTTCTATGGCCTTGCGAAGGCAGCTCTCAGCTTCCTCGAATCGATTCAGGTGACCCAGTGCTGATCCCAAAGAGTGCCAATATCTCGAAACCAAGGGGGCGAGTTCTGTGGCTCTCCGATAAGCCCTCTCCGCGTCACCAATCTTGTTTTGGAACAGATAGCAAGTTCCAAGCAGATCCCAGACCTC
>JBHLPF010000087.1:0-5392 GCA_048939765.1 Promethearchaeota archaeon
ATTCAGAAAGAAATCGCAAATGAAGGAATACATCTTTTGCGAGTTGAATTGGAAAGTGACACTATTCGACGCGGAGACTACATCCGTTTCAGATACCTTGTAGGCAGTGACATGAATATCCGAGGAGTGAGAGCGGAACTCATTCTAAGAGAGAGCGTTTCACCCAAGGGAAGAGATACAAACTACGATAATGAGATGGATCAGCAGTATTGGGAAGAATACAAAATCTTGAGAGAGAGTTGGGTGGATGTGGCAGTGAAGACTGGGGAGGAATGGCCAGAAGCCTTCAAGTCGGAGCTCATCGAGTACCTGTACATTCTAAAGGTGACACTCGACATTCCCTGGCGTCTAGACAAGAGCATAGAAATACCATTGAAGCTGCGTAGAGATATAATGGAAGATGAGTTCTCTACCAGTATCTTTGATTTCTGACCACGACAAAGACTCGAACATGAAGAAGTCTTATTCATTATACTACGAATCAATGGACAGCAAAAGAGCAGCATGTTTCCCAGCATCTTCTGAGAGCCTCCTGAACTCATCACTGACCTCGGGCAGAAATGCTGTTTTCTCAGAAGCTTTCGTGAAGAATGATTGCAGGGTCTCCTCAATCTCGATTGCACTTGCTTTGAGAAGAGAGTCATTGTAAGACACCTCAGATGAAATAGCCATTTCAAAGGAATCACTTTCAAACCCATGAATAGGTTCGAGAATCATCTCTGTGACGTTTTCCCTTCTCAGTCGACTTAAGAGCCGTTCTCGTTTTCTTTGGGTTTTCTGGATTTCTCCAAAAGCCTGCTTGAGATTGGCATTGCTCACCTCAGTAAGAGTCCTGCTATAAAAAGCTGCAATGTCTTTCTCCAGCTTAAGGGCAAAAGTGAGGATTGCCCCTGTGGTGCCCAAGTCCATTTTTCAGTCTAGCTCCTTCATCCGTCTAGAACCATCGTGTGATAACTACTTTGTCCTCGGTGAAGAATCGAATTGCATCTCTTCCCTGACCGTGCAAATCTCCGAAGAATGAATCCTTCATCCCTGAGAAGGGAAAATGTGCCACTGGAGCGGCGATTCCTATGTTAACTCCGACATTCCCAGTCCTCACTTCATATGAGAATCTCCTTGCCCAGCCTCCACTAGAGGTGAAAATTGAAGATGCATTCCCATGTGGATTTGCGTGAATGATGCTCAGAGCCTCCTCATAGCTTTTCACTTTCACTACTGACATCACTGGACCGAAGATCTCCTCCCGAGCAATGCGCATCTCAGGCGTGACATCGTCAAATATCGTTGGTCCCACAAAGAACCCATTTTCGTGTCCTTCGACATTGACATTTCTACCGTCAAGAAGAAGTTTAGCACCCTCCTTGACACCGCTTTCAATGAACTCGAATGTTCTATCTCTCGCTCTTGCGGTAATCACAGGTCCCATTTGTACACCTGCCTCAAGACCATTCCCGACTCGAATCATCTTGGCTTTCTCGACAAGAATCTTAGCCAATTGCTCATGAATCTCCTCCATCGCCAGAATGACCGCACCTGCCAGGCAGCGTTCTCCGGCGCATCCATAACATGAAGTCATCAGTGCCGATGCGGTGCGTTCGAGATCCGCATCCGGCATAACTAGCAGGAAGTTCTTGGCACCTGCTTGGACCTGCGCACGTTTGCCATTGGCTGCAGCTCTCTCATAGACTATCTTTCCAACTGGAGTTGAGCCGACAAAAGAAACACCCTTCGTCAAGGGACTATCCAGAAGTGTGTTGGCGGAATCGATGTCGCCATTGACCATGTTGATTACGCCAGGAGGGAAACCGATTTCGTCTATTATCTCGAGGAGCTTTGTTGCGCTAATTGGAGCAATAGGGGAGGGTTTCAGGATGTAGGTATTCCCAGTGGCTACTGCTGTCGGTAGAAACCATAACGGGACCATGCTTGGAAAATTGAAAGGCGACAAACAAAAGAAGACACCCATAGGCTGACGTAGGACAATTTCATCAATATCAGGAGCGACATCTTCGGCATTATATCCCATCATCAATGAAGGAATACCAGTCGCAACTTCCACATTCTCAATCCCGCGCCTGATCTCACCCCGAGCCTCATCCATTATTTTTCCGTTCTCGATAACGACTTGTTCGGCCAGTTCCTCGAATCGTTCTTCCATGAGATTCTTCATCTCAAAGAAGTATCTAGCTCTAGAAATTGGAATCGTGCGCCTCCACTTGGGAAAGGCCTTGTGGGCTGCTTCAATCGCTGCCTCAGTTTCCGCGACTGTACTCAGTGGGACCTTCGCAATAACCTCGCCAGTTGCAGGATTTCGGACATCTCTCACGTCAGTGGAGTTGGAATCAATCCATTCTCCATTGATGTAGTTCTTAAGTATGGGCACACCAGCCATTAGACATTCCTTCTTGTGATTTGCTCTAATTCTGCTCGTCGATCATTATGAGCGAAGTATGCCGCCAATGTATCTCCCTAAAAAACCCTACTTTCTCAATGGGGGATACTTAGCGAAGAGATATTTCGCAATTCTGAGGAATATCTCACTCACATTATCTCCGGTCTTTGCACTTGCCTCGTAGAATGGCCAACCTCTAGAGTTGGCAAGTAATCTTCCTTCAACGACTGAGACTTCACGCACAGAATTCATATCAGATTTGTTGCCCACGAGCATGCAGGGATAGGTCTGCTTATCCCGTAGATCCACGTTTGTCACCAGCCCATGTATCCAAATAGGGATGTGTTCAAACGAATCGCGTTTTGCTATATCATAGACCATTATCGCATAGTGAGCTCCCTTGTAGTATTGAGTTCTTAGCTTGCCAAAGTCCTCCTGACCTCCCAGGTCAATTGCTGTCAATATCACGGGTGTTATTGGATCGACATTGATAGCAATGGCACTAAGATCTACGCCTATCGTTGCAGTATAGTCAGGGTCGAAATCACCAAGCAGCATCCTTCGAATCAAAGAGGACTTTCCTACATTCGCATCTCCCACAAGAAGCACTTTGTAAGCTGGCACAGACAACATGAATTCCTCATACGGGCATTAATCAGAGTATCTTACAGTGTGCTATGAAGATGAGTATTGCGAATATCGCGAGGGTTTAGCTATGCTCAAAAGGAACATCCTTTTGGAGCCCTTTTTCAGACAAGTCAACAAGCAGAAGGATGAATGGAACTGCAACTCAACCAAGTTATGAACTGAGAGAAACTGGAAGGCCGCCTAAGGAAGAAGGCACCTTATCTCTTGGCATCTGGATCATTGAGATTCCTTTGGCTAATGAACAAGATTTATTCGAATATGTCAGATAGACGCGATATCACTGTTTAATGGCGTTGTGGCTGCTTGTGTTGGAATATGAAGGCTCGATCTGGAGACCGCCTAGTGAGGCACGAAGTCTGATTCTTCAGGCAACAGTAGGCTGCTCCCACAATGCTTGTACGTTCTGCGTGTCCTACAAGAGAAAGAAGTACAAGGTAAGAGGAGCCCAGGGAATCCTTAATGATTTGAGTTCGTTGGATCAGAGGGTCAAAGACTCAGTGAGGAGAGTCTTCCTTGCAGATGGGAACGCTCTAGCGATGGAGGTGGATGAGCTAAAAGAGGTCCTTGGAGTCCTGCATTCAGAGCTAAGGCAGCTAGAAAGAGTCGGAACATACGCCTATGCCAAGGACGTCCGTGAAAAGTCGACAGATGACCTCAAAGCACTGAGAACAGCTGGCCTCGGAATTGTGTATCTAGGTTTGGAAACTGGAGACGATGAATTGCTCCGGTGGAGCCGGAAGGGGGTCACGTCAAACGAGAATGTCGAGGCTTGTCTGAAAATAAGAAGCGCCAACATTCCCCTCTCCCTCACAATCATTCTAGGATTGGGAGGCTTAGAGCAATCCGAAAGACATGCGAAACGTACAGCTGAAGTGCTGAACAAGATAGATCCAGAATATGTGGGCGCCTTGACTCTTATGATTCCGCCTGGCACTCCACTCTATGAGATGACCGAACGAAAGGAGTTCGAACCAATGTCCCCATTTGAAATCCTTGACGAGATGAAGACATTAGTCACTCACCTCGAACTTAGTGAGTGTATATTCCGCACGAATCATGCATCAAACTACTTGCCAATCGGTGGCACTCTGAATAAAGATAAAGACCGGATCATTCAGATCATCAAGTCAGTACTGGAAACCGGCAATGAGAAGACGCTTCGCCCCAGCTATATGAGGGGTCTCTGACTGGGCATCATTTCGATTATTCGGGGACAAAAACTCCACTCATTGGTGTGACCTCTAGTCCTCTGGAGCGTAGCTCTTTAACAAAGGGCGCGATGCCCACAGAGTCAGATGCGATATGTCCTGTCGCCACCAAGTTTCCAGCATTTTCATAATTGAGAAGCTCCTTTTTGTCTGCGTCGCCAAGATGCATGTAGATTACAGTTGAATAGCCCGCATCAAAGTATGCCTTGGCGACTCCTGCTCCTCCATTTGTCCCTCCTGCCATTGCCACAATCCACATGCCTAGACGGTTCTGGGCTGAACCAACATGAACCATTGGCTCAGTCATCCCCATCTTCATCTCGGGAATCTCGTTCATCGCTTCAATTGCGTCTTGCACAAGTGGCTCTGGGATGTTCTTGGTTCCTTCTTCCACAGCCTCAATGAATCGCCTTCGACAGATTATATCAAGAGGGAGATGGATGTTCATATAGGGCATTTCCATCAGACGCGCCGCAGAAACGAATCGATCATAATTGCTTGTATGAATGTTCGTCCTCGTAACATCTAGGCGTGGCTGGAGAGCCTTCTCAGCAAGATGAGGAGGGATACCTGCATCTTTCATTTGCTGAATCTGCCTTAGAACGACTTGGTCAAAGTTGATGCGTGCGACACCCCCTGGAGGATGGTGCGCAATGACCAGGTCATAGTTCAACTCTCTTGCGAGAAGCAACTCAGAGGTCCACATATCTATGCCTATCAGTACTCGCTGGATGTCCTTCCCAGGAAAATGAATCGCTGAGTCCCCAGGGATCTCATCCAACTCAGCCATTTCAAGCGCAATCTCCATTATCTCAGCGGTATCCATTGTTCTCACTCACATTATCAAATGAAGACTAACATAAATAGAATTCTAGAAGCAGCCCCCGTATAATGAATCATGATTCGAAAACTACTTAAGCCTTCCAAAACAGACAAGTGTTAGTAGTCCGAGAATTCACTCAATAATGGAGAACTCTACAATGTCTGAAAAAATCTATGTGATAAGCTGTAGACAGGACCTAGCAGATATGGGAATGGACAGAGTGAGATCTGCTGTGGAGGGATTGGAAAGCGCCGAGATTGCGATTGATTGGAGCAAAGCAAGATTGGAACCTGTAGTAGCCACCGAAAAAGTTCCATTTGA
>JBHLPF010000019.1:0-3653 GCA_048939765.1 Promethearchaeota archaeon
GCCCTGAATGATTTGGTCAGTATCTATGTTGTCACCAAGCACCCATGCTCTGCCTCGAATTCGATCAAAAGATCCCAGTTTCATAGCCTCCTTGGGTCGGTGATTTCTCCCACTAATGCACTGGCAGCCACAGTGGCAGGTGAGGCTAAGTAGACCTCGGAGTCACGATGCCCCATTCGGCCTGGGAAGTTCCTGTTCGTACTTGAGATGCACACCTCGCCTGCTCCCAACACACCGAGATGCCCGCCAATACATGCGCCGCAGGTTGAGTTCGTTACAATCGCTCCTGAATGCATGAGTGATTCAATAATACCCCTCTCCAAGGCCTGCATGTATGTAGTCTTGCTTGCTGGAGTGACAATCAATCTGATATCTTTGTGAACTTTCTTTCCTTTCAGTATCTTTGCAGCTATTTCCAGATCCTGAATTCTCCCATTTGTGCAAGAGCCTATGAACGCCTGGTCAAATTTAGTGCCTATGACCTCAGACACTGGTACTCCATTTGTGGGACTATGCGGAAGTGCGATCATAGGTTCGAGGGGCTCAGCATCGATATCGTACTCAAGAGTATCCACATATTTAGCATCGGGGTCGGGTTTTACGGCGGTCCATGTTTTTGCAGGTGCATGGTCCTTCATCCACCTCTCTACGTTTTGGCTGCAAGCCATGGGGGCACATTTTGCTCCAGCTTCCACTGCCATATTGCAGACCGTCATTCTTTCTCCAACGGACATCCCATCTATCGTGGAGCCATGAAACTCCAATGACTGGTAGTTTGCTCCATCTGGGCCAAGGTCTGAAATAATCTTTAGAATGAGGTCTTTGCTCATTACATATTCTGGAATCTTCCCCTCTACGTTGACACAAATTGACTCGGGCACTCTGAACCATATTTCACCAGTTGAGATTATGAGTGCAGAGTCTGTTGCAGCAAGTCCTGCAGAAAAGGCGTTGAAAGCTCCATAGGTAGTTGAATGAGAGTCACTTCCCACGATTAGGTCTCCTGGAGCTACAAGGCCCATCTCAGGAAGCACTTGATGCGATATACCACAATCGACATCGCAGAAGTGCTTGATTTTCTGCTCCTTGACAAATTGACGATTTCGTCGATGAATCTCAGCACTATTGACATCAGATGCCGGAGCCCAGTGATCATTCACAACCAAGATACGTTCAGGATCCCAGACCTTTTCGAATCCCATCTCTTCTAGCACTGGGAGGATTCGTGAACCCAGCACTTCATGGACCATCAGGAAGTCCACTGAAACTTCTACAATTTCTCCAGCAATTGCCTCGCCTTTCTCTGTGTGACTACCAAGGATCTTCTCAGCCAGAGTCTTTTCCATAACAATCAACTCGCTACTCTCTTGATGATCTCCGCCGCCACCTCTTGAGTAGATGATGGCTTTACTTTAGACCACTCTCCAACACAAAGGTCAGGTGTTCTACTATCGCTGGTCTCAAGTGCTTTCCTGACAGCGTTACGTATCTGTTCGGCTGCAGAGATCGGGCCTTTGTCACTGTGTTTCGTGCCCAACCATTCAAACATCATTGCAGTGGAGAGAATTGCAGCGAGGGGATTTGCGATGTTCCTTCCAGCGATGTCCGGTGCAGACCCATGCACCGGTTCAAACATCGCATGCTGATCACCAATGTTTCCGGAGGGGGAAATGCCGAGACCACCCTGGATGGCCCCTCCTAGGTCGCTGATGATATCCCCAAACTCGTTGGGTGCAACAACCACATCATACTGCTCCGGTTTCTGTATAGCCAATAGAGTCCACGCATCAACGTAGGCATAATCCTTGATCACGTCAGGATAGTTCTCGCCAATCTTGTTGAATGACTCTCTGAATAGTTTGCATCCTGCAAGAAGGTTGCTTTTATCCACGCATGTCACTCGTCTTTTGCCATCAAGTGGTGCACCATTCCGGTCCATTGCAAGATCGAATGCGAATCTCGAAACCCGTTCTGACCCACTTGCGGTGATGACACGCAAATCAACGGCTAAATCACCTTCTTCACGTCCGGTGATTCTGCCTCTTGCGGGTATGTATAATCCCTCTGTGTTCTCTCTTACAATGACCATGTCGATATCTTTGGGTTTCTTTCCTGCTAGAGGAGTTGGAACCCGTTCGTACAGCTTCACCGGTCTGACATTGGCAAAGAGGTCTAGTTCCTGTCTCAGTCCTATAACCACACCATATCCAGCCATATTTCCATCCTGGCGCCTCACGACCGTGCCATCTGAATCCTTTGCTCCGACGCCACCTAGTAGGATTGCATCAGCTTCTGTCTTGGTGAACGCTTCAGCCTCTTCCGACCATTCACGATCGGTTTTGAGGAAATACTCTCCTCCACATTCAAACTCATGAAGTTCGAGTTCCAGTCCATCTATACTTGATGCGACTGTATTCATCACAGTTACTGCTTCTGGAATCACCTCTCTGCCAATTCCATCTCCAGGCAACACGGAAATCTTGTATTTCCTCGTCAAATGCCTCACCTAATAGCTTCCCAACCATCCCAAGTCGTTACCTTCCTCGTCCAAGAGGTTTACCATTGTGTCCAACCTTTCACCATTGTAGTATCTAATCTTGCATTGTATAGTGAAGGGTCTCCTGCAAGTGTTGCATTCAACAACCCAATTCTCTACCACGTTCTCAATACCACTTCCAGTTATTTTCTCCGGCTTTCTGTTCATTTTCAGCAGTGTCAGTTCTTTACCATCGCAATCATACGTGCACTCTTTCAGAGGGATTCCTTCCATACCTCTCCTTCCTAGAGCAACAAACACTTCATCCGGAAGGTCATCAATAGTTGGCTTACTCAACAACTGCAACACTCCGTGAGAAAGACCCCATCTCCATCGGATAAATCAGATGGTCGGTACTTGTAGCGCTCCCACCGCTAAAGATTAATGAAAGCGTAGGAGTATTGATTCTATGCGTCTCTTCACCTACTCTAGACTTGGCGTGTCTTCAATTGGTGCTGAGGTTGAAGGCGGTCTGCTCGACCTTCCAGACGCCGCTCGCTTCTTTGGATCCACCTACCTCACCAATGGCCAGCGCTTCCCCACATCCATGAAGGACCTTCTTGCTTGGGAATCTGGCTTGGATGCTGTGAGGTCATTCGTGGAGCGATTCAACAATCTCCCTGTTCTGGAGCGGCCTCTTGTATTTCCGACACATTCAGTCAAGATCCTAGCCCCTATCGAAAGGCCAGGCAAAATAGTGGCTTTGGGACTGAACTACAAGGACCACATCGAGGAGACGGGAAGCGAGACCCCTGGTTTCCCTGTCGTCTTTGCCAAGTTTCCTTCTTGCATCGTGAATCCTGATGATGTAATTCGTATTCCCAAAGTGTCGTCTAAGATAGACTGGGAAGTTGAGCTCGCAGTGGTCATAGGCAAGACCTGCAAAGAAGTCGATGAGGACAGTGCCCTTGACTATGTGGCTGGCTATACAATAATGAATGATGTAAGTGCTCGCGACCTTCAGAAGGATGACGGGCAATGGGTTCGCGGCAAATCCCTCGATGGTTTAGGACCGCTGGGTCCCTGTATTGTCACGGTGGATGAGTTGGGAGACGGATCCGACCTGACAATGCGAACAAAGATCAATGGTGTTGTCAAACAGAACTCAACTACATCA
>JBHLPF010000019.1:3753-26133 GCA_048939765.1 Promethearchaeota archaeon
AACAAGCCTTCATATTGCTCAGCCCAGAAATCAAACAAGTGATGAGGGCTTTCATCATCCAGTCCAATCTCACGCAATGAGAACTTGACATCGATTGGCGCATTCCCCAGATTGAATACTCCCAGAACCGCCCATCTTCCCATGGGGGTTTCTAGAGGGAGGGCAAATAGACTCGGATGGGTTTCAATCAATGAGTCCAGTGCAACTGCGCTCTTCGGATAGACTGGGAGGAGCTTGTCAAACATATGAAGTCGCTCTTCTGAGAGTTCCGCTACATTGTCACTCATAAGGAGCAGTCCCCCACTGAGTGCAATAGCCGTCATCCAGAGACGCAATTCTTCCAGTGTGGTGTTGGTGTCTTCATGGCGCAGCATTAAGCAGTCCGGGTCATTCTTCCACCATCGGTCATGCATAAACGCCCGTGTCAGTGTATTGACGGCTGCAGGATACATGCCCAAGCCACCTTCCTCCTCTTCGCTTTCATAGATCCACACCGGCCCGATGTCAGCGCCAATTCTCATCCCATTGACAATTCCTACGCACGGTCCCAAGGGTGCTCCACAACCCAGAATGAATGAGTCACCAACAGCCTTTCGAATTGCCTCAATGCCCTGTCTAATGGCTTGGGCACGAGTCATAAAGAGGTTCTGACGGTGCCCTTCTATTGCAGCATCATAAAGGAAGTCGATTTTGAAGTATTCATATCCATCAGCCCGCAGACGCTTGAAGGTCTTCTCCAAGAATGATATCACCTCAGAGTTAGTGAGATCAAGGGCATAATAGTCGCCAAGCCAGAGAGGATTCTGTCCTGCCACTTTTGGCTTGCCTTCGTCATCTTTCACAAACCAATCGGGATTCTTTCTGAAGAGATTGGAATGCTGAGAGGCAATGAATGGCGCGGTCCAGATTCCAGCCCGATATCCTGATTTGTTGATGAAATCTACGAGAGCGCTCAGACCTTTGGTGAACTTGTCATTGGGCTTCCAATCACCTATGAGCCTCTGGTATCCATCATCCAATTGGATCCATTCAATCTCCTTGCCAAATCTCTCAACGAGCAAATTCGTGTTTGATTCCATCTCACCTTCATCAATCAGTGTGTAGTAGTAGTACCAGCTACACCAGCCTGTAGGGACATTGTGCCAGGAGATCGCGTTCATTGTCTTCCCGACCAATTCTGCGTATTGAGTTAGGTCAGCGAGACCATCCTCACCAACATACACCACAAGCTCTTCAGAGGCTAGACTCTGACCTTTGGGGACAATCACTCGGTCTCCAAGTGAGGATGCAGCAACTCCCGCAAGTCGGTTTGCCTCTCTATCTCGTCCCTTTAGAGTGATTTCGCAAAACTGGTCGGCCATTGTTGAGAATCCAAGGGTTAGGGCACTTCTAGTCTTGATATTGGTTAGCACACTGAAGAAGTGGCTTTTGTTTTCTCCCGAATCCAAGGCCAGCGCATGACTAAGATCCCAAGACTGGAAACCATTCCTGAAGTACCTAAGGTCCTGAGCATTCCAACCTGTGAAGATACTTGACTCAGCCTCTATGTCGACTAGAAGCGGACTGAACATTAGCACACGCGTGTCATTGGACTTGTTCCCGAACATCACAAGGCAACTATAGCCTCTTTGAACTCTGTTCATGCTGAATCTCACATTGAGTTCTGCCCTCTTGTCAGAATCAACAAGCTTCAGGACCACAATCTTGCCATTACCTCTTTCATCGCTGTAATCCAGTGAACTTACAGACCTGTAAGTCATCTTTCTGGAGTCTAGAATCTGGCTCTCCGTCCGTACTTGCACGTAGGCATTCGAGAAGTACTTGGTCTGCCCAGCAATTGAGGATAAGGAGAATGTGCCTAGGTGGATGTTGAATTTGAGGATTACCACATCATTGCTCAAGCTGATTGTATCCTCACCGATCTCAAGCTTGCAGAATTGGTGATCCTTCTCCAACTATACTGCCTCCGAGGCTGTGTGTCCAAGGCTCTTCCCTCTTAATATTTGCCCGAAGGATTTGGCTCTGGGTAAATGTGGTTCAGAGAGTGATATTATGTCCAAGGGAGGTCGTGGAGCTCCTTCCTGTGCACTCAGGCTCCGTAGGGGCTAGCATGGCCCATGAAGAGCACACCTGATCCTTTTAGGTGTGATGAATCCTACGATGAGCGATCAACTCATCCCTCCGATTCTCGTTTTGGTTTTTCATCACTTTCAATGGCAGCTCTTGTTGCTGTGAGCCGATCTCGAGCAACATGAATCCATTGATTGACCCACCTCTCAAGGGTTGGGTCGAGCTTTATAGCCGCCTCAGCACATGCTATAGCCCTCTCATCATCCCCCTCAATAAAGTGGGCATTGGCTGTGTTGTAGAATGCCTCTGCGTAGTTTGGGCGAATCGCCACTGCTCGAGTATACGCTTCGATTGCGTTCGCCGGATCAGCCAGTCGTGAGAAGGTGTTGCCAAGATTGTTCCATGCTTCCGCATCTTCAGGGTCAATTCGGAGAGCTTCTTCATAGCACTCCTTGGCACCTTCAAAGTCTGCGATATCATAAAGAACCGTAGCTTTGTTGAACCATATATCAAAGATCCAGTTATCGATAGCGAGAGCCTCGTCGTATGCCTCGATGGCTTCTTCATTCTTGCCAGAATGCGATAGCGCGATTCCTAGGTTATACCATCCCTCTATGGAATCAGGACTCCTCTTCAGGAAATCTCGAAGGACGGAAATTGCATCATCGTAAAGATCTGCTTCAATTAAGCCCACGGCTCGAGCAATTTGACTCTCTGTGTCCTCTGCCATTTTGCTATCGACCCGTCATTCCTTTGACTTGCCGGCCATCATTCTAGCTACTATTGTGAGTATGATGGCAGCTCCATTCATGGTCATCGCCATTCCAGTGAACCAGGTAACAGTCGCGTCCAAGCCTGATGTGTAAAGTGTCTGGCCTACACTAATGATTAAACCAAAGATGCCCATTCCAGCTCCAGTACCAATCAGAAACTTCCCAAGGTGCAGCCGCTCTATTGTTAGAAGAAATCCGCCAATCAAGACAATGTTCCCTCCCAAAGAAGCAAGAATTCCAAGGGCCTGCCGCACTAATTCAATTGTCGGCAAGTAAGGCTGAAGCTCCGGTATTGATGCTGCAACCTCAGCAATTGTGCCAAAGATTCCGATATTTCCCACAGCACCTGAAATGATCAGCATGACGCCGGCTGCAACGCATAATAGCCAAGGAATCTTATTTCGCATTTCAGCACCAATTCGTCAAAGCCTCTACTGACCTATATTTCTATTCAAATGAATCAAAAGAGATTCTCTTGCTTCTTCGCCTGTCGAATGCCGCTATTTCCTTCATTCCGCACTTCCTCAAAAGCTCTAGCGCATTTGAGATTCCGGCTCCAACTTCAGAGGGGTGATGTGCGTCTGATCCTACGATGACCGCATTAATCCTTCTCTCACATAGAGCCTCAACAATCACTCTCTCCGGCATAGGTTCTAGAGAGCCTCTACGAATCGAAGATGTATTGATTTCATATCCGACTCCCTGTGCTTTCATTATCCTGCAGAGTTCATCTATATGTGGCTTCCAGAGAGAATGAATCTCAGGTCCGAAGAACTCCTCACCATACCGACGGTATATATCGAGATGGCCTAGGGCGTCGAAGATGCCAGTTTTGAGCATATCTTTGATTACATTGAAGTAAATATTGCCAACCTGCTCCATTCCGTATTTCTTGAATATCTCGAATGCCTCTTCTTTCAATGAGATTGCCTTGTGATCAATGAGATGCACTGAACCAATCACAAGATCAAACTCGGTTTCATGAAATGCATCCGGAAGGTCCTCAAGGACTCCTGGATACATATCTACCTCCACTCCTAGACGAACATTGAGTCCTTTGTGAGCGTATTCATCTCCAAGATTTCTGATATGATTACTATAGTCCTCGACCCAACTTGAATCGTGGACACTGACCCTTTCTCCCCTTACCATCACATAGCTGTCGTCCCTCATTGGATCCGAGTCTAGGTGTGTAGTGAAGCAAATCTCTCGCAATCCCCTATCCAATGCTGCTCTACAGAACTCATCTAGTGTGCCCTCTGCATCAGCGGAATAAGCCGGGTGGATATGATAATCCATCATGGGATTCTGGGATTTGCTTGACCAGTATATGATGTTGACTAATGTGCCATCAGTGTACTACTCATCTACTGCGTAGCAACTGGATCCAATGATATCGGTGCATCCCCCTTTGCTGTCTTCTTCTCTCTCAAGAGGAGGGAGAAGATGGTAGCCAGAAGGGTTGTCAAAACCAAAAACATGACAGACGCCTGAAGTCCGAAAACATCGCCAATCCAGCCAAAGAGTATAGGTGAGAGCGCGCCTGGAATCGCACCTATAGAGAAGAGAATTCCAAATGCCAATCCTTGCTTTTCTCGAGGAGTCACTTCTGTCTGAAATGCAGTATTTGGTGGTACGCCCAGAAAGAAGAAGAATCCAAACCCAACAAGCACTAAGAGAAGAGAGATCTGATCCAAAGGCGCATTGAGAAGGAACAAGAGCGGCGTTGATACAGCAGTTGATAGAATCAGGAAGGGAACGCGCCTTCCAGTCCGATCCGAAATTGGGGCTGAAACGATTTCACCAACAATGCCAGCGACCAGCATAATTGTAGTAAAGTAGCCTGCAATGATAGGATCGTAATGATAATGGCTCGCCACAAGATACAGAGGCATCAGTAATGTTGTACAGCGAAACGACATTCCTCTGAATCCTGCGATGACTGTAATAATTGCAAAGTTGCGAGTCCATCCGTCTTCTCCATCATCTTTTTCTCGTTCCACATTTTGCAGGGATGGCTCTTTCTTCGCGTACCTCATGAGGAGAACCACAGGTATGAAGAATGCAAATCCAATCATTGCAAGAACGACAAACGATTCTCTCCAGCCTCCAACCAGGACCAGTAGTGAAACTCCAAGAAAGGGGATGATCGCCATGCCAACAAGGCCGCCCATTGCTTGGAAACCTGTAGCCATAGCTCGCGAAGACTTTGGGAATTTCTCAGTCAAAACCGGAAAGACGCTGGGATGGTAGCCTGCCGCTGCCAGTCCCAGGATAAGCATTGTCGCAGTCAGGAAAAGAAATGTTGTGGCGAGACTTGAAACAAGCACAATTACTGCGGTTATTATAATGCTGGCGGGAATGAAGATGTTTCTCCATCCCTTGTCACCAAGATATCCAACAAGCAGATGTGATGTTGTCATTGTCACAATTGAGGCACTTGTGATTATCCCTGCTTCAGTCAAAGTAAGTGCAAGCTCATCTCTGATTATTGGCAAGAAGGGTGAGAGCATACCAGTATAGATGTGGTTCATGAAATGCGTCAAAGTGCATGCTATTAGAACAGCATACGATGCCTTTGTGACTCTTGACAACTCCATAACTCACTTCCGCTTGCTTCAGCAAGTGGCGACGTGACTCCCAGTTAAGCCTACTGATGACGGACACGACCTATGGTAGGATTGTCTTTCTATGAAGTGCAGTGGCAACTAGAGCTGCACTTGCTCCTATTTTGAAGAGCTCGCGTAAATCATCACGGTTTCTGACTCCACCCCCTGCAATCACTCGCATTGTGGAGTTGCTGCATATCTTAACAAGTCCATCATGGATTGGCCCCTTTCCCGTCCCGACAAGGTTCAATTCAAGGACTATTAGATTTCGAATTCCATGTTCTTCCAGTATGTAGGCCACCGTGAGAGGATCCTTCCCGCCGAATTCTTGACACGCACTCAAGGTCTTTCCATTCATCAAGTCTAGAGATCCTATAATCGAATCCCCATGCATCTGTTGAATCTCTACAAGATCTTCCAGTGAAGCAAGAGTTTCAGTTGCTACAATTGCCTGCTGAATCCCCATCCGAAGAAGGTTATCAATATCATTTGCAGTCCTTGCTCCACCATCAAGTAGAATCTCTAGGTCTGTGGATTCAGCGATATTCGAGATGAGCGAGAAATTGTCACCAATGCCCCTTATAGCATCAAGGTCTGCGATATAGACTCTATCAACACCAAAGACTTGCTTGAATGCGATGGCAACATCGATTGGGTTAGATCCATCCACAATACTGCTCTCGATTGGTCTATACTCATTTCTCCTGCCTTGAATTCCGTGGACTACCTGTCCCCTCATGATGTCCATTACAGGGATTATCTCGGCTTGACCCATGATTCTCGCTTTCTTTTCAAATCTGTAAGAGTCTTATAGGTTGCTGACAATGGACTGACTGGGTCGGAAATGCAAATATTCCTCTATGAGCACATATCAGGAGGTGGACTGGCGAGCGAGGATTTGTCGCTGAGCTTTGCTGCACAAGGATTTGCAATGCTCTGCACAATGGCCCGGAGTCTTAACCACGCTGGACACGACGTTTCATTCTGCTATGATGCCAGAATACACGAAGAACTGCTTCCTAGAGGAAATCAGAAGAAACGTGTATCAGATGAATCGAGTTGGGAAGCGGCAATAAGGGACCTCTCGGACAGCGCGGACCTGGGGCTCGTTATTGCTCCAGAGGATGACGGTATTCTTGTGGAGGTTCTTAAGTCAATCAGAGCCAGAGGATTGGATGTTGTAAGTCCTGAAACCGAAACCGTTGCATTCTGTTCTGATAAAATCAATACTGCGAATCTCTTTGAGGAACTTGCAATTCCTGGTCCAAAGATGATATTCGGGACAATTCATGATATCCTAAACGACAGTCAGGAATTGAAATTCCCTGTTGTCATCAAACCTGCCATCTCATCAGGCGCGACGTGTACCTTTATTGCGCATGATACGGGTGCTCTTATGGAGCTGGCACATAGGCCTGAGATGGAGAACCGAGTCGCATCGTTTATCCTTCAAGAATATATTGACGGTGATCAAGGTAGCGTGTCACTTCTTACAGGCAACGGTAAGTCGTCAGTTATTTCTGTGAATCGCCAGAATGTGTCTTTGGGTACATCTGATTCAAATCCAGGGTATCATGGCGGGGAGTGCCCCTTTGAACATCCAGCAGCCAGGAAGGCTGCAGCCTACTCGCGAAAGATATGCGAGGCGCTGACAGGTCTGCGAGGCTATGTGGGAATCGATTTTGTCTTCCATGGAAAGGAAGCTTATCCTATCGAGATTAACCCTAGGCTCACTGTATCCTCGATTGGCCTCGAACGAACTATTGGACCAAAAGGGCTAGCAAGCATCATAAAGTGTGATTCAGGTTCGCTTCCGAGGCAGTCGAAACCAAATGGATTCGCCATCTTTGAGGAATACATCGACATGAAACTGATTCCTATCTCATTGCACCATGTCGATGACTACGCAAGAGTCATGGTGATCCCTGGTGTATCGAGCCCGCCCATTCCATTGACAAATGACAACACAGTTGTTCGACCCTATTTATGCGGATGGGGTCAGACTAGAGACAAGGCTAGGGATGATCTCAGCGCGATAGAACTTAGCATCAACACCCGGATTGAGGGGATTTCTGTTTGAGAGTAGTTGGTTTAGACATTGGAGGAGCTAACCTCAAGGGATGCGGTCTCACACTGGATGACGAAGGAATTCCTGGCGACCTTGTTTTTTGCTCGAAGAGCTTCCCAATCTGGCAACGTGAAAGAATCGATCTCTGGAATCTCATTGCCGATACAGTATATGAATTGGCTGACGCATCTGAAACACCTGAACTCGTATCAGTGGTCATGACTGCAGAATTATCCGATACTTTCAAGACTAAACGAGAGGGAGTTACGGCCATTGCACAGGGAGTTCATCGGACCCTTAGAAACATCCCCATTATATTTCCTGATATAAACCTGGAACTCCTTGAACTTGAGGAAGTCCTGAACGACCCGCTACGAGTGGCTGCGGCTAACTGGCCAGTCCTTGCATGGACAGTAGGTCGTGGAGTTCCTGATTGTACTCTCATCGATGTGGGATCTACGACCACCGACATAATTCCAATCAGAGATGGTCTTCCTCTTACGCGCGGCCGAAACGATACAAATCGCCTTATGAGCGGCGAATTGGTGTATACAGGAGCTCTAAGGACAAATCTTTCAGCTATACTGCGTGAGGTTGAGCTAGACGGTGTGACCTGTCGTGTTTCCTCAGAGTATTTTGCTACAAGTGCAGATGTTCATCTAGTACTCGGCCATATTACTAAGGACCAATACTCCAATGACACAGCAGACGGTCGGGGAAAATCTGTAGAAGAGTGCAAAGCTCGTCTAGCTAGGATTGTATGTGGCGATATTGAAACAGTGCCTGAGGATCAGATTGTCGATATTGCTCGACAAGCATGGACTCAGCAGCTCAAGGACATTGCTAGCGGAGTTCTTCAGGTCTGTGCCATGTACGGTCTTGAGTTCGCTGAGCAGATCTTTGTCTTCTCAGGGGTGGGCGCCGTTTTTCTGGCCCGCAGCGCCTTGGCATCCTTTGATATAAAGGAAAGCAGATACCTCCAAGACATTCTTGGACCGGAGGGTGCCAATTCTGCGACAGCTTTTGCTGCAGCCCTCTATGCAGCTAGGAATTGGAAGTGATGCTTTGAAAGTAGTCGTCAAGGTGGGCGGAAGCGTGATGAATTATCCTTACGAGCTGAGGGAAATTCTGAAGGCCATCTCCATCTACAGTGAAAGACACAGTATGCTCGTCGTACCTGGAGGAGGAGCTTTTGCTAACACTGTCAGATACTATCATACGCGGAAGTTTCTCTCTGACTCAGCTGCTCACTGGCTTGCGATAAAATGTATGGGTCTCACTGGCGCCATTCTGGCTGATATGCAATCAATACTGAGTATCTATTCTGGGGTAGATGCCTTGGAGAGATGGGCCGATGGGCAGAGTTTCATAATTCAGCCCTATGAACTGCTGAAATTCCATGACCGATTGCCACATAGCTGGGATGTCACAAGTGACTCGATAGCCTATTGGATAGGAATAGAGGGTGATGCAGATGTTGTCATCTTCCTAAAGAGTGTCAATCCTTTTGCAAAGTGGTTCACAGTAGTTCAATCAGAAACAGAGCCGGTTAAACCTAAGAGTTTTGAATATCTGGTCGAAAAAGCCATCATTGATCCTTACATGGTCTATCTTCAATCCAAATTCCAGGGCTATTTCTATGTCATGAATGGTCTATGGCCTGAGAATCTTGCAGCGATTCTTGATGTGCCAGAACAATAGATTATGCATCTTTGAGAATTGACTTGAGTTCTCTGACTAGTTCTGCGTCCACTCTTCCACCTGTTCTATCCCCTCCCGGAAGAGCGGCAGTTCTGACACCTATGATGTCAGGTTTGAGGCCAGCTGCGGTCTTGAAGGATTCGCCTGCTAACGATCCAGCTAGTGCTACCTCAAGGCCATTCTCCCTAGCTTTTTCAATATATGTAACAACATTGTCCTCTGGCATGAAAACGAATAGGTCTCGACCATCCTTTATTGCAGTGTCGACCATTACAATTTCCACGCCGGCAGAATGTGCGATATCGGGAAGCAGCATTGGGTCCATAGTCCCTGCACGCAGATGATCTCCATAGAGCGCGGCAACTGCCTTGCTCTTGCAATCAAAGTCCCCAAGTGTATCAACGACATTTGTCAAAATGTAGACTGCATCCTCCTCCTTTGACACACCATGAAGCCCGATTTTTACGTAGTCTGCACCTGCTTGTGCAGCGCCCAGAGCAGCTTGTGCAATTGTGCCTGGGAGATTCGGAACATCGCCGAGAGCCGCACTTACAGGAATGGTCCTCTCTACAACCTCTCTGATCTTCCGTATCATTGCTGGAGATGCTGCTCCAAGAGACCCCTCAAACGGGTTCTTGACATCAATAATGTCCGCCCCTCCCTTTACTGCCTCCAGAGCGTCCAGCTCATCTGTTGGACTCACGAGAAGCTTTGCCATATTGGACACAGTATCCACTCTGGAAACGCTACTAATGACTGCTCCGATTTATGAATTCCATGTTATATGGAGAGGTTATCTCTCTCAAGCAGACTAATGCATTAATCCCTGACTCAGTCATCTTGCGAATAATAAAGAGCAGATTTGTCCTTGTACTTTCTTGCACAATTCTGACAGGTTATCATGCCGTTCTCGTCTAGCATATCTTCACGAAGGAGATAGAACGCCCCGCAATGGGGGCATTTTGTGCGAGGTACGTCCGCATACTTCGCTTCTATAGAATCTCGAATGTCCAAAACGGCAAGTTCACAGGCGTCGCACTTGAGACCAGTAAGTTTGGACTCTAGGAGTCGTGCATTAGAGCCATCCATGGTCAATAATTTCGCTTCAACATCCTCCACCCAGAACATGAAGTTTCTTCCTCCCACAACAATAAATCCCTCACTCATTGCTCTACCGCAGTACGGGCATGTATTACTTTGGATAGATGGACTAATTCCCATATGAGGACTCAGACATGAGACAAAATAAATGGAGCACTTAAGAAGAATCGCTGATCCAGTAGGAGAAAAAGCGGTGTCGGGAAGCTGATGACTCAGGATTAACCCGGGCCATCAGCAGTATCCGACTTTTCAACTTGGTCTTGCCCAAGTTGCCGACTCGGTAGTGTTTTTGGTATGGAACATAAGCAGCCTCTTCTTTTAAACTCCTGAAATCGAGCAATCAAGGTGTCGAGGAACACACTTAGATGAGCTCTCAGAGTAAACCTACGAGCCATTGCACTATTCTCAAACAGAGTCTGTCATTGGATGTTGAACCATACTCTCCATTGATACCCCAATTGTCCATGAAATAGTTGGTGCCAGTTACGACAAGTCTTCCCCCGCCCGCATCCTCTGACACGCTCAGCAGGTCATTGCTGCCATATCTGCCAAGAGTTGTCGCGCCTGCAGGTTCAATGACTGCTGCCCCAAGATAATCGAAGCTCCCAACACCTGATGTAATTGTATGCGCAAACACCTGAGTTGCCTCGACTGGATTGTTCCCATCAGAAACAAGGGTGAAACTGAGAGAGTATCCTGTCCAATCGATGAAGTCATTGAGCTTGGCAACATCCAATGATGCATTTGACAGTCCAGTGACAAAGAGCCCTCCGCCTGAGTCATAATAGTCTTGGTAGGCCTGCTTGGTGTCTTGTGCAAATGGCATTGAGAATGTCACACTATCTAATGGATCAGTTTCGTTGTCGTCCCAGACAAATGGATCGAGAAGTACAACTGCGTCAAACAACTGCAGATAGGACAGGGTGGTCTGAGATTCATCTCTGATTTCGGTGACCGAGATGTCATTTTGTGTTAGCTCTTTATAGAAATCTCTGAACTGCCCGTATGTTGTATCCATCCACCAAGTTGTGAAACTGATGTCAAATGCAACTCGGGCTAATGCAGCAGAAGCCCCAAACTGAACATCAAGAGCCGTGCTTCCAAAGTCATCCGAAGTGAACTCGATTGTTGCCTGATAGCTTGATAAACCTGAGTCTGGCACATAGATATTCAGTGCAACGTAGCCAGTCTGGTTGATGGTCACTTGTCCAGGCATGTCGAAGACGCCGAGAGCATTTGCAGTGATATCTATGTTGAATGTTGTATAGCCTGCAGTGAGCAGATTTATGTCGAAAGTGTAGTTGTCTCCATAGAACAGCCTCTCGAAGTCAAGAGGGAGTGTCCTTGGATGGGCATATGAGATTGCAGGGAGGCCCCCTTGAACAAGCGTTGACAACATGAGGGCTTTCGAGGCTTCGAGATTCAATTTTCCGGCACCAACAATGTATTCCGGGTGCTCAAGAGGATCAGCTCCTTTCATTAAGGCGGTCATGATAGCGCCTGGCGTATATGTGACGTTATTCTTAATACTGTAGGCCATAAGCTCCGCAGCCGCTGCAGCTACTCTTGGTGAGGCGAAACTGGTGCCAAAGTAACGTGAGTTGCCAACATCAAAGTATCCTGGAGCGCATAGGTCTGGCTTCATATATCTCGATGACGTAGGTCCATAGCTTGTATAATCTGCAGGCGCACCAAAGATGTCTAGTCCACCTACAGAGAGGACGTATTCAAATACCCCTGGAGAGTTAATCGTGTTGCCAGCAAGTCCATTGTCCCCTTCGTTTCCGGCTGCCGCTACAACTACAACCCCGTGATTAAACGCATACTCGGCTGCCTGCTCAATTGGATCACCAACCCCTGGCGTTGCACCAAGGCTTAGATTAATCACACTGCAGTTCTGGTCTACCGCCCAGTATATCGCTGCAATGACCCCTGCAGAAGTGGCTGTTCCTGTGCTTGCTAGGACTTTTGCATTGACTATCATTGCATTTGCGCTATTGGCGGCAACTGCCTTCGCTACAATAGTTCCATGTTGGTTCCCATCAGGTGTTGAATCACTAACATCCGTTTCAGCCAAGGGGTATCCATATCGAGGCAATACAAAGCTCCGTTCTGCCACTATTCTCCCCTCAATCGTCAGATCACTATCAATTCCAGAATCGATTATTGCCACCCTGATAGGCTCTTCCGGACCGGGAAATAGCCCGACATTGGGTAGAAGCAGGAATAGGCCGCCAGACGCAATAATCATAACAATTATCATGAGTGCGATGATTTTCAAGCTGCTAGATTTCTTCTCAGGCCGAGGTTCATAATAGGGATAAGGCGAGTCGATGTATTCAAACATAGCGTGCACCAGCGCCGTCTGTTTCGGCTCAGACTCTTTAGCAGATGAACCTATCGGCAACGGTATTGTTGCAGAGTATCCAGGGAACATCTTGAAAATCTTCGGAAGGAGTGTGCATCCATGGCGAAATATAATGCATTGATGATGGAGCTGTAGGGCACAAGTTGATTTATCTGCACACTCTCCATTTGCCCAACAGCAACAAGAGGGACTTTGATGACCGCGGACACTGCCCAAGAGACTGCTGTTCAACCGCGCAATCTTTACCACTCTATGCCTCTTCCTGCAGTCTTGGAGGATCTAGATGTAGATCCTGATAAGGGCCTCCATAAACGCGCAGTCAAGTCCCGACTGGAGCAATTTGGTCCAAACGAGCTCCCGAAAATACGAGGGTCGTTTTGGCAGGTATATCTTGCTCCTATTCTTAATTGGCTCATTACCATATACATCATCAGCTCATTTGCTTTGATTATCCTTGCATACATGTTTCCCTCCCCTGAGAACCAACTTGGACAGGCCATGGTATGGTTGGGCATCGTCATAGTGAATGCATTGGTGGCCATATTTCAGCAGTATCGTGCACAGAAAAAGCTGGAAGCATTGGAAAAGCTTTCATTGGGTGAAGCTCGCGTGCTTCGGAATGGCTCAGAGATGAACATTGCTCCAACTGAAATTGTCCCGGGTGATATCATCATCCTTGAGCAGGGTGACAAGATACCGGCTGATGCTAGAATTCTGCAATGCTCGAATCTTACTACTAACGAAGCATCCCTCACTGGTGAAAGCGTGCCAGTGATAAAGAGCCCGGGCGCTGAAGCTGCAGAAGATGCCCCATTGACAGACATGCACAACATGGTGTTCTTCGGGACATTCGTCGCGACTGGATCTGCAAAGGTCGTGACTACAACGACGGGCGGTGGAACTGAAATCGGAAAGATTCAGGGTACGCTAGGTGAATTGAACACAGGGGATATTCCACTGCGGAAGAAGGTCAATCTTCTTGCAAAGTATCTTGGAATCGCGGCTATTATCTTGATGGCCACTTCTGTACTCTGGCAGCTCTTCATACAGCCATTATTACTGGGTGAGGAACCTCCAATCTTCTTTGCTCCGGGATTCCAAGAAATGATGGAGATTATTGCAGGTAGAATTACCGCTGGAATAACTCGAGCTATGACCATCATGCCAATCAACATTCCTCTCTTGACGACCATTGTTCTTCTGACAGGCGTTCTTGCTATGGCGAAGAAGGGTGTTATCATCAGAGACCTCTCAGCAGTCGAGAGTCTAGGTCGAGTAAGTGTGATTTGCTCGGACAAGACAGGGACACTCACACGAAATCAAATGGTTGTAAAGTATTGTTGGGACACTGAGTCCCTCTATACTGTAACAGGTGATGGCTACAATCCTGAGGGTGAGATCTACAAGGTCGGTGATTCTACAACCAACTCTGATGAGCAGTCACTTGTTTCTGAAGTTGCGGCGTGGCCCCATCTGCTTGATCTTATAACTTGCGGCGGCATCAATAATGATGCTGAGATTGCTCTTAAAGAGATACCAGACCAAGGGACGATATGGGAGCCCCTCGGAGACCCTACTGACGCAGCCCTGCTAACGCTCTTTCGAAAGAGCGGTGTGGATGAGCAGCTTGTCCGTGAGCGCTACAAGGTGGTAGAGGAGTTTCCATTTGAGTCTGAACTGAAGAGAATGTCCCGAATATGCCAGGATGGTGCCAAATTCGTTTCCTATACAAAGGGGGCAACGGAGGTCCTACTCCCAAGATGCAAAACCATCGGGAATGGCAAGAAGCTGGCCTCATTCACTCCTGAAGCGCAAAAGAGAGTAAAGCATCTTGTCGATGGTTACGCAACGAGAGGATACAGAGTCATATCCCTGGCTAAGAAGAGAATGGATGCTCTACCTCCTGAGAAAGGCGCTCGGGAGGTTGTAGAGAGCGACCTAACGTACCTTGGCTTTGCATGCATAGTGGACCCTCCAAGAGATGGTGTAAAGCATGCCGTTGAAGAATGCCACAGTGCAGGTATCAACGTTGTCATGATAACCGGCGACTCTGCAGCCACGGCAAAGACCATTGCCGAAGACCTCGGCATCTATAGACAAAACTCTCTGGTTGTTGAGGGGCAAGATGTCGATGATGTCAAGGATGAGGACTTCCCGCGTGTCAATGTATTTGCCCGTGTAAATCCTGAGCACAAACAGATCATTGTTGAACGTTACCAGGATCAAAAGCGGGTCGTCGCTATGACTGGAGATGGCGTCAATGACTCACTCGCTTTAGCGATGAGCGACGCGGGAATCGCGATGGGCATTACAGGTACTGATGTGGCCAAAGAGGCTGCTGATCTAGTGATCACAGATGACAGTTTCGCTTCGATAGTCACAGGAGTCCATGAAGGAAGGGGTCTTTTCCAGAAGATCAGGATGATGATCTACTTCTACATTGCCATCAACCTGTTCGAGAGTGTCCTGTTCTTTGGTGCCCTTTTCATTCTGCCCGCCGTCATCGTCATGCTGACTACATGGCAGAGCCTCTACCTGGTTGTGACCACGCATTCGTTTCCAGGACTAGCTTTGGTATTCGACAAGACCTCACCTAGGGCTATGGAAGAGAAACCAAGAGATAGCGAAGAAATCATTCCAAAACCGCTGGCGAAGTTCATGGCATTGAATGTGGTTTTGATGATATTTGGAGCAGCTATGGTATACATGCTCACCCTGACTGGATGGTGGGGCATAATCACTGTTGTCCCGGAGAATCTCACTGGCTTCTACGGTTCTACTGGTTTTGCAGAAGCCGTAACATTAGAAGCAGCAAAAGCGGCTGTTATGATGCTATCAGTGATCCTCCTTGTTGAGAGCACTATTGTCCTAAGTATCCGCAGAATCAACATGGGTATTGAGAAGAGTCTCCGCGAACCAGGTACCTATCGATATGCAATCTTTCTGGGCTTAATCTATCTGGCACACTACTTGTTGATGTATGTTCCACTAGCCCAGGAGATTCTCTACCCGTATGGCCTCAACTTCTACTTCATGCCGCTCACAATCATTGACTGGCTGATTGTTCTCCTGTTCTCACTTCCAGCAATCGTTGGGGTTGAACTCTACAAGCGTCGGTTGAGAAAGAAAGGAGTCAATCTCTGAAAGCGCTTGGTATCATCCTAATCCTTACATCCAGTCTGTTGTACCACAGGACATATTTGGAGTGGTTATCTTCTCACTCAGAGGAGGTTCCAAAATGGGTTTCAAAGTCGTAACAAAGAAGATGATTGATGCTCCCACCGAAGCAACAGTCCTTGTACCTGATAAGCCAGATGACTACTTTGGCATTCTTCTCAAATACGTTCCAGTTCCTGTGATTGCTGGATACAAATTGATCGAGGAGATGTTTGTTGCAGCAGGACGGACCGGAGAGATGCCTCTGGTGTATCTATTGTTCCTTGTTATAACTCCCCTCGCAGTGGCGGGCATTACCAAAGAAGAGAGCCCGCTAGACATGGAACATCTAAAGTCCATTAAGGTTCAGATTGTAATGGCTACTCTGGGATTCATTATATGGACCCTGGTGATGAGCACATGGATAGCCTTCGACCCCTTATGGGGTACTGTATTCCTTGTACTCTTCACGGTTGGTGCTCCAGCAGTGGGCAAGGGACTGTATGAGAAGGGACTATAGTATCCTTGTTCCATGGCCCCCATGTTTGTTTCCTGAGTTAAACAGATTAGACTATATACATGGATATACGCTGCTAATTCTCTTATATACAACCCATATATATCCGGCTTACGCTCTCTGAAAACGGAGTTCTGATTTACATTGGTAAGAAAGACTACACATGGAATCCGCTTAATGAAGAAGAAGGGCAAGAAGATAGTGATGCTCACAGCTTATGACACACCATCTGCACAGATTCTGAGTGAATGTGGAGTGGACATGATTCTGGTTGGTGATTCAGTCGGCAACAGCATGCTAGGATATGAAACCACTATTCCAGTCACTCTTGAAGATGTGATCCATCACTCTGCTGCGGTATCACGCGCAAAACCAGACTGTCTCATTGTGGGTGATATGCCCTTCATGAGCTATAAGGTGAGCGTGGAGCAAGCCCTTGAAAACTGCGCACGCATGCTGCAGGAGGGCGGGGCTGAAGCAGTCAAGATAGAGGGCGCAGGAAGGGTGGTTGACATTGTTCGAGCTGTGGTGGATTCTGGAATTCCAGTAATGGGACATATCGGATTGACTCCCCAGTCTATCTATCAAGTGGGAGGCTATCGAGTTCAAGGACGTACTGCCAAGCAGACCAAGGAGATGGTCAAGCAGGCTCAGGCGCTTGAGGATGCTGGGGCTTTCTCAATTGTGATCGAACTTGCGCCTTCAGAAACCGCTAAAGTGATTACGGAAGCAATAGGCATCCCAACGATCGGGATTGGTGCAGGCCCATACTGTGACGGACAAGTTCTTGTTCTGCCCGATATGCTCGGACTGTTTCAAGACTTCAAGCCGAAGTTCGTGAAGAGATATGCAAACATCCGCGAGGTCATCGAAAATGCCGTGAAGGAGTATTCCTCAGAGGTGCGTGAAGGCACGTTTCCAGATGCCGATTACAGTTTCGAGATGACTGAGGAGGAAACCGGGCGTCTATATGGCAGAACAAAACCAGAACAGGACTAAGCCTAGTATCCACTCAAGAAATCCAGTTGTGGAGCTGGTCTTGCTCCCGTGAAAAAGTAGGATTATTCTTCCTTCTCAATGACGTCATTCAGCGCCTCGACGAGCTTGTCGGGATCGATGCCATGGGCTTGGGCACCCTGCTCGATGTTTTCGAACCTGGCTACTGCACAGCCGTAGCAGTGTAGTCCCCACTCCATGAATGTCCCTGCGGTCTCAGGCCACTTCATGACCACTTCGCCAATTGTCATTTCCTTTGTGATAGCTTCCGCCATTATCTCTTCACCATCGTTAATCGATGTACATATTGAACCCATTTTTCCGTGCTTATATGCTTTAGGATACATCACTCTCTCCAATGATGTATTTGTGTCCTACACTACCTTCCACATACTCACTTGGCATTTCTGCACTCATCATATGGCGAGCTCGCCATCCAGTGCAGTGGCATGGCACCAAGAGCTTTGGATGAATCTCCTTCATCATCTCGACGGTTTTTCGCATTGTGTCTTTCGTCACCCCTCTTGCCAGATGGAATCCACCAATCACTGCATGAACCAGATCTATTCCTGTAAGCCGTTGAGCTTCACGGATGATATTGATTATCCCAGCATGAGAACATCCCGAGATGACGACAAGCCCTTTGCCTTTCACATTGGCGACGAGGCTTACATCATCCCTCACAGCAGCATCATCTTGCCATCTGTCATCCAGGAACACCTTGTGCCCTTCCATGCCTTTCTCATGAATGGTCATACGCGGGACTTCACCAGTTCTTAGGAGCGTTCCGTTTTCTAATAGAATTGGTTCGGCGCTGCTGATGACATTTCCATCCACTTGTGCTATCTCGTCTGCGGACGGCATTGGATCAAGCTCAATGATTCTTGACCCTTCAGGCTTCTTCACTTCGAAGCCTTTCTTGTAGAACATCCACGGATGCACATACACTGGGAGGCCTTTCCCGCCTATGTTTCTAATCGTCCAGAGAAGTCCTCCGAAGTGATCAAAATGTCCATGGGACATCACGATAGCATCAACCTCTTCCAGCTTCAACCCTAATGCGGCAACGTTATTCTCCATATTTCGAGGATTTTCGGCAGTATCGTAGAGGACTGTGTAGGTTTCATTGTTCAATTTTGTTCGCAAATGAAGACTCAGGCCGCAGCCAGCTATCAGGTATGGTCTGTCCTCTTCCTCCTCTTCTTGAATCCATTTGAAATACCGCTGCACATCTCTCCTTTCGGGATCTGTCCAAGCCGAGTAACTGTTGTCCACGACAGCTATGACTTCAAGTGAATCAATCTGGCGAAGCCCATCCAACTGTTTTCACTCCTCCCTCAGCCTTAGAGCACCATATTGTCGAGACCCTTGTCTTTCAATACATCGGGCCATATCGCAAAGAGTGGCTTAATCTGAGAAACAAGCCCTATCGCCTTGGTGAGTGGGCCGTCGATTTTCACCTGGCCCCTAGCTAGTGCAATGGCGGTGTTCAGCTTGCCTTGCCAGAACTTGTTTGTAGTTTCAGACTTGCTCCATACTTTGAGTTCCGGCTCATCCGTGGCATCCCAGAGCAGGCGACCTACCTTTCCATCTGGCCCTGGGTTCTTGAAGTCGATTGTGGGATGCGCTTCGGGTTCTTCAATGTCGAATCTAACCGTTACGCCCTGTTTAGCCATTTTGGCCATGACTTCTTCTACGCCTTGGCACCGTGACCAAAACTCCTCGAACACATCCTTTAGTTGTTCCGTACTCTCAAAACCTGGCATCTCATTACCACCTGCTTTGAAGCAACAGAGCATTATCCGATAGAAGTCTTTTGGAACTTCCATTTGGCTAGTTGAAACGAAGGTACTTCGATATCTCCCAAGGTGTCACTCCTGAAACGCCAGGGTTTCCAGTCGCCTCAACATAATCTGCCCATTCTGCAGTTCTCATTTTGACAATCATATCTACCAGACTCTTGCCCAACGCATCAACAATGACTTCATCGCGCTGAAGCCTCTCAAGGGCCTCACCAAGACTGCCTGGGAGGGACTTGGTTTCAGTTGCTGTCTTGTATAGGTTCTCCCTAGTCGGTTCTGGCGGAGTCAATCCTCTCTCGATTCCATCCAGCCCCGCCGCAAGAGTTGCTGCAATAGCTAAATGCGAACTGCATAATGGATCTGGGCATCTGAATTCGATTCTAGCCTTCACATCAGACCCATTGTATTGTGGGACTCTGATCATTGTAGACCTGTTTCTTGGGCCCCATGCAATCTTTGTTGGAGCTTCATACCCGGGAGTTAGCCTCTTGAATGAGTTCACCGAGGGGGCAACTATCGCAGCAAGTGCTTCAGCATGTTCAAGGACTCCGGCTACATAGCTTCCTGCTAATTCAGATACTTCTCCTGATTTGCTACTTGAGAATAGGTTTATTCCTTCATCAACACTCCATAGACTCTGATGAAGATGCATGCCGCTCCCATTCATACTACTGAATGGCTTTGGCATGAATGTTGCAATTGCTCCAATTTCATGTGCCATCTCTGCAATAAGAAGTCTGGCTAGCATTATGTTATCGGCTGCATTAATAGCGCTACCAAATCTGAGCCCCACCTCGTGCTGCCCTGCCGCCACTTCATGGTGATGGGTTGTTGTAGATATGCCGATAGAGCCTAATGCCTTGGCCACTCTTCTTCTAAACTGCAAACCTCCATCAGTGGGAAGGGTTGAGAAATAGCCACCTCCATCCCCGGGTACTATTGCGCCTCGCCCGTTTTCCATGACTAGAAAGAACTCGAGTTCTGAACCAACTCTCAACTCAAATCCGGCTTCCCTAGCTGAATCAGTGATTTTAGTAAGCACGCTAGAAGGATCTCTTGGGTGGGGGTCTCCGGGTGCCCGGAAAACCCCGCAAACCAAGACCGCCACATCTTTTTCCCAAGGAAGAGTAATTGGGCGAGATGATCGTGGTTTCAATAGGAGATCAGAGCTATTGACCGACGCATATCCAGGGACTGAGGAGCCGTCGAAGTAGACGCCATTCTTCATGACGTCATCATAGTCCTCGAATGCAATTTCGATGCTCTTCGTGGCTCCCAAGACTGTACTGAACAGCAGCCTCAGGAAGTCTGGTCGGTCGTGTGTTTCTCGCATTTTATCTTTAGAGCTAAAGGTCAGTATAAGGATTTCCGGCAGAAAGCAGAAAGTATTTCTACATTCTTCCACATAATCCAGAATATCCGAAGAACTTACGGAATTGATGCGCATGTCCGAAGGAATTACGGAAAAGATTGATAAGACGGATGTGAAAATACTCGACCTTCTTCAACATGATGGCCGGATGAGTGTGTCGGATATTTCCAAGAACGTTGGCAAGGGAATCTCCACAGTCCACGCACGCATCGGGAATCTAAGGAAGAGAGGAATCATTGACCATTTCACAGCTGTCCTGAATCCTGCGAAACTTGGCCGTCCAACCTTGGCTCTCATCCTCATCACTATCCGCTACAGAGTCCCGGGAAGTAGAAAGGTCATATCTCAACGCGAGTTCTGTGAAGAAATAGCTCAGCATCCATTCGTGCAAGAGGTTCATGTTCTCAGTGGAGAGTTTGATGTACTCTTAAAGGTAAGAGCCAAGGATGTTCAGGAGATGAACAGTTTCATTGTTGACTCGCTTCGCGAGATGCCTGCAGTTGATCGGACTCTTACGATGTTCGCCATGGACACTTATCTTGACACTCTGATGCTTAGAAATATCCAGAAAAAGTGAATGTACGATAATGGGGAATAATGTACAGAGATGGGCAGCTTTAAATAGAGAAGCTGCACGCAATGGATAACCCTTTCCAAGGTTGTGAAACGATGAGTGTGCGTTATTACCAATGGTTCATGGGCCGAGAGAGGCCCACTTAGTAACTATTCCATATATCGCACATTCAACGCCAGCACCGACTTTTTTTCCTGGAATTGTTGACTTGCAGTCTTTCAGACTGTGTCAGCTGCTTCCTCCCCCATGTCAGAGGAGAGGGCCTTTTGATATAACCAATTATGGAGAGATCAGAATTGACTAGTAAAGTAAGTAGAATCCTGTTGGACCTAGATGAAGTACCAACCCATTACGTCAACATTCTGCCTCACCTCAAAGAGCCACTGGCCCCTCCCCTGAATCCAGGCACAGGAGAACCAATCGGTCCTGAAGCATTGATGGCTATCTTTGCTGTTGAGTGTGTGAAGCAGGAAGTGACGATGGAAAAAACAGTGCCAATACCTGATGAAGTCCGGGAGGCCTACATGATGTACGGTCGGCCCACTCCGCTTCAGAGAGCAGTTGGTCTTGAGACCGCTCTAAACACCCCAGCGCGTATCTATTACAAACGTGAAGACGTGTCGCCCACTGGTAGCCACAAGCTCAACACGGCGTTAGCACAGGCCTACTATGCACGAAACGAGGGTGTTTCCAGATATGCTACTGAAACTGGTGCAGGTCAATGGGGAAGTGCAGTATCTCTATCATGCGCTCACTTCGGGCTCAAGGCAATGGTCTACATGGTGCGAGTAAGCTTGGAGCAGAAAGGGTACCGTGGTACCCTGATGCGTTCCTATGGCGCAGAGATAGTCCCGAGTCCATCCGATAAGACGGAATTTGGTAGAAAGATAAGGTCCGAGAAACCAGATCATCCTGGAACACTGGGCATCGCGATTAGCGAAGCACTTGAAGATGCTGCAACCAATAATGACACGAAATACACGATAGGGTCCGTTCTGAACCATGTCCTGCTTCATCAGTCAGTCATCGGACAAGAAACAATCATTCAACTCGAAAAAGACGATCAGACGCCTGATGCTATCATTGGTTGCGTGGGAGGCGGTAGCAACTTCGCTGGTATAGCATATCCCTTCATTGCAGACGGTCGATTTGAGTCGACAGAGTTCATAGGTGTCGAGCCAACTGCCTGTCCTTCCATGACAAAGGGGGAATACAAGTATGACTTCGGTGACACTGCAGGAATGACCCCCATGATCAAGATGTACAGCTTGGG
>JBHLPF010000019.1:26233-74843 GCA_048939765.1 Promethearchaeota archaeon
GTTGTATCATATTTGGCATATCGAAGACAGACGCTATCGCCGAACTTCTCTTTGACTTTCTGCAGCATTTCTGTGATTTTGTCAGTCGGATCTTTTGGAGCTAATGAAATGACCACTGTATCATCATCCATAGTTACTTCAGGAGCAGGCACAGGAGGAGTTGAATCTCCGCACGCATCCTCCTCAACAACAGGATCCTCTTCGACGACACCTATCCCTGGAATCCGTGGAAATACCGTTATTATAACTTCGTCAAGGCACTCCTCTTTCATAGCTGGGGCAACATTGGGATTTGATTTATCTGTATTGATACAACTAGAACAGGTAATCATCGTTGGAATGAGAAGCAGAGGATCTGAGGTGAAATAGCTATGCTTGAGCGAGACGCCAACCGTCCTAGATTCACAGACGAGGAGGCGCTAAAGATTGCTGAGAGTAAATTTGGAGTGACAGGAACCATCAGAGAGCTTCCAAGTGAACGTGATCTGAACTTCTATATCAGAACTGATCTTGGCGACGAGTATATCCTAAAGATTGCCGCCAAATCCGAGAAGGAAGAAATCTTGGATATGCAGAATCGGGCAATGCAGCACTTGGCAGACAAGCTTGTTTCGTTCAATGTGCCTCGTTTTATCTTGTCGAAGGACGGCGAAGAGATTCTTACCGTTAAAGACTCCAAGAAGAATACGCATTTTGTCAGACTTCTTCGGTATATACCGGGAACGGTCTTGGCTGAGCTAAAGCCTCACTCTCCTGGCCTTCTCACTGAATTTGGGAGATTCGTGGGTGCAATGACATGCGCCTTAGAAGACTTCTCTCATCCCGCTACGAAGCGGATGTTCTATTGGGATCTCAAACTGGCTAGCTCAGTGATAGAGAAATATAAGGAAAATGTCAAGGAATCCGAGAAAGCTAAAGCCATAGAATATGTCATGTCAATCTATGACAAACATGTAGTTCCGCGAATGCCTGACCTAAGGACCAGCGTTATCCACAATGATGCAAATGACTACAATGTTCTAGTTTCAAACCCCTATCCGCTTGAGGAGGCTCGGTTTGGCATTCTGGACTTTGGTGACATGGTGTTGACACATACCATCAACGAGCTCGCCGTGGCAATCACATATGCCATCCTGGGGAAATCTGATCCAATAGGAGCTGCATCCAAGATAGTCGAAGGCTATCATTCCAAGTATCCCCTAACCGAGGTTGAAATTGATCTTCTCTTTCCGCTGATTCTGGCACGACTGGCTACAAGCATTGCAATTGCTGGCCATCAGTCACAACTGGAGCCAGACAATAAGTATCTACTAGTAAGTCAGGAGAAAGTCTGGGATCTCTTGCAGCGTCTCATGGAAGTTCATTATAGATTCGCTGCATATGCATTCCGCCATGCATGTGGCCTTCCTCCCTGTGCCAAAAGTGAGAAGGTCGTGGAGTGGCTGAGAGAGAATACTAGAGATATTGGACCACTAGTCGAGTTTGATATCCGAAAAGCTCCCTTCTCCATAATAGACCTCAGCGTCGGTAGCCCTGACTTTGAGACGATTACTGACCTCACTGACATCGACAAGCTTTCAGCCATTATGACGCGGGGGCTAGGTGAGGGAGGGGCGAAATACGGCATAGCTAGATACAATGAAGCCAGACTGATCTATGCCGGTGAGCAGTATTCGGAGCCTACGGGGGAGTCAAGGACAATTCACCTTGCCATTGACCTGGTATTGGAGCCTAGGACACAGGTTCTAGCTCCTCTTGATGGGAAAGTTCATAGTTTCAAGAATAACAATCTGCCTCTAGACAACGGGCCTACTATAATTCTAGAGCACTCAGTCGGTTTTACTGACGATAAATTCTACACACTCTATGCACATCTATCCAAAGGTTCTCTCTTTGACCTCATCATAGGTGATGAGGTAAAGAAGGGTCAAAAGATTGGCGAAGTAGGATCATATCCAGAGAATGGCGGGTGGCCTCCTCATCTACACTTCCAACTCATTACGGACATGTTTGAGAGGGAGGGTGACTTCTATGGTGTGGCTCCCGCGAGCATGAGAGATGTATGGCTAAGTATCTGTCCGGACCCGAATGTTATCCTTCAGCTACCAGAAGACAAGCTATCAGCACCTGTGGATACGGAAGTAGTCTTGGAGGCTCGCAAGAGATACATAGGCAAGTCACTTAGGACGGCTTACGATGAGCCGCTTCATATTGTCCGCGGCGAGATGCAATACTTGTATGATGCAAATGGAAAGCAATACTTGGATGCCAGAAACAATGTTCCGCATGTAGGACATTCTAATCCTAGAGTTGTAGATGCACTCACACGCCAAGCAATGGTGCTAAACACAAACACTACATATCTCCATGAGAACTTGGCGAAGTATGCAGAACGGCTGTGCGAAAAACTGCCTGACCCACTTAGTGTATGTTTCTTTGTCAACAGTGGAAGCGAAGCGAATGAGCTTGCCCTAAGACTGGCATTTGCACACACCAAGCAGACCGAATTGATTGTAATTGATGGAGCATATCATGGAAACACTGGCACTCTTGTGGGCATCAGTCCCTACAAGTTTGATGGACCGGGAGGTGAGGGTGCGCCACCACATGTGCATAAGGTGAGTGCTCCGGACACTTACAGAGGTCTCTTCAAGTCTGATAATCCAGAGGCTGGTGAGAAATATGCCATGGACGTTCTCAAGAAGATTCTTGACTTCGATGAGGGGAAAGGAGTAGCCGCGTTCATCTGTGAGCCAGTGATGGGTTGCGCAGGGCAAATCATATTTCCCGATAATTATCTCCGAGATGCGTTTGGCTATGTTCGGGATGCCGGAGGAGTATGCATCGTAGATGAAGTGCAGGTGGGATTCGGCAGGGTTGGGAGTCACTTCTGGGGCTTTGAAACGCAGGGCGTTGTTCCTGACATTGTGACGCTTGGCAAACCAATCGGAAATGGCCATCCAATAGGTGCTGTCATTACAACACCAGAGATCGCAGAGTCCTTCAATACAGGGATGGAGTTCTTTAGCACCACAGGCGGAAACACGGTTTCATGTGCAGTGGGGATGGCTGTGCTTGATATAATCGAAGAGGAGAATCTGCAGAAGAACGCCTACGAAGTTGGATATTTCATGATTGATGAACTTTACAAACTGAAGAAGAAACATCAAATCATAGGTGATGTGAGAGGGCTTGGTCTATTCATGGGAGTGGAACTGGTGCTCAATCGTGAGATTCTAACTCCTGCAACTGAACAGGCCAGTTACGTGTCCAATCGGATGAAAGATCTTGGTATTCTCATTGGCACGGATGGTCCTTTCAGTAATGTTCTCAAAATCAAACCCCCTCTTGTGTTTACCAGGGATAACGCTGAGCTCTTCATCAAAACACTTGATCGCGTACTGGCTGAGGATTTTGTGAAGTATGCAATATCGGGATGAATCTAGACCGAGTCTATGAACGAAGTGACTGCTCAGATTCCAGATGAGTTCCGGTATATCAACGAACTACGGTCACATATAGGCTTGAAAGGATCTGTATTCTACAATCCACAGGACTGACTACCAGAGTAAATGGAAAGCACTTAAACGGTGCTTGCACTACATTCTAAGTTGTTCCCTCCATCACAATTGGCTCCCACCATTGGAGAAATCAGTATGCCCTTCCAGATTCCAGACTGCGCATGGACTATTTCACTGAATGAGGGTCCACTGCAACCAGGAAGGCCTAGAAGCTATCCTATGGGTCTTGAGCCAAGCATGGTCTGGCCTAATTTGGCGGAGGTACCGATTGATCTTGATGAGCAATTCTGGGAAATGCTTCCATGCCCTCCAACCAAGCCAATTGATGATGGCTTCGATCAAGGAATTCCCATAGGAGGTTTGGGTTGCGGCAGTATTGGACGAGGGTATAAGGGTGATTTCGCCAGATGGCATCTCCGAACTGGTGCGCATGAATATCATCCTTCGTTACCCAACCAATTTCACCTGAGAGTTGAGGGAATGGGGCGTCCATTTCTTCAGACATTGAACCCAAGAAATCCAAAAGGAAAGCGGCTATCCTCATGGAGTTGGGGAATGCGAGCCTCACGTGCTACATATTATGCGTTGTTCCCGCGAGCATGGACAACCTATAACTTCCGAGACGCTGGAATTGAGGCTACATGCCAGCAGCTTTCTCCTGTCATTGGGCATAATTATCAGGAGAGTTCCTATCCTGTAGGCGTCTTTTCATGGAGAATAGCAAACGTAGCGGACAAGAGTCTTGATGTTTCATTGATGTTCACCTGGGAAAATGCAGTATCCCCCACTCAGCCTAGCATTGATTGCACACACTCCCTCTTTGAATCATCAAATCCCAGCCGCCTTTTCTTGGATCTTCGACAAGAGCGTACTGAGGCTGCAAGCCCTGTTTCCTTTGGAATGGGAGTCGAGGGCTCTAAGGATACGGAACTCACAAGTCTCACCCGATTTAATACTGAGTCAAGGGGCCGTCAGCCATGGAGGAGTTTCAAGTCAAACGGAGTCTTGGTGGAATCAGAGCCGAAACCAACAAGGAAACCTCACAAGGAAGGCGGCGCACTTTGTGCGAAAGCACACCTGGAGCCTGAAGGATCAACTGAGATCGTCTTTGCACTTAGTTGGGATATCCCGATAATCCAGTTTGGAGAAGGCCGAAGATGGTACAAGTACTACACGCGATTCTATGGAACCAATGGAGAATACGCTGTTCCGCTGGTTAAGGAAGCTCTTGACAACTGGAGATCTTGGGAAGATAGTATTGTGCAGTGGCAAAGGGCTATTGTGGATTCAGACCGACCTACATGGCTCAAAACTGGCCTTATTAATGAATTATATTTCTTGGTCGACAGCAGTTCTGCATGGGTTGTTGGAGAGGTTGATGATAAGGTCGGTGTAAGGGGTTTGGGTCATTTCGGATATCTGGAATGTTTCGAATATCCCTACATGAATACATATGATGTGTTGTACTATGCATCGTTTGCAACCTTGATGAACTGGCCTGAGCTTGACAACAGCATTCAGAGAGATTTCGCAGATGCAATTGATATTAACGACGATCGACCGCATACCCTACTTGTTGATAAGAAGGTAGTTCCCCGAAAACCCAAGGGTGCAGTGCCCCATGACCTGGGGATGCCACAGGAAGACCCCTGGTACTCAACAAATGCTTACGCCTACCTAGATTGCGGAAGATGGAAGGACCTTAATTCGAAATTTGTACTCCAGGTCTATCGGAATTATGCATTCACGAAGGATGAGGAATTCCTCAAGTATTGTTGGCCTGCCGTGAAGCATGCTATGGAATATGTTGACACATTCGATAAGGATCTTGATGGCATTCCAGAAAATGAAGGATGTCCTGACCAGACTTATGATAACTGGATGATGGAAGGCCCCAGCGCTTATTGTGGTAGTCTATATCTAGGTGCAGCTCAGGCAATGATTGCCATATCGAGGTTACTCGATGACGAGAGCACTGAGCAGAAATACCGCATGATAATGGAATCTGGGCAACGGTCCTTTAATGAGAAGCTCTGGAACGGACGATATTACGACTTCGATAGTAGCAACGCAAGGCATCATGACAGTATTATGGCCGATCAGCTGGCTGGGCAATGGTACATGCATGTCTGTGGCTTACCAGACATAGTGCCTAGGGAGAATGCTATCTCGGCATTGCAGACAATATACAACTTCAATGTGCTTCGGTTTCAGCTTGGCCAGATAGGCGCAGTGAATGGGATGAGGCCTGATGGAACTCCTGACAACACCTGTGCTCAAAGCTCAGAAGTCTGGACAGGAACGACCTATGCGCTTGCTGCCTTCATGATTCATTTAGGACTTGTTGAGCAGGGACTAAAGACAGCACTTGGCATTTACAATATGACATACAAGGAGAGAGGCTACTGGTTCCGGACGCCTGAGGCATGGACTGAACAGGGTAATTTCCGAGCCTCGATGTATATGCGTCCCCTGTCAATCTGGGCTATAGAACATGCTCTCCTACGCCGTGAGCAGTCAGATTTTCTATAAAGAATAGAGGGAGGGTTGCGATTTTCATCAGCAACCTCCTCTCTTGTTTTTGTTTACTCCGATCTACGCATGTACAGCACAATGACGACAATAACCGCCAGGATTGCAATTCCAGCTCCTATAATGATAAGAGTGTAATCCTCTGGAGGCGGAGGTGGAGTCGTAGCTCCTGTTGCTTCCAACGCGAAGACGATGGCGAGCAAGTTTGCATTTTGCGTAGTGCCTGCAAAGGGACTGCTTGGTAGCATTGGATTAGTAACACTATTCGGCCAATTATCCCAGTAGGTAGTACTATAGACCTGCCAGTCAGCATGTCCTGCCAATGGTATGACCGGCATTACTTCACCTAGAATCTCTTGCATCTCATTAGCGATGGCCCATTGTTGAGCTGAGCCAGCAGGGAAGGTATCAAGTGCCTCAATGTCGTCAATGAATGTCTGGTTATACCAGCCGCCTAGAGGTGCATTCACTCCTCCGCCTGCGCTGGAGCTCTCAGGTGAGAACATCTGGAAGTAGCGCTCATACATGTTCATGTTTATCTGACCAGACATGACCATGTCAGCGAGATCAAACTGGAAATTGTTCATTCTCACCTGAACAGTGCCCCATCCGCTAATGAACTCCACTTGAGTATTGATGTGGAGTTCGCTGGAAAATGCCTGAGCTGCTACTTGGTCCATAGCATTGACGTCTGTCCATCCCATGAAGTCAAGGATTGTATATGGAGCGGTTGTATTGGATTCGTAGTTCCATTCCTGGAGTGGATAGTGCTGGATGGGGTCACTGGGTGTGACTCCTTGCTTTGTCCACCAGACTCCAGTCACGTCGTCAAACGTACAGTACGTTTCTAGGATGTCAATTGCAGCGGCTACGTCGTATTCAATCGCGTACTCGTCTTCGATTGTTCCATTCAGTAGTGCTCTTGCAGCTTCATCGTCCGCAGGAATCAGCATGGGACTAGGATCCTTCAAGTAACCACTGGAAACAGCGCTCATAGCTGTGTAGTTCAGCACCGAAGCCATAGCCTTGTGGAGCCAAGTCTGATTCAGCGGATAGTTCTTGTGGTTTGGCACAAGCATTACTGGTGACTTGTCAGGGAAGTATGGCAGGTCATCGAAGTAGGTGACTATGTTCGGATATTCTGCCTTTACCTCCGTCAGTCCCGCAAGGTAATTGCCGTCCCAGTCAAGATCTCCACCCTCCATTGCGAGAAGCGCGAGGTCGTTGCTAGAGTATGATGTATAGCCGAAGTAGTTCGGTTCTGGCAGTCTGCCGAAATCCGTGTCATCTACGCCCCACCAGTTGTCATTAACTTCACCAATTGTGCTTGAGGCGTCATGGAAGTACGGTAGGTACATGCCAGATGCTACTCTCCACTTGGCTGGAACCATTTCGGTATCTTGCCAGTCATTGGTGTATGTTGACAGGTCACCACTATATGTTGTATTGATGTCTTCCCATACCGCCTTGGGGAAGATGAGAAAGCCGTAAGTTAGTTGGCGATAGACCTCACTGCTTCCTTCATATGCTGGTAGAACGTGCACGTTCAATACTGTATTGCTCACTTTTTCGAAGGCTGTACTGACATCTCCCACTCTCTGGACCAGAGATCCCAGTTGACCAGTTTGCTGAAGTATTTCGAACGAGAAGATGACATCATCAGTTGTTATAGCTGTAGTATTCGAAACGAGGCTACTTCCTATTGAAGTCCAGTGAAGATTGCTCCTCAATGTAATCTGTAAAGTGTCATTGCCTTGCCACTCGATGCTATCACCTAGCCAGCTAATGATTTCTCCCGTTGCTACGTTAGTCCCGAACATGGGTTCATACATCAGGTAGGTCGTCCATCCTTGATTTGAGCCCATATTCCAGGGTTGGTAGCTTCCAGTGTTCATCCCGAAGCCGGCTCCCCATACCGTTTCGCTTCTCGGTACAGTGGTTTGTGCGAAGACTGGCTTCATATTGAAACTGGATAAGACCGTTGCAGCCACTATGATACTTATGACCAAAACGGTTGCAGTCTTATTTCCTCTATTCACTTAGTATTCTCCTCCTAAGTATTTACGCGATTAGATAAGCTGTTTGAATGAAATACATAAGCATTTACGTGGGTCTTAGCGAAAAAAAAAGCGGCAGAAGCAGTGAATTGCTGTAAAAAAATTTGGAATGGGACTTGAGGCGATTCTAGAATTATATGAGTGAATCCGGAAGGACTAAGAGGCAATTCCCGTCGTGACGTGAAAGAGCGATGTAGGTTTCAAGGAAATGCTTTCTGTTCAGGGGCGTTTCTATTGAAAAACTTCCCAGTTCTTTGGGAGGTTTAGCACACATCCTCCCACTTCTCATACAGACTCGGAACTGCTGCAAGAAGTTCCTGTGTGTAGGGGTGCTTCGGCATAGTAAACACGTCGTTGACTGAGCCTTGTTCGACTATTTCTCCTTCCTTCATGATAAGAACCCTCTCAGAAACATATTGGGCTTGACCGATATCGTGTGTTATGAATAGCACAGACAACTGCCTTTCCTCTCTCAGCCTAAGGAGCAGGTTCAAGACTCCAGCTCTAGTTGATGCATCAATCATGCTAGTAGGTTCATCAGCTATCAATAGATGTGAGCCAATGAGAAGAGATCTTCCAATAAGTAGCCTCTGCATCTGGCCACCGCTTAGCTCGTGTGGGTATCTGCCCAACACTTCGCTGGAGTTTAGTCCGATAGACGCAAAAGTGGTTTCTATAATCTCCCTTCTTTCGTCATTGTCAAGCTTGCTTTCGCGGAGACCAAAAGCCCGGTCAATCACATGGTCGACTTTGTAGAACGGATTGAATGCAGCGTAGGGGTCCTGAAATACTGCTTGCACTTGTCTATAGTACTCTCGCAAGTCGTATGAATAGATGCTTCTGCCGTTGAGGATGATATTTCCAGAAGTTGGCTCAATCAATCTCAGTATCATATTGGCTATTGTTGATTTTCCACTGCCACTCTCACCTGCAAGAGAAACGATTTCCCCTCTTTTGATATCAAAAGTTGCGTTCTTTGCGCCCGTGACGGTCTTTGTTCTAACGAGGCCTGATGTGTACGACTTGGTTAGATTCTCACAGCCTAGGATTATCTCCCTGTTTACGCTTCTCTGCTTGTTTTCCATTTTGCTATCCCTCCTTTGAATTCAATAACCAACAGGCCGCTCCCTTCTTTCCCTCTTCAATCATCATCATTGGTGGCTCCTTGGTCTTGCAGATGTCCATAACATACGGACATCGTGGGTGGAATCTGCACCCTGAGGGAGGTGATCTTAGGTCAGGTGGCGATCCTGGGATGCTTTTGAGGTCGCCTGTTCTTCGTCCTTTCGAGTCATAGGACGCTATTGCAGCTGTGAGCAAACGAGAGTATGGATGGAGGGGTTCATTGATTGTTCCATCCATATCCCCTATCTCTGCTATTTTTCCAGCATACATGACCATGCATTCGCCGCAGAGCTGTCTTAGACTTGTCAAGTCATGAGAGATGTATAGCATGCTTTCAATAATCCCTTTTTGCTTCAGGTTCAAGAGAGCTCTTATCATTCGTTTTTGTGAGGTCACATCAAGTGCGGAGGTCGGTTCATCTATTATGAGGAGTTTGGGATTCCACAGAGTTGATATCGCAATCACGATTCTTTGTTTCATGCCACCACTAAGCTCGTGCGGGTAGCGATCCAACACTGACTTGTCCAATCCCAGTGCCTTGATGTGGTCTGCTGCCATTTCAAGAACTTCTTCTTTGCGTTCCCTTGAGGAGACTCTTCTGCCAGTGCGCTGTCCCACAACATCGAAAATGAAGTCCCTTATCCTTTTGACTGGATTTAGAGACTCCATGGAGGCTTGAGGCACATAGGACATGCGCTTGCACTTGATTTCTGTTCTGAGTTCTTCGGGATTAATATTGTATATGTCAATCCCTTCAACTAGAATTTTCCCTCCTTCATGGTGTAGCAGTGGAGGTGGTGAGCCTGAAACAAGTTGCGCCAGCGTGGATTTTCCACCGCCTGATTCGCCCGCAATACCCATTATCACGCCGCGGTCTAAACTAAACGAAACTCCATCAACAGCATGAACAACACCAAATACGCCCCTATAGTAGCCCCTTAGGTCTTCCACTTCGAGAATATGCTTCGCCAAGAGTAATCAGACCCTCCGTAGCTTTGGGTTAAATACCTCATCCAGGCCCGCGTGGATGACGAAGAATGCTGTCAGTATCACAGTTAACACAATGCCCGGAGGGATAAACCACCACCAGATATTCCACCAGAAAGGAACAATCGTTTCATGCTGTGCCCAGTACAGCATATACCCCAAAGTGATTGTGCGGGTCGTGGAAACGCCTATCATGCTGAGTGCAGATTCAGCCAATATGGCTGTTCCAGTCAATATAACAAAGACCATCATAATATAGGCCAACATATTTGGCAAGATCTCTATCACCACTATCCGCACGTTCCTGTCTCCAGACATACGAGCCAGATTCACAAACTCTCTCTCCTTGAGGGTAAGCATCTGTGACCTTATGCTCCTTGCTGCCCATGGCCAAGACGTCACTGCCAATATCACACCTATCAGGAACAAGTTCAGGCCGCGCACCACCGATGCAATAATGATGAAGAGAGGTATTAGAGGGAGTACTAGAGCAAGGTTGGTCACCAGGTTGGAAATCCTGTCCGCCAGCCCCCCTCTATACGGACCCACAGCTCCAACAAAGATAGCTATCAATGTTCCCAGACTGCCAGCCACTAGTCCAACCAAGAGTGAGTTGCCAATAGCACTACATAACTGGGCAAAAACATCTTCTCCGAAACTCGTTGTACCCAGAATATGTTCGAAGCTTGGAGGCTGACCCATTATACTCAGGTTCATGTTGTATGGGTCGGCAACAAAGAGTGGTCCTAGTGTGCCAATGAGAATGAATATGAGCAAGACCGCCAAACCAAACATGGCCTTTCGGCTTTTCAGCAATAGCTCCCACATTTCTATCACCCATGCCCGGTTCTGATTCGCGGATCAATGAATCCGTAGAGAATGTCAATCAGGAAGTTGCCGACGACAATGATGATTATTATGACCATAAAGCAGCCAAAAATCAGTGGATAGTCATAATTGAAGACGGCATTGTAGAGCAACAAGCCGATACCCGGCCACCCAAAGACGATTTCGATTACCAATGTCTGTCCTATGATGCCATTGAATACCATGTTTAGGCCAGTCAATTGTGGCAAAATGGCGTTTCTTTGAGTATAAGACATCAATTTCCTGTTTTTGAATCCCAGCTGTTCGCCGTAGCGCACGTAGCCAGCGTCCATCTCATGAGTCACCATTGACCTCATTCCGGTGGCCCACGCGCCCACATACACTACCAACAACGTTAGAAAGGGCAGAAACCAGTGCGCCAAAAGATCCAAGAAATAGCTGATGCTCAAGGAGGGTATCACCCCCTGGGTGGCGGCTCCGATTGGCGGAATGCTATGAAAGAGCAATACGTAAAGGAATATGATGACCAATCCAAACCAGAATGGTGGTAATTGATTACAAAAGACCAGAGCGAAATAACTCGTTTCGTTTAGCTTACCCTTAAGATACGCTGCTCTGGCTCCGATCCAGTTTCCCACGAAGAAACTCACGAATAATACGGGGATTGCTAAAGACAATGTATATGGCAAATAGTATTGGATGATAGTGAAAGCGAATACTGGATAGAAATGATATGACTGTCCCAGATTGCCAGTAAAGAAATTCCCAAGGAATATGACAAACCGCTCCTGGATTGGTTTGTCAAGACCGAAGTATTCCCTCATTATTTCTGCCAATGCATCGATATCTGCTCCTGGTGGGGGATTTCCGCTGGCAATCATTACAGCTACGGGATCACCCGGCATGGATTCAATAACGATAAACACCAGCGAAACTGAAAAGAACACAACAACCAAGTAGAAGCCAGCCTTCCTAAGCACGAATTTCGCGTAAGAACTGAGGAGTAGCTCCTTCAGTTTCGATAGAAAGTGACCAGATGATGGTTCTTCATCGGTAGTGGGGGTCGAGTTCTTCTCATTCACCTGAGAGGTTGTGCGTTTTTTCATCTCCTGACCTCCTGGCTATCTCCCCTTCTGTCGAATGACTAGCCCATTGTGATTGATATCTTATGCATCTTGCCATCAGAGAACACTGGGAGTAGATTGGTTTCGAACGGTTTATCATCTACGTGAATAGCTTCAATACCCTTTGAAACGCCATTGCGATTAGAGAACGTGATGTCATAGGTTGAGTCCCTAAACTGACGAGTCATCTTGAAACTCCTCCATGATGTCGGCACACATGGATCAACAAGCAATCCTTGATATTGAGGCCGTACCCCAAGTATCCAGTCAGTCGCCGCCTTCATCATCCAGGATGCAGTACCGGTGAGCCAAGATTGCCTTGCCATGCCAAATGCATGGTGATCTTTCCCTGCAATGGTCTGAGCATAGACATATGGTTCAGCCTCGTGAATAGATGCCATTCCATTCTTGGTCGGTGGTGCAAGCTTTCTATAATACTCATAGGCCTGGTTGCCACGTCCAATCATGCATTCAGCAATGATTGCCCAAGCATTTGCATGACTCCAGATAGACGCATTCTCTTTCAAGCCTGGCGCATAGCTTGAGAGCGCACCGATTTCCTGATAGAATCTGGAATATGCTGGACTCAATAGGATTAGTCCATATTCAGTATCAAGATGATTCTTCGCAGAGTCCATAGATCTAATTCCTCTTTCACCAGAAGCTATGCCACTGAGAATAGACCAGGCTTGAGCATTGAGGAATATCTTGCCTTCCTTGCATTTCTTACTGCCGAGCGGATTTCCAGAATCATCGAATGCACGAATGTACCAATCACCATCCCACGCTATCGTATTCAGATTGTCCTTAGTTCTCCTTGCGAGGTCGCTGTACATTTTGTCTTCAGCAGACTTGCCTGTCTCTCTGCTTAATTCTGCCAACTCCATCAGTGACTTATGCAACAGCATTGCTGCGAAGATGCTCTCTGCGGCATTATTCGGACCCGGTATGCTAAGAGGGTCATTCCAATCTGCAGTTCCAAGTAGTGGTAGATCGTGATTCCCCATTTGACTTCCTGCAAAGTCAATGGATCTCTGCAAATGTCGATAAAGATTGACTGGAGGCCCATCAACGAACTCAATGTCCTCATCGAGAATGCCAATATCCCCTGTTTCTTTGATATATTCCACAACAGCAGGTATCAGCCACAAGTGGTCATCACTGAAGAACTGCATGTCCTCCTTGACATAATATGGGAATCCACCTTCGCCTGTTAGAGGGAAGTAGATGTGATAGACTCTTCCGCTATCAAATTGGGTCTTTGCGAGGTCAATTATCCTCTGTCTAGCCCTCGAAGGAAACGCACGCACCACCCCAAGAATATCCTGACTGCAATCCCTGAATCCCATTCCTCTCCCGATTCCTGTTTCATAGAATGAGACATATCTCGACCAATCGAAAGTAATTCGGCATTGATACTGATTCCAGACATTCACAATTCTATCAAAGTCTGGTTCATCGGTTTCAACTCGCAGCTTGTTTAGGTATGAATTCCAGCTATCCCGCAGTTTCTCAAGCGCCTTCTCCACATTTGCAGCAACTGTGAACCTCTCAATCAACCTTTCTATTTCCGCCTTCCTTGGAGTGACGCCAAGAACATAGATGATAGTCTTTGACTCCATTGGTTTTAACGTGATAGAACTGCATGTTGCGGCAATGGGGTTCCCTCCGATTGCTTCCGAACCAAAGCAATCTCCCCTTTCTACAGCTTCAGGATTGGACTCGTCCCGATACATGCCGATGAATGACTTTCTAGAACAGTCAAAGCTATCGTTCTTCAGATTCGAAGCAAAGAATGCATAGCCTGTGCTCTCATCAAAGAAATGATACAAGATGGCATTCTTGTTGTAGCGCGAGATCCCGACAAACTGGATAGATTGTAGATCATTTTGGTCCCGAGGCGCTTGCCACAAACAGAACTCAGTATATGAGAACACCTTCAGATACCTGTCTTGTGAGGAGGAATTCCTGAGTGTGACAATCCAAATCTCTAGGTTATGGTCAATAGGTACGAAGTATTTTGTTTCAGAATCTATACCAGAGTAGGAGGAAGAGATTATCGTATACCCAAGCCCATGCCTACACTCATAATTGTCAAGATTAGTCAGAGTTGGCTGCCACGATGGAGACCAGTATTCTCCAGTCCTGCTGTCTCTGACGTAAATGTATCTCCCTGGTCTGTCTGTTGGCATGCTATTGTATCGATAGCGTGTGATTCTTCTGTCTCTTGGATCAATATGAAAGCTATATCCTCCAGCCGTGTTCGAGATCATCGCGCAGTATTCGTTGTTGCCGAGGTAGTTGATCCAAGGTGTAGGAGTATCTGGTCTAGTAATGATATACTCCTTGTTGTCTTCTGAGAAGTGTCCATACTCCAAATCAACCACAGAAAAGTTAGACTACTGCGTAGGAGTATTAACTCTTGTCGGATTCGTCTTGAAATCTTTTCGGCCATTCACCGTTTTAGGCATGATTACTTCCTAACGTCCGGTGCAATTTTCGTAACATACTACGGTCTCTGAAAGGAAATCGCTATCGATGAGGAACCATTTGTATGTCTATCTTGCTATCCGAAAATACTTATCAATAATTTCGGTGAACCAATCATTGCACCGAATACTTTTCGGAGATTGATACTATGTCTAGACAGCGTCAATCGCCCATTGATGAAACGGATCTCAAGATACTTGAGCTGTTACAGGAAGACTGTAAGCTTGGTGTACAGAAGATATCCCAAACGGTGGACAAAGGTATCTCAACGGTTCATGCCAGAATCAAGGCATTGGAACAGAAGTCTATCATTAGGCAGTACAGCGCAATCCTTGACCCACTATTACTTGACCGATCAACACTCGCATTGATTTTTGTCACAATAAGATATCGAGTACCAAATCAACCTGATCTTCTCTCCCAAAGGGAATTCTGTGAGGAGATATCTAAACACCCCTTTGTTCAAGAGGTATTTGTCTTGAGTGGTCAATTTGATGTCTTTCTGAAAGTTCGTACCAGAGACGTCGAAGAGATGAATAGCTTCATTGTAGATTTTCTTCGAGAATTGCCTGCAGTGGAGAGAACCTTAACGATGTTCGTCATGGAGAACTTCCTTGAAACTCAGGAGCTGCGCAAACTAACAGGTAAAGGCTAGAATCCGCAACCCTACGCCTCTCCTTGCACGCCATAATATGTCATCATGTTGACATCTGCACCTGCGAGCTTCAAGTACATCCATAGCTGCATCTTGTGCATCGAGATATGGGTGGTAAACTCCGCGAAATAGTGTTCCCAGCTCTTCTTCTCCTTCTGTTCATAGAATGGCTGCATGGTTGCTGCAAGGAATTCGTCATCAGACATGCCTGTGAACTGCTTCTTGACCGATTCCACTCCTTCATCAAAGACAGAAATCATCCCCGCAATGTCATCACGCAATAGCTCCTTCTCCCTTGCTTGAATCTGTTCCATACTCTCAAGTTCGCCTCTGTACACTGATGGGTCCATCAATGGTGTCTGGGCAAGGTGGTTTGCGAGTTCCTTCAGGTTTCTCATTCCTTCTCTAGGCGTGAAACCAAGGTCAATCCCTTTTGCACATTCGAGAACAACCCGTGCTTGCTTACTCTCATGAATAAACATCTTCAACATACTGTCGGATATGTTTGGCATTTGATCGCCTCCTTTTCTTCAGAGTAAGCTGTAGGATTAAAGATAATCGCTCAAAGCGACCGAGTTCTTTATGCCTCAGATTGTCTTCAGATTTGGTTGGCGGTTCAAGCATGTCTGTGGAATGGGACTATCCTGAGCCAAGGGAAGGCCTTGCTGGGCAGTGGGACACGTTCATCGGACCTGGTGCAACAAGGGCTGAGAGTGCACTAATGTTGGGTTTTGGCCTGGCAGCTGGAATCCTTTTGCTTGTCTATCAATATATTGATGGGTTGGGACATCTTGCAGCAAATCGTGGCTGCGTTATTGACCTTCGACCTGGTTGGAGGAGTGGTTTCGAACTCTACATCTGCCACCAAACGCTGGTATCATAGAGAGGGACAGGGGTTCAAGGAACACATGGGGTTCATAGCTTTCCATTTCGTCCATCCATTGTTGATTGTTATATTCTTCATGTCATTCGACTGGATCTACTTCGCATTTGTCTATGGATACCTCATGGTTTCAGCTGTGGTTGTTCTTCTGTCACCGCTATATATCAGACGTCCAGTTTCAATTGTGATGTTCTTGGGAGCACTGGTTGCGAACATCTACCTTCTTATTCCTGCTCCTGGATTCGAATGGTTTGTACCTGTCCTATTCCTCAAACTCATCGTTGGTCATGCAGTAAAGGAGGAACCCTATCGACCTCGAGAGAACTGACTCATGCAGAATAGAATCAAGACTGAATCTTGCCCTTCAACTCTGATAGTTGCTTACGGATATTGAACTCGTGGAGCATTCTGCCAATTCGTTGTTCACGAGCCGTCCCTTCTAATGGCTCGTATCCATAGAGAAATGCGTCAAGAGAATCAACATCTTTCAGGAGCTCTGCGTAAGGTAATTCTGTCACACTACTCTTGTCACTGTGGTCCCGAACAGCCTGATAGATAATTGCGACCTCAGCATTTGAGATTTCACCCAGCTGAGCTCCCCATTTCTTGTTGTATTGTTCTACTATCTCATGAATGTATTCCTTAGCTCGCGGACCATGATCTTCATACTCATTCGTGTGAAGTGTGTAGACATCATGGAATGCACACACAAGACCCGCAAGCTCGGGATTGAGACCGCGCTGTAATGCTACGACTTTTGCCAGTTGGGTCGTGGAATACATATGGGCGGCTCCCCATACGATCGGGGTCTCTCGTTTCTCTTCTTTGGATAGGTCTTCTATCCTGGATTGTAGAATAGCTAGAACGCGATTAAGTCTCCAGACTGGTAGTCCAGCTTCAGGGCTCCTCTTGCTAAGAATTGGCATTAAATCCCCTCAATGAAGTCCAGTCATCATGTCCCTATTCACTACTTATCTCTGCTCTTCTTTCTCTTTGGAATGAACATGCCCGTCCTCTCTCTATAGTCAATGTAGTCCTGACCATATCGTATGGCAAGGTCTCTCTCCTCGACAATGCAGAAGTAATAGAATGTCGGAAAGAAGACCAATGAGAGAACTGCTAGCAATGGGGAGTTGAGATATATCGCGATGATCAGTCCCAGCCAGACTTCTCCTAGGGCTTGAGGATGTCTAATCTTCTCATATATCCCGCCGTAGAGCGTATGCTCCTTCTTTGGAATCAGGGTTTCCTCGCCTGCATCTCTAGCTCCGATGTACATGAGATACATACTTGGTATGAGAATTACCGTTGCTATCACTGCAGTTATCCAATAGTCCCAAGGGAAGAAGTCAGGTAATGGCGTGGACAATGGATAGAAGTAGTAGATGGTATAGTTCAGAAACATGAGATAGTAAGCTGCCGTCGCTATCTTCCTGTTCCTGGCACTCTTCTCGTATGCAATTTCTCCAATCTGTTGTTCCAGGTAAGCTGGACTGACGCTCCATATGTAAAACACGCTGGAGATGACAATCATGAAACCTAGTGCTAAGAAGTTCAAGACATCTATCGTAATGATGCACCTATTCTAGTCCAGATGGCATTCAGGATTTAAACACGAGGGAGCTGTCTCCTGCCTCTTGACCAATGTTAATTAATGCACATGAGAAATAGTTGATGTACGAAACGAAGGCAAAATGAAACGGGAGGCGGAATCCACCGCTGAGTCATCGAGAAGAAAAAGATACGGATAATTTCGGTTGGTTAGTGCATCTAGCTTCAGAGGATGATGATGATTATGTTCCCATCGTCTTCAATGAGGAACCGAATAGCGACCCGAATCCTAGGGGTAGACAATTGGGGAGGAGGCCCACCTCACCCTTGGCAATCCTCATGTTCGCCATGATGAGTCTATTCCTCATTCAATCCGCAGGAATTGCTTTCATTCAGATTGGAATTCCAATGTGGCTTGCCATCTTGATAGTGCCTGGTTCTCTTCTGGGGAGTCTGGTGAATATCCCGCTCTACACTATTAAGGCAGAATCCTCTCAGGTAGTGGGGGCACCTTACATATCTGACTGGGGGTTCAGTTTTCAGGTGTTTCGGCCCAACACCCCTAGCGAAACCAAGGTAAGCATCAACCTAGGCGGCGCTGTGATACCTATGATAGTTAGTGGATATCTCATCCTCCTGAATCTCCTATCTGTTGTTCCAATTCTATTCGCCACGACTGCAGTGACCATTGCCGTTCATCTAATCGCAAGGATTGAGCCAAACATGGGAATTGTCACTCCTGCCCTCTTGCCACCGCTTGCCGCTGTTATAGCGACTTTGGCTGTAGGATTGATCTTCCCTGGAATCATCAACCTGTACGCAATCGCCTACATATCAGGAACAATGGGAACTCTCATTGGTGCGGACTTCTTGAATCTTGGAAAGCTGTCACAGCTAAAGACAGACACCGCATCCATTGGTGGAGCAGGAACCTGGGATGGAGTGTTCCTCACAGGAATACTGGCTGTTGTTCTCTTGTAGTCCTGAGCTATTGAATGCCACACCACTCGAGCATGGTCTTTGCAATGACTTGAGACGTGTGCACAATAGACTCAATGTTCACAAGTTCATCGAAGGAGTGGATTCTCTCGGCCAGGGGTCCACAGGTTATAGCAGGAATTCCATGATGCACAAAGTATCTTGTATCTAGACCCGATGAACCCCCAATGAAGTCTGGTTCCCGTCCAGCAACATGAATGATATTCCTTCTCACCAGTTGTACAAAGGCATTGTTTGCATCCAATTCGTGTGGCCGTGCTTTCCACCCAAACCAATCCACGACTGGAGGATTGTCCTTAAGCCACCCGTCTCCCTTTGCAGCTTCACGAATGGCATCCTCAACTTGTTTCATTACCTCTTCACGCGTTTCTCCAGGTGGAAATCCGATTCTACATTCTATCGTGCAGGAGCCAGGAACAGTGGATGGCCAATCACCAGCCCTGATGACTCCAATATTGATCGTAGTGGCTCTTCCTTTCATTCTGGGATCTGTTTCGGCAAAGCTGTACCTTATTCTGGCTTGACGGTCTTCATGGAGTTTCTGTATAGCTGCTATTACTGGCATCATCTTCTGAACCGCATTCACGCCAAAATGGGCGGTGGCTGCATGCGCTGGCACACCTGGGACCGTCACTCGGAAATACATGACTCCGGCACTAGCTAAGGTGATTGTGAGATTGCTTGGCTCTGGGACAAATGCTGCGTCGGTCTTAGGCCGTACCATTCTCATGTAGAGGACTCCTCCAACCCCTCCGTCCTCCTCTTCGATGGTGGTTTCAACCTGGACATCGCCCTTCAACTTGATACCCTTCTGCTGAATCGCCTGTACGGCAAAAATCATGGCTGCAACTCCCGCTTTCATATCGCCCGCGCCACGGCCATGAACATGGTTGTTAATGACGTCCCCCGACCAAGGATCGCGAGTCCATTTGTCCATCGGCTCTGGTGATACGACATCTACGTGTCCGCTAAGGCAGATTGAGCGTCCGCCTCCCGCTCCCTTTAGAACTCCTCCTACATTAGGTCTGTTCTCGTACCCGTGCTTGACAAAAGAGGTTGTTTCGAAGAAGTCCTTATGGCCCCGAAGTACTTTCTCATCAGGATTGAAGAAATCTGGATTAAGGGCCATCCGTTCTAGTTCTTTGTGCACTCTTTTCTGAACTCCATATTCTTCTCCTGATATGCTGGGAATCCGCACCAAATCCTGTGTTAGATGTACGAGGCTCTCTTGATTCTCACTAATCCACTCTAGGATTGCGGTGGTCGTTGATTCATTCTGCTCATTTGCCATTGATTCCTTCAGGCCTCCCTTTTCTCTCTCTGTACATACCCTTCGATTAAATCTGCTGTTCTTCTTCGAGATCTGAAATATGTACATGTTGGAACACAAAATCCCCCTGTATCTGCAGTACGGAGACCTTATGTTCACGCTCTCATGCTGGATACGCTATTGTGAACATACTTCTCGGGGCGATGTTCATGGTCAAGGAACGAGGAAGATTATCAGACTCTGAGAGGCGACAGGGCACATCGTCGAGAGTGCATCTCCACACCACTATCTCTTCTGATGCACGCCAGTTGCTTCAAGATTTGGCTGGCGAAACTGGCCGTATAAATGATGTACTTGAAGATGCGGTCAATTTCTACAGCACTCGAAGAGAGATTCCAAGTTGTGACGAATGTGAGGCCATGGAAGTGTCAAGCCTTCGTAGGTCACTCATTGATTCTGCTGACATGGGTCTGGTGAGTTCCCAAGTTCTGTCAGTCCTTGCGCAGCTTGGATGTTCGGGTCAAGGCGCATCTGAACTAATCACTAGGCTGCAAAGAATCGGGCATCAGCATACTAAACTGCTTCGCGGACTCGGAACTATCCCTCAGGAGATGTGGGGCAACTCCTTTGATTCATTCGTAAGTAATGTGAAGCTTTTGGAGAGAATGGGCATCTTTGGATCTGTAGAGATTCATCCTGAACGCAAGACTATCCTTGCAACGGCCAAGCTCATGCGTGAACAGCCAGAGATTCTCTTACTGATGCTCATTGCTGAATGGGATGAAGCAGGATATACGGTAGATGCCGAGGTTGTCGCCGAGAACAAAATTAGTGTGATGTGGGTTGACCCCCTCCTCTTTGACACAATCAAAGAAGATCGCGATAAGCGGGTTATCAGTCTATGGCAGGAACGCAGAGAAGTCATGTTGATGCAAGCAGGCCAAAGCGGTGCTGTCACTTTGAGCCCTTCATTATTGGAATGGTTGTTGAATCATACAATCAAGGATGCGTTGGATGAAAGAACAGTTGTTAGTATTCGTGATCATATTGAACAAACAGATCCTCATGCGTCTGACACTCCAACGAATATAGTTGACAGAGTGAAGCGGGTAGCATTGGGCGTTACTTCTCTTGGGCTCCTTGAGAAATGCGATGTACGATCTGAGAACGAGCTTACTCGAGTGCAACTTAGATCACGTACATCCTTCATGAAGGACTTGGGACTCAAGCTCCTCCTTGCACTACTACGATTTGAGGGCATTGACGAGTTCGCACGTGAAGAGGGTGTTTCAACTGCTGTTCTCTACTTTGGAGAGAAGCCTGAGATTGGCAGGAAATACCGTCTGGGTTAGTCATCAATAGAGAAACTCGATTCCGAGATCAGAAACCTCCTTCTTCACCTTATGGTATATGTCAAAACATTCCTCTGAAGGCTCACCAGTCACTAAGTCACAGCAATCCTGGAAGCGTTTTCCTCTCGGAGGATCAGGGACCTTGTCAATGAACTTTGGCACAATCTTCTTCACAATCTCATTGGCATCAGATCTCTTGATGCCTGCAGATGCGTATGCCACCTCTGAGGCAAACATGGGTTCAATAGGTGTCAGATAGTCAAAGTACTTCCCCTTTGCCACGCCGCCCGTTTCTATTGAGGCTCCTGATGAAACGGTCGCAATGAATTCGGCAGCAAACTCCTGCAACACCATCTCTGTGCAGGGTCCTGCTGCAGTATAGTTGTAGTAGAGTGCTGGTATCTTTGTGTTTCTGCTCACTGCCTGAGAATAGAGAGCTGCAAGCCAAATCAGTTCGGGTGATGAGCTTGATGTATATTTGATATGAATCGGAAAGAAGAGAGTCCAAGAGGCACCGTAGGTCAGAATCCCTTGGATATGAAATGCCGTGCTCGTCACGGCTGTGCCTTCTGCTCCGCCTGCAAACCCTCCATAGATTGGACCATAGATGCCTGCAATTGGGACATTCAACGACTGGAGCAAAGCTGCCCTGTTTAGGAGATCTAGGTCTGTTTTGAGTTCAGCCAGCTCTGCTATCATAAATCCATCAGTCTTCCGAAGACCAAAATCTGGATGAAGGCCCGAAGCCAAGGCAATTGCTGACTCCGCAGTGCCAATCGCGTTCATAATGGGAAGTCCAGGCCGGCCCGCTCTTCTCAGAGCCTCTCTCCCCAATACAACTGTGCGAATTGAGCCTTCTATCTCAAGAGGTGATTTAGCCCGGATATTGGTGCCGTCAACAGAAAGCAAGCATGGAGTTGTGATGGCATTGGCAATAGGAATTCTCTTTGCATAATTCTCCACAAGACGCATGAAGATGCTCTCATCTGAGACAGTTACACCACCGGCTCCAGCGAATATCCATGGTTTTTCGTCGGAGTCTGGTTTCCTTGGCAGCAACGTTCTCTGTTCCATCCCTTCTCCTAGAACAGCTTGGTCAAAAGAGGTCTTCAGTTCTTGACGAACCTCCTTCTCTTCGAAGGCAATGATACGCTCGGTGTCTTTACAATATACCCCCACATCGCAGATGAGATCAAAGGCCGCTTTGAATACTGCGTCCGCAAGACCATCATCTGATGGAACGAGAACCTCAGGGTCATAGCTGATGTCATACTCCTTCACAAGTTCGCGAACCCTCGGTGAGAAGACCCTCATGTCAAATTCCTTTTCTATGAGCGGCTTCCCATCATGTGCTCTCTTGGCAATCTCAATAATCGGAATCATGAATTCAGCCCCTCCTTTTCTCAATCAGCTGAGTTGCCACTCTCACAGCTTCAGGCGCCGTTTCAGCGAAACCGTCTGCCCCTATTTCATCAGCCCATTCTTGGTTAGTTGGACCTCCGCCTACCATGACAATGAATTTGTCTCGTTTCCCGGATTGCCTAAGATAATCAATAACATCCTTTTGTCCCCCAATTGTTGAGGTCATGAGTGCTGATATGGCAATTATGTCAGCCTTTATCTTCTCAGCCTCTTCGATAAACTTCGAAGTTGGAGCATCGACTCCTATGTCGCTCACCTCGAATCCATTGGCCACGAGGAGTGACTTGAAGATGTTCTTGCCAATCTCGTGGATGTCACCTCGCACAGTGCCTACTACCACCTTGCCCTTTCTTGGGACATCTCCTGCTTCGATATGGGGTAGAACTACTTCTAATCCTGCCATCATTGCTTCTCCTGAGAGCATTAGTTCAGTGAGGAATATCTCCATTCGTTCAAACTGCTCACCCACTATTCTTGCACCTTCAGAGATTCCTTGTTCCAATATGTCAAGTGGCGCAGCACCAGACTCGATGGCTTCGGCAGAGAACTTCGAAACCGCCTCTGCATCACCTTCTATGACTGCTTGTTTCAGACTCTCAATTGCTTCGCTCATGGAACCACACTCAACTAATCCATTGGATTGATTATTAGAATGAACATGATGAAAAGGACTGCCAACATGCGTGTACAATAGTGAACAGATTACCTCGCCTTTCTCACTCCTCAAATACTAGTCCTCATGACAAGCAACTTGTCGTCCATCTGGCATTGTCTTCAATTCAGGCTCTTCAACGCTGCATTTCTCTTTCGCAAATGGGCACCTAGTATGAAATCTGCAACCTGTTGGAATGTCAATTGGACTCGGAATCTCCCCTGTAAGTAGGAGCCTCTCTCTCTGAACTCCAGTTTCAGGGACAGGAACGACTGAGACTAATGCTTTCGTGTAAGGATGACTTGGATTGTCGATAATATCCTTTGTAACTCCTGTTTCAACAACCCGGCCCAAGTAGGCAATTGCAATCCTGTCAGACATCTGCTTCGCTACTGCTAGATTGTGGGTTATCAGTACAAGCGTTATTCCTTTCTTCTCTTTCAGTTCTAGCAGCAACTTGAGAATCTGGCCCCTCATTGAAACATCAAGCATGGAAACCGGTTCGTCAGCGATGAGAAGGATAGGATCCAACACAAGTGCAGCTGCTACTGCTACACGTTGTCTTTGCCCCCCACTTAGTTCATGTGGAATTCTGCCCGCAAACTCCTTGGCGGGACGAAGCCCCACATCCTCGAGTGCAGTCATGACACGCTCCTCAACTTCGCTAGCGGATGCATAGACATTGTGAATCTTCAAAGGCTCTGCAATAATCTCCCCTATGGTCATGTTGTTACTCAGGGAGCCGTATGGGTCTTGAAAGATCATCTGAATCCTTCTTCGATACTCCTTGAACTTCCCCTCTTTCAACGCTGAGATTTTCTCTCCCTCGAACCAGATCTCTCCATCGGTCAACGCTTCCAGTCGCATAATCAGTCTTGCAATTGTAGTCTTTCCGCATCCGCTCTCCCCTGCAATGGCAAAGACCTCGCCTTGGTTAACCTCTAGGTCGACTCCGTCAACGGCTCGAATATACATGTCGGATCTCTTTGAAATGAGGCTTGAGAGGAATCCAGCCCTGACTGTGAACCATTTCTTGAGATTCCTGGTTTCTAGGATTGCCTTCTGCATCAGATCTCATTCCTCCTGAAGCAGGCAACTCTATGCCCTCCTTCGTCAATAAGAGGCGGGTCTCCAGTTCTGCAAATGTCGGCTGCATAATCGCATCTTGGATGGAAGTTGCATCCTACTGGAGGATCAATTAGGTCGGGGGGATTCCCAGGGATGAAATCTATCTCCTTGTCAGCGAGAATGCTTGGGAATGATGAAATGAGCTTTCTGGTATAGGGATGGGCTGGTTCGTTGAAAAGCACCTCCGCCGCAGCCTCTTCTACTATCTTTCCAGCATACATTATGATTATCTTGTCACATGTTTCAGCTAGAACTGACAAGTCATGTGTTATAATCAGGAGAGATAGGCTCGTTCTTTGTCTGAGTTGCTTGAAGAGGTCAAGAATCTGTGCTTGAATCATCACATCCAGTGCAGTAGTTGGCTCATCCGCAATAACAAGGGGTGGATGCAGCACAAGCGCGAGGGCAATCATAAGACGCTGTTTCATTCCTCCACTGAGTTCATGTGGATATGCTCTCGCACGCGATCTATCAATTCCCACGGATTCTATCAGTTCAAGTGCTATTTCTCTGGCTTTCTCTTTTGGCATACGCTGATGGATTTGTATTGCATTGACCATCTGGTCAATTACACGATGCACTGGATTCAGCGAGTTCATAGCTCCCTGGAAAACCATTGAAATTTCCTGCCAACGAAATGCCTGTATCTCCTTTGTCTTCATAGTGAGAATATCACGGTTGTTGAAGAGAGCCTGCCCCCCTTCAATGACGCCCTCTCTTGGGAGAATCTTCAACAATGTCATTGCAGTGGTCGTCTTTCCGCAGCCGCTTTCCCCGCTTAGACCTACAAACTCTCCACAATTCACGGCAAAGTCGATATCATCGACTGCTTTGACAATTCCTTGGGATATGTGATAGTATACCTTCAGGCCAGAAACCTTGAGTAGTGCCTGTCCAGCAGGGACTTGTGAAGATGCTTCAGTCATTTAACTCACTACCTCCTCCTAAGTCTTGGATTGACAATCTCATCCATGGCATATCCTACCATTGACACACCGAGGAGGAGAAGCACGACCATAATCCCTGGCGGAAACACTAGCCACCAGAGGTTATTAGACATTGAACCAGCATTGAATGCGAGATAGAGCATAGTTCCCCAGCTGATCATTGCCGGGTCTCCCAGGCCAAAGAAGTCTAGGACGACTTCTGAAAGAATAGCCCATGCAGTGACTAGGATTGTATTGGCAACAACAAGTGGAGCAACTGCTGCCAACACATGTTTGCCCATGATATAGACGTTACCTCCACCAACCGCTCTTACCCTCTCGATGTAAGTCCGTTCCTTTACCGATAATACCTGCCCTCTTACAATGCGTGCGGTTGAGGACCATGAGAACAGACCAATCACAATAATTAGGGTCACAATCGATGGACCAAGCACAGCAGCCATGACGATCATCAATAGCAGGCTTGGAATCACAAAGAAGATGTCTGTGAATCGCATGAGGAATGAGTCTATAATCCCGCCATAGTAGCCTGCTACAAGGCCAATAAGAGTGCCTATTACTACAGACATCGCTGTTGCAACCATTCCAATTAGAAGTGTTATTCTCACGGCGATGATCAATTCACTATAAACATCTCTACCCAATTGGTCAGTCCCCATTAGGTGGTAGCCTGGAAAATCAAGAGGAACTACCCATGGTGCCTGAAGAATGCCCTGGACTACGAGGCCAACACTAATTATTCCTATGAGAGCAATGAGCAACCTCGGGAGATATTCTTTCAGATTCTCGATGCTGAACTCAGCCCTTGCGCTCAATATGCCCCTTATAATGATGACTCCTGCTATGACACCAACTCCTCCTGAATAGAGCAAGGTAGCACTACTCTCAACCGTTGCGGATTGTGCTCCAAGACTCCACGCAATGAATAGAATTAGTCCTCCACTCAGAATAGTGAGGACGTATCTTGGAATAGATGCAATCTTGAATCGGTCAAATATCCACCAGCTAACTGTTGCGATGATGAGCAAAATCGCACCCGCTGATATCATAAACATCTGCAGTTCTGGCATTAAATCAGGAGGTTGGTAAATATTACCAGTGAAGAATGCCTCAGGGTCATATGGAGCTATTATGTCACCAAAAAGAGTCATTCCTGCAAACATAGCTACTAAGGCTGCTCCTACCGTGCCCATTCGAGTTCTTATGAATCGGCTTGATGTGGCACCAAGACTTTTCCTCCTACCTAGGAGAAATCCAACCGTTATACCAACGAGTGCAACATGCATTACGGAAGGATGTGCAATAGATGCTAGAGTCATCGCCCAGTCAGGATATTCAGCGCCAGGCGGTATTGGTGGAAATGGTCTCAGTCCGAAGAAAGCAGCTCCCCAAAAGAAGCCCCATTCTGGGATGAAGACTCCAGTTACAGCCACGAGACTGAGTGCAATCAGATTCACGAGTAGGAAGATAGTTGAGAAACGAACTAAGATCTGAGACCGTTTATTCCTCCAAGCATAAATCAAGTTTGAAGGAGTCAGTGCGCTGAGTCGATTCCTTATGAACTGCAGAGCAGCTCTCCGTTTTACAATTAAGATGAGAATGAATAGGGGAAGAATTGTGTATATCCCAATGACAGCCCATGTGGATAAAAGAGCGACTACGGCTATTACCAGTATACCATAATATGAGAGTGGTCTTGACGGTTTCTCATCACCAATCGTGAATTCTGCTCCAACCCTAATTCTTGGATCCAGATAGAAATAGATGAAATCTGCAAGAAGATTGGCTATCACCACGACTATGGTTATCATGAAGAAAGCAGCTTGGAGAAGTGGATAGTCTCGATAGTAGACCCCTTCCCAAATCAGATTCCCGATTCCAGGGTATGAGAATACAACTTCTGTCTGTAATGCCCCTGCTACGGAGAATCCAAGCTGAAGTGCAATGACAGTTGTTATGGGAATCATCGCATTCGGCATTGCTTCTCTATTCAACTGAGCTTTCTCAGATCTTCCTTTCGCTTTTGCAGTGAGCATGTAGTCCTCACTCAATACATCCAATAGTGCGTTTCTTGTGATTAGTGCAAAAGAGCCCAGGATTGCAACAATGAGCACTGTCCATGGGAGCATCAAGTGAGATATCATGTCGATAACGAGGCCAACAGGATCGCCTGTGAAATCCATTCCCGGAGTGGTCAAACCTGGAGTCGCTGGGAACCACCCAAGGCCAAATGCGAAAAACATGATGAAGAACATGGCTAGCCAAAAGGTGGGAATAGAGTATGTAACTAAGGAGAATAGAAGGCCTACGAGGTCTGCTGCCTTGCCTCGACGCCAGGCTGAGTTCTTGCCTATCCAGATTCCAACCACAATCGCCACAATTGATGCAGGAATCATTAGAATCAGAGTGTTTCCGAGATGGTACATCAATACTGATCCTACTTCTTCTCTGAAATGGAATGAAAGTCCAAATCTCCCGGTAAGGAAATTCCCAAGGAAGAGAATAAACTGTTCCCAAAGCGGTTTATCAAGTCCAAATTGCTGAATCAATATCTGCTGTGCCAAATCGGAGATATTAGGATTTCTAGCAAGGAAAGTCGTTGGGTCCCCTGGCAGAATATGGAATATCATAAAATCAATTGCAAGTACAATGAAAATTGTTACAATTGCTTGGGCAATTCGTTTTAGCAGCACATCTCTTAATGCCATTCTAGTCCACTCTGTTCCTCGTGACTTTTGAAAAATGGGGAATGAACAGACAGTAATACTGTCTGTTCAATCTCTTATTTGGTTCTGTTTGATGTTATCTTCTTCTAGCCACCAAAACCACAACGAGCACCAAAACCACTGCGCCTATGCCAACTACAAGGAGTAATTCCATGGGCAACGGCGGTGGTGGCGGAGGTGGTGTTGTAGTCCCTGTGGTTGGAGTCGTTGTTGGTGTTGTCGGTACATCAACCTCTAGCCATGAATCAATGTTCCACATAGACAGAATACCGCTCTGCCAGTCTGTGTGTGTAAAAGTCCAGGCATCATTTCTGTATAGCTCGATATCATTGAACTCTACGAGAACAATGATACTGGAGTCGTTGTACATTATCTGCTGGAACTCATCACAGAGCGCCCCTCTAGTCACGTCATTAGTAGTCAGTTGTTGCTCCTTGTATATCTCATCAACCCTTGTAATGTTCACAGCGTTTGGATTAATCCAGCTGTCGCTGGTCATATACTGCATCATGCTATTTGGATCTGCAATCTGACTATAGAAGGTCAGAGCTATGTCAAAGTTCCACATCTCAGTAGCGGTTTCTGCTGTGAAGGTTGTTTCTTCTAATGGGATTGTAGTGATGTCAAATCCCGCAGCCTCAAGATATGCACTAACAAGAGACACGATTGTGAAGTCTGTAGGAACGCCAGTGACGTACTTGATTGTAAAGGACAGCGTTTCCGTAGTCCCTTCTACGTCTTTCTCATAGACCCCCGCTAGATTCTCTACCCATCCTGCAGCCTCGAGAGTTGCCCTAGCTTCAGCAATGCCCTTAGGATAGGTAATAAGCTCATCATTGTGCCACTTGAGAGTAGTATGGATCAACGATTCAGCCGCATTCGCGTGTCCAAGATACGCAACCTCAGCTATCTGTGCCTTGTCTATAGCCTGGTTTATCGCCTTCTTGACCTCTGGTTGACGAAGGGCGACTTTCCTGGGATTGCTAGTGTAGTCAACTTTACCTTCACCAAAACCACCACCAGTACCATTTGCATAAGTGTAGTTAACAAACTGATTCACAAGAAGACCTTCCCAGCCCATCCACGGATTCTCATTTATTGTAACCGTGTTAGGAATGGTTCCCAACTCGATGAATTGTGGTGCTGTTTCACAGAAATCAATGTCGCCAGCTTTTACAGCCTCAGTCATGACCTCTACGGTGCTGTAGAATGTAATCAAGATTTCATCAATATTGGGGGCGCCAAGATGATAGTCGGGATTCGCATCAAGTCTGATGTACTCTCCCACCTTGTATTCATCTAGCATGAATGCTCCAGTGCCAATCATTGGGGTTGGCCAATCTTGTTCGAGGTACATGCCCCAGACGATTGCATCCCAATAATATGCCGTATCATACCAATAACTTCCTATCCCATAAGTTTCGTTGTGCCATGTCAGTGGATCCCAGAGATGTTCAGGAAGAATCGGGACATAGGTCAGCCCTGTAAGGAACGCCTCTTGGTTGATTTGCACCGAAGTGCCATTGTACCTGTCATACACGCCTAGCTCCCAAGCAGGATCGCCATACGAACCACCCGGATCCCAATACCAGATGTTTTCATAGCCATTGTCCACAAAATTGAGGACTAGTGTGTAGTCGTCTGGAACTCTGATGTTTCTATGGTCAATACGAGGTGTCTGAGCTACCCAATATCCAAGCCAAGTCCAAGTGAATAGCGTCCAATTGGCATCATGCGCAGTAAATGGAGTTCCATCATGCCATGTTGCATCTGGATCGATATGCATTACTAACTGGGAGCCATTTGCAGCCCATTCCCAGCTCTCTGCGAGACAGGGTTGGATGCCCCAGTTATCATCCCATCTGACCAGTGGGTCATATATCCAATTAATAAACTCCCATGAGCTGATCTCAGCGGCCAGGATTGGATTAAGGCTGTCTGGTTCATCAAACATCCCTATCTTCATTATCTTGGGTGTCTGCGCTACAGCCGTAGTTGGTGCGAAAGCAAACACTTGTAAGACCAGGAAGACCGTCAGAGTCAGTGACAGGAGTGCGTCTTTCCTTTTCACAGATGTCACATCCTGAAGTAAAGATAGTCGATAGATACTGGTGTACACCAATTAAAATCCACCGAACACTCTTGTTCATAGTGCACTAGTCATGAACATGCATTTCTATGAATGATTTCGCACATTTCTCGTGCCAAACAATCACTTTCTCAGTCTATCAGCGATGACTGCAATCATAAGGGTGGCCATAATAGCTGCTAGGCCAAGAGCAGGGTCAATTTCCATCGGAGGCAATGTGGGACTGGGTTCTGCTGTAGTTGTCGAAGAAGATGTAGTCGTAGAAGATGTCGTTGCAGTTTCAAATCCATTTTCGGAAAGCCAGAGCCCGATTTGTAGCATCATGTTCCATTCTGATCCCTCATCATCATACACATTATCCCATGCCACCCCGTCTCGGTCAGCATCCTCTTCCCATTCAACGTGGGGACCCGAAAGAACTATCCGCCCCTGGCCATACTCATAGGATATTATAGCTGGCTCATCATTGACATCGTACGTGGCGATAACATTCACTCCGTCTGTTCCGGCGGTTTCAAAATATGGTCCACCGTAGTACATCACAGTGTGAGAGTCTGGCTCTCCAGATAGATCCATTTCAGTGACCGCCTTGTTCAGGATTATCCTTGTCATGTTATGACCTGGCCAGGCTGCAATTTCTTCTATGGGTCCTATGCCCAGATTCGGGTAAAGGTCAAGTGAATATCCAATGTTTCCGCCCTCCCATCTAATGTTGTCACACGCAAAGTAAGCCCCAGCACAGACTCCAAAAAAGGCTCCTCCATTCTCAACAAAGTTCCGTATCCTAACGACCCCCGAATTGGTGAGGTCTTGAAAATACGACCACGCCCATCCTCCTGGTATGGCAATGATGTCATAATCAACAAGTATGTCATTTCTAATGTCTGCAGCAGTCACGACATCAACTGTAGCGTTCATCCATCTAAACATCCAGAAGAGAGCTGTGCGACTTGAAAGACTAGATGATTGTTCATCGGTTACGCCTTCATAGACAGCCACCTTGATTCCAGTCAGGTCGGTTGGTTGAACTTCGTCTGAATACGCGGGATTCGCAACAGCCAATGTCACAAAGAGAAGTGTAACTACCATGACAATTGGTCTGCGATTGCGTTTCATTGATCAACCTCACTATTTCATTGGAATACCACTCAAGGTGCAATACTGGTTATGGCTGTTTAGGTGCTGTCTATTCTTGTTCAGTGTTGAACATCCATGTTGGCACCTTTCTTTAGATTGTTCACACTCTATAACCAGACCTCCGCAGCAAGAAATAGTGGGGACCTGTATATGGTTGAGAAGACATCCATCTCAGAGATAAGAAAGACCATCGAGCATCTTTGCGCTTTTGGACAGAAGGTTGCAGGAACAAAAGCGGAGGTCCAAGCTGCAGACTTCCTATATGACAGTCTTGTGAATTTTGGTTTCACGGATGTTGAGAAGCAGCCATTTGATGTTGTCGGATGGGATCCACAAACATGTAAGGTGAAGACATCCAAGCCCGTTGAAAGAGAATTGGAATGTGCCCTGTTTCCACATGGGAAATCTGAGTCAGTCGAAGGATTGCTAGCCCCTGTTGATCGGGAAACCAATGAAGATGATCCAAATTCATCTTCGGTTGGAAAGGGGCTGATCGGTTTCACTGAATGGGGACCTGATACTTACCTCAGCCCGAGATTCACCTACTACCGCGCTGCGAAACTGGGCTATAAGGGCTTGATTGTGGCAGCACCAGATGAAGGCGATATGCTGAAAGTTGTAGTAATTCCTGAGAGATTCCTCAAAATCCCAGTTGTTTGTATCACAAAAGAAGAGGGAGATTCTCTCCGCTCAATGATGAATGATGGCGAAGTGATGGTGAGAATTGAAACCGAAGTTGAAGCAACAGAACGACTGGACTCTCATAATGTGGTTGCGATTCTTGAGGGCGATGGAACAACTGATGAAGAAGTCGTGGTAGGAGCACATTATGACTCATGGTTCCAAGGAGCAGCTGATAATTGCGCTCAGGCAGCAATTGTGCTCGAACTGGCGAGGATATTTCAGGATCAAGCCAAGCTGGGCAAGGTTCCCAAGAGAACCATACGATTCCTTTTCTATGGTGCTGAGGAGAGTGGATCTGATGATTTCTACTTCTGGCTGAATGGATCAAAAGCCTATGTTAGAGATAACAGAGAATCAGTAGGCAGGACTGTTGCAGTATTGAGTTTGGACTCTACAGGATATCCTCACCCATCAGCAGACTACATTTTTGCCACTGGAGAAATGCTTGGATTCGCCAAATCCTTGACTGTAGAGCATGGAAGAGCCCGTTCCTTGACATTTAAAATCCCACCCAGCTATGGCAGTGACCACTGGTTCTTTGAATTAGAAGGAGTCCCTACAATATACGGTGTTTCAGGAGTCCCATCAGAACATGGCATAGCTCAACCAAGCCCATTGTATCACACGACAAAGGATGATCCCGACCATTTGGACTATGATGCTTTGCAGTTCTATGCAGAGTTCATGAAGAACGCGCTTCACTATCTCGCAGACGCAGATGTGTTACCAATAGATATCTCCGTACCACTTGAAAGATTTGAATCAATTCTCTCAAAATACGACGAAATGGAAGGAAACGAATTTGACCTAAAGCCACTAATTGCCAAGGTGAGGGACTTGATGAACTTCCAACCCTCCCTGAAGAAGATAGTCGAAGATTGTGAATATGATTACGCCCCTCTGATAAACGAGTTTCTCTTGAAAGCGACTAGGGGATTCAATCGTACTATTGGATGGAACACCCGTCCGATAGAAACATACAGCATTAACTATCTATATCGCCTTGAGATGATTGAAGACTATATCCATCTCACAAATGCCATTGCGAGCATACGAAACATCCCAGTAGCTACTTTCGATCGAGATTCTGCAAAGAGAATCGAGTCAAAGCCTGACAATCCCTACAATTGGCTAAGAATTCATGACTCTCTTGCAAATATAGAAAAAGAACGCGCCAGAATTGGCAAAGAGATTGAGAAGGAGCTAGAGAATCTATCAACAATGTTAGGTAGCGTATCTGAGGACCTAAGCAAGTTGATGGGAAACTAGGGGACCAGGCAGAAAGTCGTCTAGAGATAATGTTCATTGATGTTCAACAGTGTTGGCACTCTTCTTATGGTTGTTCATTCCTTAAATCAATGGAGCAGAGACGCTCGCATCCACATTGAATTCAAGCTCGACTCGGAGCGTCATGGAGAGATTTTGTAATGGTAGATAGAGCTGAAATAATAGAGAAAGAGTCCAAGTACATGGTCCCCGCATATGCTCGCAAACCCATAGTCATCTATGAGGGGAAAAACACCATTGTACGCGATCTTGACGGAATGGAGTACATTGATTGTATTAGTGGAATCTCGGTTGTGAATGCAGGTCACAGTCCAGAAAGGATTGTAAAAGCAGGAGCGGAGCAACTATCGAAGCTAATTCACTGTTCTGGGCTCTACCACAATGTTCCTCAAACATTGCTGGCTGAGAAACTGGCTGGGGTCACACCAGACAACCTAACAAAATCATTCTTCTGCAACAGCGGCGCCGAGGCTGTTGAGGGGGGTGTCAAGATTGCTAAGAAGTATAGCGTGACTCAGGGCCGTACAGGTGCCGGTGTCATTGCATTGGAGGGCTCCTTCCATGGCCGACTCAGCCTCTCACTAACACTCACTGGGCAATCAAAGTACAAGCATGGCTTTGGGACCTTTGCCAATGCTCCCGGTGTTGTGCATGCTCCAATGCCGTATTGCTATAGATGCCCGCTTGAATTTCCTGACTGTAACACCGAATGTGCAAGAAGAGTCGAGGACATCATCAAGTATCATACCACAGGCGATGTTGCAGCCATGATTGTTGAGCCAATCTTAGGTGAGGGCGGCTTGGTGGTGCCGCCAAAGGAGTATCATGATCTGGTGCAAGAGATATGCAAAGAGCACAATATTGCCTACATTGCTGATGAAGTCCAAACTGGCTTTGGAAGAACAGGAAAGATGTTTGCAATCGAAGAGTTCGGAATCAAGCCTGATATCCTCACAATGGCAAAGGGATTGGGTGCAGGGATGCCGATTGGCGGCTATATCACTACAGACGAGATTGCGGACTGTCTAGAGTCAGGTGATCACTTCTCAACCTTTGGCGGGAATCCTGTTTGCTGCGCTGTGGCTCTAGAGAATCTCAACTATCTTGAGGATGCAGGGCTGGTAAAGAATTCGGAGAAGATTGGCGGCAGTCTGATGAGACAATTAGAGGAGGTTCAAGAGCGCAGCAAACACATTGGTGAAGTTCGAGGAAGAGGACTCATGATAGGCATCGAGCTGGTGAAAGACACAGACACAAAGGAACCAGCGGTTGATGAAACACAAGCAGTAGCCAAGAATCTCATGAAGAATGGTGTCTTGGTTGGAACAGGCGGAGTAAAGAAGAATGTGATTCGTCTTCAGCCTCCGCTATGCATGACTGAAGAGGAATCTCAGAAAGTGCTGAGCCTGCTCGAAAAGGAATTCAAGCAGCTGTAGCGATGCTTGGAGGCTATGGTGTGGAGAATCCTTCGCTCGATAGGATTAAAGCTACTATGACTGACCTACATTCCATTGGAAATAAGATAGCTGGATCGCCCAATGAGCGTCGTGCCTCTGAGTACATTATTGAATGTCTTCGTGGATTTGGTTATGAAGAAATAGAAACCATGACTTTCGAGATCCGTGGATGGAATCCCAACTCTTGCAGCATCAAAATTCTAAAACCAATTGAGAAGGAAATCGAGGCCGCTCTCTTTCCATACTCTCAGAGCCTAAGAACCATAGGGAAGTTGACACAGATAAGTCAGATAGACGAATACGAAACCAACAATGATGGTGCCTCAATAGGGCTGTCTGATTGGGGCCCTCACCTCTATTTGTCTCCTTCACGCACCTACTACAGAGCCATACGACGAGGGCTAGATGCAGTTCTAGTTTCAACTCCTGATGAAGGAGATCTTCGCAAAGTGGTGGTAGTCGAATCCGGTAGACTGCTGAAGATTCCTGTCATAAGCATCTCAAAGGAAGATGGCGATTTCCTTCTGAGCCTCCTAGAGAAGAATGAGGTCGAGTTGGAAATTGATGCGGACGTCGATATCCCCAATACTGCAGAGTCAATGAACATAGAAACCGTGCTAAAAGGGCAAGAGCAAGAGATCTCCGAACATGAAATCTTTGTGGGGACTCATGTTGATAGCTGGTTTACTGGGGCTGCAGATAATTGCGCTCCTGTAGCTATTTTTCTGGAGATTGCCAGGCTACTCCAGGAACATGTTCAGAATGGCGGTATATTGAAGAGAAGTGTGAGATTCTTCTTCTTTGGTGCAGAAAATGGTGGAAGTGAGGGGTTCTACAACTGGTGCAATGGTTCCAAGGTGTATTGGGACCAGAATCAAAGCGTATCCAAGACTGTAGCAGCATTTCTGAGCCTTGATTCAGTCGGATTCCCAGAGCCTGCTGCAAGATTCATAGGCACGACTGCAGACTTGCTTCAATTTGCTAAGGGCATTGAATCTGCAGACAACGCCATTCGAGGATTCGAGTTTTATGATCCTCCAGGGTATGGTAGTGACCACTGGTTCTTTGAGATTTCAGGGGCGCCGACAATTTACGGAGTTACATTTCCAAGTCATCTTTACCAAACCCAAAAGGATGACCTTGACCACATTGACTACAGTGCAGTTATGCGCTATGCAAAATTCATGAACGATGCGCTCATCAAATTAGCAAATGCAAGTCTGCTGCCAATCGACATATTCACTCCGTTGATGAGATTCGAAACTATTCTCTCCAAATACAACAAGATGAGAGGCTGTCCTTTTGACATGACACAGCAGCTACTTCGGATTAGAGATATCCGAACAAAGAAGAGTCATTTCAACAAGAAGCTGAACTCTATTTCCAAGAAGGGAAATCATAAGCAAATCCAGAATGCAAATCGGTTTCTCAGCTCAGTGGCTCATCTCATCAACACCACTGTTGGATGGCTATGGAGGGTGACAGCTCCTGATGATGTTGACTACTTGTCAAGGTTGGAGCTAATTGAAGACTATGTTGCGCTTAATGCCGCTATAATGGCACTAAGAGGCACTCCTGTGGGCAGTCTTACTCCCGAGTATATTGACAAATATGAGAGCCAATCTGACTTGGCCTATAACTGGTTACCAATACACAAGCCTCTGGTCAAGCTTGAGAGAGAGCGATCCAATGTCTACAGGCTCATCGAAAAGGAGCTTGAACTCATTTCAAAGATTCTGACTATGGTAGAGAAGGGAATTAGCGAATTACTAGTTGAATAAAGGTGATGAAAATGGAAAGACGTCTAGGAGTTGCCGGACTACAGCTAGAGAAAGATCCATACGATGAAGACAAGAATTTCAGCAATCTTGAACAAACAGCTAAGTGGGTAAGGAAAACATATCCTTGGGTTGACCTGGTCTTCACAGGAGAGCTATATCTACAACAGTATGGGATAGATGATTGGAAAGATATGGCTCAACCAATGCCAAATAGCATGACGGAAAAGCTTTCAGAAATCGCCAAGGATACTGAATGCTGGTTCGTTCCGGGTTCATTTCTGGAACAGGATGGTAGTAAGATATTCAATACAGCCATTGCATTCAATCCAAAAGGTGAGCTTGTGGCAAAATATAGAAAGATCTATCCTTGGATGCCTTTTGAAGATACAAATTTCGGGACGGATTTCGTGACTTTTGATATTCCAGGAATCGCGAGAGTGGGTCTTGTTATCTGCTATGACTTGTGGTTTCCTGAGATATTCAGAACGCTAGCATGGATGGGTGCTGATGTCATTCTCCAGCCGTCTGCGACCTATACACCTGACCGACAAGCAGAGTTGATTCTCGTACCTGCTCAAGCAATCATGCACCAATGCTATGTCCTCAACTCGAATGTTGTTAGTTCCAAAGGCGGAGGACTCTCCATATTCGCAGATCCTGAAGGCAGGGTATTGCAGCAGGTTGGCACGCATGAGGAGATTATGACAGAGGTCATTGACCTGGATAAGGTCGCTTGGATTCGTCAGAATGGGTCATTTGGTATAACGCCGCTTTGGAAAAGTCTCAGGGATTCTCCTCTCAACATGAAGTTCCCGGTCTATGAGAGGTTCGAGGAAGGAGAGATTCTCAAAACATTAGGTGAATTGAAGGTTCAGAAGAGCATCCGTGAGTGGAAAGTCTAGGATGACTCAGTAATGCGATATGCTTTTCGCTGACCAATGTGATTGAAGAACTTGAATGGAGGAAGAATCGATTATGGAGTGGAAAAATGGAGCGAAATGCGCAGTTTGCTTGACCTTTGACCTTGATGCAGATATTTCTTGGCGAAATATCTTGAAACGCAATAAGATTGAACGTGATAATCCAGTAGTTCTCTCACTTGGGCAATACGGTCCAAGAGCGGCGCTTCCACGCATACTGAGGCTTCTGGACAAACACAATATGAAAGCATGCTTCTATATTCCTGGGGAAGTGGCTGAACGTTATCCTGATAGTGTGAAGGATATCGCCAGTCAAGGTCATGAGATTGGGCATCATGGCTACTCTCATCGGAATCCAGCTAGCCTTGGCATTAAAGAGGAACGTGAGGAGCTTGAGAAGGGCTTTGCAGCTTTAGACTCACTGATTCCAGAGAGACCCCAAGGCTATCGTGCACCAGCCACAGACATGAGCGAAAACACATACTCGCTCTTAGCTGAGCATGGTTTAATGTATGATAGCACAATGATGGGAGATGACCTTCCCTATATCGTAGACGTGGGCGGAAAGAGGATGGTTGAGCTTCCCTTCAAGTGGATACTGGACGACTGGGCATTCTTTGGTTTCAATTACTTTCCGCCTCTTGAGTATCAAAGTGGCATCGACAGCCATAGGAAAGTGTACGATATCTGGTATGATGAGTTTGAGGCTGTCTATGAGGAGGGTCTCTACATGATGCTCGTGATGCATCCTCAAATCATGGGTGTCCCTTCGAGAGCCAAGATGCTTGAGAATCTGATTATCAAGATGAAGACTGATGGAGATGTCTGGATGGCAACTCCCCTAGACGTTGCTAAGTTTTGGCTCCAGCAGGAGGACTGAGAGAAGTGGGGCGACTTGAGAATAGGATAGCAGTCATAACTGGAGTAAGTGCAGGAATTGGTCGCGCGTCTGCCCTATTGTTTGCAGAGGAGGGAGCTACCGTTGTTGGAGCCGACATAGATGAAATTCAAGGCGGTGAAGTCGAAGCTGCGATTCGAGAGGCCGGAGGCATGGCCCACTTCGTAAAAGCTGATGTGTCCAGACAAGAGGATGTCGTGAAAGTCTTTGCAAAAACAAACGAACTTGGTGGAGTCGATGTCCTCTTCAACAATGCAGGCGTGGAGGTCGTGAAGAGTCTGCAAGATACAACTGAGGAGGAGTGGGATAGGTCAGTCAGTGTCAATCTGAAGTCAGTCTATCTGTGTATCAAGCATGCTCTTCCACAAATGGAAAAGAAGGGAAAGGGCGTAATAATCAACAACTCATCGGCAGCTGGCCTAGTTGGTTCATTCTCTCCAAGCTACTCAGCAGCGAAAGGTGGAATTATCTCCCTTACAAAGGCACTCGCTGTGGACCTGGGTTCCAGTAATGTTAGGGTCAACTGCATTTGCCCAGGAGCAATTGAAACACCGATGTTAGAAAGAGTGATCAAAATGCAGGGGGATCCGAAAGAGGTTCGATCGCGACGATTGAAGAACTACCCTGTTGGCCGCTTTGGTACCTCTGAGGAAGTCGCATACACTGCACTGTTCTTGGCTTCAGATGAGTCGTCTTTCATCACAGGAGCTGTTCTGCCTGTGGATGGCGGTTTTACATCTCGCTAGCTCTGATTTGCCAGCTGTAATTGGCAAATGCCTGATTAGCCAGAGATGCCACCTTCATATCGAACAAGAGGACGCACCAACCGCAGTCTATGTGATCAACTGTCACACAAGTCCCTTAGAGTCTCTAATTGCCAGTATCTAGCTAGTTCGATGGGTTCGTAAAACCATGTCAGAAAGACAGCCACGATGATGACTGCGATATTGCAAGGAAAAAGTGCAGTTCTTTTTCTCCTATCTTCCATCACATTGTCAACTCCGTCGTCCACAAAAAAAGTGCCAGTTATGCCATTTGCAGGAATTATATAAGCACTCTTCACTCTATTCCTAGGAAATATCCAACTATTCGAATATCAAATCGTGTAGGGGATGGGACAAGACGCAGACAATGGTCGTCGAATTCATTATCGTTGCCACATTTGCGACTGTAATTGGATTGACGGCGTCTGTGGGCATGAGTGGTGGCGGATATAAGACACCACTATTAATCGTCGTCTTCGGGCTGGGTGCTGAGATGGCTGCGGCTGCTTCCTTATTCTCCGCGCTATTTCTCGCAATCATGGGTACTGTTGCCTTTGCACGGTATAAGCCAACTCCGATCCTCATTCGTCTAGGACTAATACTCGCCATGGTGACTGTTCCTTGCTCATTGCTCGGAATTGCCTTGAGAACCTCAATTGGGGATGACCTTGTCCTACGTCTGATATTCGGCATCCTTCTCTTCCCTGCTGCCATAATGATGCTATTCGCTGAAAGGACAGAGAGAGAAGATCACACCCCTCAAAAGGAATCATATGACATCTATCAGTCGGGCCGAGTTCGTCTGGGCCTTGCATTCTTGGGGATCCTTGTAGGTGGAGTTGCATCTGGTCTATTGGGAGTGGGTGGTGGTGTCATAATAGTGCCTGTTTTGTGTATCCTGCTAGAGATGCCTATACTTATTGCAGCAGCCACTTCCATGTTTACTATGATCTTCACTTCTAGTGCTGGCACACTCATGAACTATATGGTGCTCCCTGATTTCGGAGACCTTTCGACTTTCATATTCTATGGAGTGGCAATGGGAATTGGGATGATTGTTGGGGGCGTGATTGGGCCAAGATATGCATGCAGAATAGATGCAGCAAAACTCAAGAGGCTGTTCGGTGCTCTGCTTGTTTTCCCGCTTGTCGAAATGATGGGTCTTGGCAGACTATGGCTTGACCCGCTTGGGCTTAGTGTTCCTTTGGACGTTGTCGGCGATCTCATAATCTGCCTGATAATCATAATTCCCATTGGTATCTTTAGATGGTATCAGATAAGAAAACAACACATTCCCTGATTCCGATTATTAGTAAAACTATGCTACTATTATAGCACATCCACGTTACGCTTAATATTCTAGGTACGAATTGGCTTAGAGCCTAGCAAATAGCTATCATGAGGTTTTTGAATTGGGTAAAGTAGACCTAGAAAAACTGAGAAGAGAAGTAATGGAAAACATGAACAAGGGCAAATCTGGAGATGTTGGCAAGAAGCTGATGGATGCCTTCAGGAAGATTGATCGTTCAGAATTCCAAGCGTTCGGTGAGATTATGAAGGATGCTATCCTGGTTGATCCAGCATTGTTCTCCGAGAAGGCTTACATCCTGTTTGACAAGATTATGCGTGCCAGAGACCCGTCAAAGCTGTCTGATTACGAGATATTCTTTGTCGAGAACTTCTGTAAATTGCCTGGCGAGGAATTTGCAGTCATCGCTGATGGTTGGGTTGAAACCGGCAAGTCCGTCATCAAGGGAAATGTCTTTGTATCGAACTATCGTGTCATTGCCACTGGTGTACAGGAAGCGAAGAAAGCAAGGGTGAGCGGAGGAGGTGTGTTCGCTTTCTTGAGTCTAGTCCAGTTGGGCAGCTACATGTACAACAAGTCCATCATGGAACAGATTACTAAGTCAATAACGGCTGAGTCAGTCCAGATGGTAAACTACGGTGTCCTGTACCCCATCAAGGGTGGCTATGAGATTGAGCAAGAGGCCAAGGGATTTAGGGCAAAGCAGAATGACCGAGTCAACTACAAGGTCGATGTGCCATACGTGGACAAGAAAGGCAACGAACAGGTTGCTGACGTCGACGTGTCAATCGTCGTCAATATCAAGGACCCAGATATACAAGCAAAGCTCGACAAGGTTGAAGAGATTGTTAGAGCGAATGCGAAAGCAGTCTAGTCAATGATCTTGATTCAATCCCTCAAGCATGCGGCTCCTACTGACAGGTGCTGCATGTTTTGGGGATTTCTATTTTTCATTAGCACTGTCACTTGATTTTGTTATGCTGGCACCAATCGCCCCTGATTGCACTGAGGTGTCCATTGTGGTGGTTCAGGTGCGTGAAGGTAAAAGCAATCACATCTAAGATTCGCATTCCCCTAAAGAACTGTGGAATTCTTGGTTCCTCAAGCACGCTGTTCAGTTCTCTGTCGGAGAGCTCTGCTACCCAATCAAGGAAATCTTTCTCTGTTGTGTCGTAATATTCATTGATCTCTTGGAGTGAATGCCCTGTCCAATCTCCCGGGTCCTGACTATCTCCTCTGTATCTGTAAAAAAGTTCTGGATTTCTAGGAGGATTGTCCTTGATCAGCATATTCAATGTGTAGTCATAGGCCGCTGCCTGATGGGCGAGAATCCATCCTATGGCTGACATTCCTGATCTAGGTCGATATGAAAGGTCACTGCATCCTTCCTCTTGCAGGTTTCGAAGAGCCCTCTCTCGCCAAGCTCTAGTGGATGCTGCCACGCTTTGGACAAGGTCTGCGGTATTCATTTCGATTCACATGCCCTGCAGAAACTCTTGATTTATGTATTGGCAACCAAGCAGACGGTTTTTCAGCTTCAATCTTACAGTGTCAGCATATGATGACAGGAGTCATCGAAGAACTACTGATTGTGGCATCGACATTATCACTTGGAAAGCAATAGTTCTTATCTCCACGAGGATATGATATCATGGATTCGTATGAGGAGGGCGACTATCTATCTCGTAATGCTTGCGACTCTGCTTGCTTCCAGTGCACTTCTTATTCTAGACTTCCCGCTTCTTTTTGAGCCCCCACGGAGTGAAAGAGAAGTAATCTTCAGCTCTCAATACAACGATATCGCCCGTGATATGGCTATGGACAGCAACGGAAGTATCATAGTGGTGGGAGCGCGAATGGCAGAAGACACCACAGCATCTAAGTTCCACATGGTTAAAGCCTCATCTTCAGGGCAATTGGAATGGGCAAAGACATGGAACATTTCGAGGAATGATATGATTGTCGGAGTCGAAGTTGACTCCATGGATAATATAATCCTTGCAGGAGTCTCCGGCTTTAATCAAGAAAACACGACGGGACTCGTTATGAAATTTGATTCCCAAGGAGAGCTCATTTGGCAAATGGGGTTTTCAGGAATAAAGTACAATTGGCACTGGTGGCCTCCATATTCTGATTATTTCGGGCTCACTGTTGATATCAACACTGACAATATATTCGTGGTTGGTAGTTCTATTGCAGCTGGCCATGAGTCTCTTATCGCGGCCCTGAATTCCTCAGGAAGTGAGTTGTGGCGAACGCTATGGAGTGGACCTTCAGATTCGAATGGTACTGATGTCACAACAATGTGGCTCAGCTCCAAGGAAGGAATCATCATAACTGGTGGGATCTACGAAGCAGAGGCCGAGTTAGCCATGTTTGAAGATGAGTACAAGGGTTTCTACACTGCTGCCTTTGCTATCAATGGTACTCTTCGATGGAACCACACATCGTCCCTCATCTGGACCGGTCTCGAAACGAATGAAGACGAGTTTGTGACTGCGACAGCATCTTGGAGAGGCTATAATCAGGTCACTCTCTACACGTATGATGCAGGAGGAATTGGCGGATGTACTCTGGATGTTGGTGAGTATTATAGCATCAGGATTCAGGGATTTTGCATGAACGGAAGCGAGCACATAATCGGCTTTGGCAGAGTTGAGAGCCTGATAGTCGCCGCGCCAGTTACCAGAATCTTTACTCCCAAATACCAGGCACCTCAAGCTCCTCAGACGCTTATCCTTAGCTGCGATTCTTCTGGTAATCTAGAATGGTATGATTTTCTTCTCCTGCGCACAATGTCAGAGCCTTGCGGTGTCATATTTGATTCTCAAGAGAGAATGATCTTGGCTGGTCACACTAGTGCACTCTCACTCTATCATAATGACTTCTTCATCGTCTTTGGATTTCAGCACACTCCTTTCTTGCCAGACTACCAGCTCCTTTTGCTGGGATTCTTTCCTCTCTTCAATATAATAATCCCCGGCCTCTTGAGTGAACTAAGAAGACTGCACGAAGAAGGAATCTCGTTCATGAAAATCCATATTTCTGGAATGGAGTTTCAGAGGGCTATTTGGCGGCTTGCTCAAGTTGAGTTGATCCTTTTCCTCTTCTTGTTTGTCCTTCCTATTGCTAGTGCTCCCGGTGGCGGTCCTCCTTCTTTCTTCGCGTATCTACCACGATGGATGCAGATACTATTATTCAGCATTCCACTTGGCCTCATTGTTCTCTTTTTCCTCTATTTGGTTGTGAGAGTTCAAAGTAGTCGGTCTACGGCAGAAACTGGATAACTCACACCCACTGTCTTTTTTTTCTGAAAGCCAAGCTGTCAAATGTTGGCATTCATTGTGTTGGCGCAGAATCGTTTCTCATCTCTGCAACAAAAATCGGACTCGTGATTCGCTCTGAGTTGAGGAGCGCTTCAACAATTGGCTGGGCCTCCAGTCCGAGATGAGGGAAGTACTCGACGGCCTCACTGCAGCTTGATTGCTCTCAACCCGGCTGGCCGAAGCTGTTAAGTACCTGTATCAGTCGGGTTGCCGCAGGAATCGACCACCAATGTAGGTGGAAGAATGAGGATTTAGTGATTCAAATGAGTCGAAAAGTCTGTATCGCAGGTGGCAGTGCGACGCCTTTCGACTATCCCATGCATATTACACCAGAGGCAATGGCTGCCAATTGTATTGTGGAAACCCAGCAGGATATTCCTGACTTCACTCTCAGGGACCTGCAGTTTATGGTATATTCGCATTTCTCAGTACACTTTGGCAAGCAATTATGTCCTGAGTGGATTGTCCATGATCATCTTGGGTTAGTCGGACTGCCCCACGTGCGTATTGAGAACGGTGGAAATACAGGAGGCTCAGCCCTCTTTGGTGCCTTCATGGCGGTGAAGTCTGGGCTCTATGATTGTGTTGGAGTCTATGGGTGGGAAACCATGGACAATGTCACCCAGTCACAGGGTAGCGAGTTCATTGCGCTTGCGTCTGATACACGCTATGAAGCACTCGCTGGTGGCATCTATCCCATCTATTATGCTGCCATGGCGTACAAGTTCATGAAAGACAACGACTTGACTGAGGAGGACTTCGCTCTTGCTGCTATGAAGAATAGGAATTATGCAGCTGACAACCCGAAGGCGCAGTTCTACAGGAGTGATTTTACAAATCCAAAGTCGCCCTACTACAAGAAGGAGCTCACTGTAGAAGATGTAATGGAGAGTCGTCTTATCAGCTACCCATTAAAGAAGCTGGACTGCTGCTTGATGAGTCGCGGCGGAGCCTTCGCACTTGTCACCAGTGAGGAGTGGGCGAAGAAGCATGCTCCAGACACCTATGTTGAGATTGCCGGTGCTGGCCTTAGCTCCTGTACCATTCGAGCTGGAGACCGTATTGACTTCCCTGGTTGGAACGAGCTGTACGGTAAGGGCTATCCTGACATGACAGAGTTCGGTGCATGCCGGAAGTCTGGCGAGGATGCCTATGACATGGCCGGCATCGAGTACAAGAAGGCCGCGAAGGAGGTTGACGTCGCTGAGATTCACGATGCCTTCAGTAGCTCGGAGACCCAGATCTACAAGGCTCTGCACTGGTGTGACAGAGAGAACATCAAGGAGTTCGTTCGTGAGAAGCAGACATTCCTTGATGGTGAAGTCCCCACAAACATCGGTGGCGGTCTCATGGGCTATGGGCACCCAGTTGGGGCGACTGGAATTATGAGTGCTCTGGAGTGCTCATACCATCTCAATGACACGGCACCTAAGAAGCACTTGAGCTCCAAGACCTATGTGAAGGACGCAAACACTGGTCTTGTCAACAGTCATGCTGGCACTGGCACCAGTATCTCGAACTTCATTCTGAGGAGGCCATAGAGATGACCAATGACAAGAGACTACACAAGATTCCAGGTCATACTGATGTTGAGTGGGACGACAAGCATTCTGACGAGTTCCGTGGCAATGTCGAGGAAACAGGTATCGGTTTCATGGGCTACGATTGGGACTCGAAAGAGGAGCAGTTCAAGGTCTACCTTCACTACGATCAGCTGTATTATTGGAAGTACGCAGAGGTTTCTAGGCTCGGTAAGGGCTTTGTTGACGGTGAGTTCTGGGGAACCAAATGCCCGAAGTGCGGTGACAAGTTCTTCCCGCCAAGGGTGAATTGCTGGAACCTCGACGATAATCTCGAAAAAACGGTCTGGACTGAACTAGCGCAGGAAGGCATTGTTCATACCTTCACGGTTGCTGGGTGGAGTGGAAAGTCTTCACTAAAGCGTCTACCATTCATTCTTGCCTACGTAATCGTTGACGGCTGTAAGACCGCAATTGCCAATGAGCTTCGAGGTATCGAGCCCTGGGAGGCTGAGTTTGGTATGCCGGTCAAGGTTGCTTGGAAACCGAAAGGTGAACGTCAAGGCACGGTCACTGACTGGTGGTTTGAACCTGCAGACGGTTGGAAACCCAGTCCAATGAACGAGGAGAAGGAGCGCATCAAGGAGCTCTGCCAACCCGTGATTGAATGGGTCAAGACCATGAAGTAATACTGTACTGAACGAGTGGGAAGAAGAATCTCTTCCCTCTCTTTCCCTTATTTCTCTTCGAAAGTCCACTCTGTATCTATTCCATGCCAGAGAAACTCGTGCAATTCTTGACCTGTTGCCTGAGTAAAATGTTCTGACATAATCTTTTTCTGAATGCTTCTCAATAGTAGAAGATTAGGGGTGGTGATTCTGTGACAATTCTGATAACATATTTGACTGCTAAGAATACTCAAGAACAAATTAATGTAGAGAAGGAAATAGAAAAGATTGATCTCTCTAGTCGAGAGATAACAAATATTGATCTATCACCTCTAAAGGAGTGCGTTAATCTAGAAGAAATAGACCTCCATAACAATAATCTGCAAACAATAGATTTGTCCCCTCTTTCTGCGGTATCTAATCTAACGAAACTCAACTTATCCAAGAATCAAATCGAAACAATCGACCTTGGCCCTCTGTCTAAGTGCTCAAAGCTGAAGGAACTGAACCTTGAGAATAACCAGCTTCGAGCTATTGATTTGTCACCACTCAGAGAATGTCCTCAATTAGAGATACTCTACCTTTGGAGGAATTATCTGCGAAAAGAAACAGTTGTTCCTATCTTCAGTAGGGTTGATGAAGATCTAATAGCTCAGATCAATTCTACCTATGTAATACCTGCAGATCCAAATGTGCGTAAAATGGTCGTCACAACCAACTCAAAAAATATCGATTATTCAGGACTAGCAAGTTGCCAACACCTTGAAGAGATCTATATTCAGCAATGTGAGAATGTCGAATCAATCGACCTTACATCGCTGAGCAAAAATCAAACGCTTCGAGACATTGAAATATGGGGAAACAGACCATTTAGGGAACTCCTGTTGCCAACAGGATGTGACAATCTTGAGCGTGTCGTAATAGAGGGAAACACACTTAGACCTACAAAGCCTACTGATGATGAAAAAACAATCAGAATTAGTGAATCGAGAGAAACGTCGAATGCTGGATCACGATTAAAGATTGACGGAGCTGAAGTACAGCCTTCAACACCTTATGATGCAACACCTGGCGGGCCCGGATTTTTGATGATTACTATTGATGGAGCTCCAACTATACAGAGGCTTGAAATAACACGTACTGAGTTGGAAGCACAGCGTTTTAGTTGTCTTGTAGATCTCAGTGTGTTGGATAACAGCCCAAATTTGCGTGTCATCATTATACAAGAACACAGTGTGTCAGGCTTTATTGGGAAGAGAAACCTGAAAGGAGCTGATCATGAGATTTATTATGCTCATTCTTTCTCTATTATCCTTCCTTCAAACTGTCCCAATCTTATGGCTCTTTCTCTTGGTGATACTACCGTAGAAGAGTGGCGATTAGAGAATTGCCCAAATTTACGCTATATCACGGTCAGAAATCGGAGAGACGGATTTGATTTTGGTCAATTTCTAGATCAATATCAAACACGAATGACCAGACCAATCATCTACATCGACTATGGATACCTAGATGAATCAGTTGGGTTTAATGTGCATGGATTTGATCTCTTTCCCCAGGAAATCAAAGAGTGCTTCGTTTCAAAATATGTATACAAGAAAAACTATGAAGATGAAATGAGAAGATGTGAAAAAGGGTTATTTCCCATGGATACGGCAGATTGGTTAGAGAAAGGTAGAGAGGCGTTGTACTCAGGGAAGCTTCATTACGCAATCAATGCATTCAGTCAAGCCGCTAGTCTGACGCCATCATCCTTTGACGCATGGTGGGAGCTTGGACGAGCCTGCAATGCATACGGTAGTGAGATGGGACGCACAGGTGACCACTCTCGAGCAAACATGTACAAGATCAAAGCTGCATTCTCTTTTGACAGAGCGGCAAGAGCAGACCCCAATGATCCCAATGCCGAAAAGGCAAAGACGTACGCTCAGAACATCCGTGAGGCACAGAAGAAGAAGAAAGAGAGGGGTCTGTTCGAATAGCAGGGGGTTCATCCGAGAAGGAATGCACAAAATCACTCCAAGGTATGAAAGAAAATGCAGATGTGGATTTTGTAATTTCTGAAGAAGATATGGAATTCCTAAGAAATGTGGACCAAATCAAAGACCATGGACGTGCCAGCATGATGCCTGTATTTGGAGGAAAACTGAGTTAGATGACACTACTTTCTGAGACAGAAAAAGCAAATTTGTTCATCATCGAATAGTTTCTTGGCAGATGGATGGAAGCCAAGGCCCATGAATGAAGAGAAAGAGCGCATCAAGGAGCTCTGCACACCAGTCTACGAATGGGTCAAGACAATGAAGTGGTCCTGAATGAACATGAGCTGGATGTGTACTACTCCAGCTCACTCTTCTTTTTTGGGGGGCGATTGGTCAGTGAATTTCCTAATGCATAAGCCATTGGAACTTCTCTTCTACAAGGGACTTTGCATCAGATTCGAAACAGTCACCATGAGCAATAATCAATTTGTCAAAGTCCCACGAGAGGAGTGTTTCTAGTGATTGTCGAGCCAAATCGC
>JBHLPF010000045.1:0-21536 GCA_048939765.1 Promethearchaeota archaeon
TTCAACTGTGCACCAGTCTGATGATAGTGATTGTTTGCTCCAGCACCGCCATCATTGACAACAGCAAATCTTCCAATCTCATCAGCCAGAGCGGGGGAAGTTGTCTTTTCTACGATTATTATACTTCCATTCTTTGATACAACTGGCATCGGACATAGTTCAATTCCATAACCAACAAAAGTAATCATCTGAGTTTCAGGCGCTGACCGACCGAGTCCATCACCATCCACAGTCGTGATGCCTGCCCTAGCGGCTAAAGAGAGCATGACTGTGGTGTTCGTGCCGCCAAGCTCAAAGGGTACAAGATGGTCGACTTTCTTCCCGGTGATTTTCTCAGACATTTTCATTGCCTCATGGAGCTCATATCTAGTTTCCCATGCTTCAAGCATATCACCTATGGAGGTGAATGCTGTCACTGAGCCCATATACCCGCCACAGACAATGAATGCGTCATCTTTGATTTCAGCTGGCGGGGTGATTTCATAAACGCGACCTCGGTCATAGTCCCAATCCACCATTGGTTTTCCAAAAGTAACGGGATCGCCGCCACCTCCAGTACCTAGTATTCCCACGCCTGTAAGCATGTCATAGGAATTCTGCTTCGTTAGCTTCACTGATTCTCTCTCCAATGATTGCCTCTTAGAAGGCTTATGAATCACTCAGCGTTCCGAGTGCCTTCCATTGAATGAACTACCTTGTACCAGCGTTGTTTAGTACCAACCTTTGCTCGACGCTTCCAAGACCCTGATTTCGGTTCATCCTCAATCATCTGATGGAGCTTCTTCGCTCTGGACAAAACCAGTTCTTTCTGCTCCTCGGTGATTTCCGGAACAGTGGGTACGAAGTTAAAGAACTTCTTGAGGTTCTCCGTCACAGTATAGTAGAATCCCCAGTCTTCTGAGAGAATCTTGGCAATATACTTTCCATTGACCTGAGTGTCATCATTCTCAGTACTTACATCGTGGGCAAGGAAAGTGATGATGAGGTCCTTCAAGTCCTTTGCATTGATCTCGACAATCTGTGTCTTCTCGAGGAATAATTCCGCCAAGGGGATCGTAGGCCTATCCACTTCTAGTCGGTTTTTCTTCTTGAAATCAATGTTATGACAGAATTCAAGCTGATCGTAGAACACATCTACTTTCCGCTCGCGTTCCACATCTATGAACAGATCCCTTAGAGTTGTAGCACGGGCAAACCCGGGAGGAACCCAGTGGTAGCCCAGTTCATCTCTGAACAGGTTCCGTAGTTTCCTTTGGTGTTTGTAGTAGCTTATGAAGTCAATATCAGTGACCTCTCTACCCATCTTGATATGAAGGTCAGTATACTCTGGACTCTTCAATCTGAATGCAAGGCAGCCAATCAGTCGTAGTGGAACATCCATTTCAGCTGCTGCTTTCTCAATCCGCATTGCTTCCTCCATAAAGTCATCAAGAATTGGACCGTATTTCCCAATCAAATCTCTGTGCTCCTCTAGAATTCAAGGGTCTTATTACAATGTCCGATGTTTCACGTCGCATTAATATCTTGTGACATGGCATAGACTCCACTATTTTCTAAATCTACTTAAGCCGCGAAATGTGTTGCACCATTAAACTTTAAACAAGGCTAAACTGTCACATCGACAATCTGTGATGCGTCCAGGACTCTGAGGAGTTCACAACACAGAAACGAGCACGAGGTAATTAGATGAGGATATTCCAAGCCTGTGACCCACACGGAAGCCAACAGACCTGGGAGAAGATGTGTCGGGCACCGAAGGCGTTCAAAGCAGATGTAGCGATGATGTGCGGTGACCTAACCGGGAAAGCAATTATGCCGATCATCCAGGAGAAAGAAGACCGATGGTACGCCAACCCCAGAGGACAGAAGAAGACCTTCAAGAAGCAAAAAGACCTTGACAAGTTTATCAAATTCACCAAGGACGAGGGGTTCTATCCAGCAATACTCACACCGGATGAGTTGGCACATCTTCAGGAGACACCTGGAGAGATCACCAAGCTCTTTGAGAAGCTAATGGTGGAGAGAATTCAGGAATGGATGGACATGGCAAATGACCGTATACCCGAGGAGATAATGGTCGTTGTGAATCCAGGAAATGATGACGACTATGTCATTGATGATATAATAAAGAATGACGAGAGAATCATATATCCTTTACAGAGGGTAGTTGACGTTCATGGATATCCCATGATAAGTCTGGAATGGGTGAACTCCACACCCTGGAACACTCATAGAGAATGCCCTGATGAGGAGCTGCTCGATAAGCTAGAAGCGGAATTTGCACGCCTTGACACAAATGATTACTCAAACGTACTCTGCAACTTCCATGACCCCCCATTCAACTCAGGGCTAGATGTAGCACCTCAGCTGACTGAGGACCACCGCGTGGCGAAGGCAGGTGCACATGAGATTATGGTACCAGTTGGGAGCAAGTCGGTCCGAGCTGTGATCGAGAAATATCAGCCATTGTTGGGTATGCATGGTCATATTCATGAGTCGGTTGGCTACAGGAAGATTGGGCGAACGCTCTGCGTTAATCCAGGCTCAGAGTACAGAGAAGGCATCTTGAAAGGATTCCTCATCACCATTGAAGATGGAGAGGTCCAAGCGGGCAGAGTAGAAATCTAGTGCTGACTAACAGCAAGGGAAGTGCTTTTGCACTTCCTTCATTCTTGTTTTTTCGCTCCATTGGAAATATATAGAACCAAACACAATCTCAGTTTAAATCACTTTAATGGGGATCGGGACAATCATGACTTTGATATTGAAAACGAGGACTGATGTGGACGACCTCACCACAGGATGCACATTCTTTGGAACTGGCGGAGGCGGTTCAAAGCAGCTTGGACTTAATATGCTCTATCCTCACATGGATGCTGGGAAGACAATAGAGATTGTTGACGTGGAGCATGTGAAGAATGATGACTGGGTAGCTTGTTCTTACTATTCGGGAACTATTGCGCCTCCTACTCCAGAAATTGAGGAATTGAGAACTCGATTTCCTTGGAAGTACTATGAGCAAGAACTGGCTGCCGGTCTCAAAGCGCTGGAGGATCACATGGGAGTGAAATTTGCTGCGGTAGCACCCTTTGAGCTTGGAGGAGTGAATACACCAGCACCAATAGATTCAGCAGTAAAACACGGCATTCCATGTGTTGACGGTGATTATTCTGCAAGAGCTGTTCCGGAGATTTGCCAGAACACAGTCTGCATCAAGGGGTTTTCGATGGCGCCCATGGCTCTTATCGATTGGTTTGGTAACAGGAGTATCGTCGAACATGTCATCAACTTTGAGATGGGTGAGCGAATCTCCAAGGCGCTGAGTGAAGCTGCCTGGGGAAGGTTGGGAAATGTTGCTTTTCCATTGAAAGGTTCGGATTTCCATGATGCCATTATCCCAGGTACACTGACCAAAAGCTATGAAGTTGGAAAGATGATTAGAGAGAGTCGTGAAACGGGCGATGATCCTGCTGACAAAATCGTTGAGAATGTAGGAGGCTGGATTCTCTTCCGAGGAGAGGTCGTGGATAAGACCTGGGAGAATCGGGCAGGTTACATGTGGGGTGAAACTAAGATCAAAGGGAGCGGCATAAAGCCCGGATCTGAGCTTCGAGTCTGGTTCAAGAATGAAAACCATGTCACGTGGCTTGATGACGAACCTTGGGTCATGAGCCCAGATATCATTGAGATAATTGATGCAAAATCTGGCGAGCCAATAACAAACACAGACATCAAATCTGGTGACAAGGTCAGTGTAGTCGGAATGAAATCAGAACAGGTATTTCGTAGCACTGAAGGTTTGAAGGTTCTAGGTCCACGTCATTTTGGTTTTGACCTCGACTACAAGCCCATGGAGGATTTGGTCTAGGACTTCTGATATATTGACTCGTTTCCATTGGAATCGAGTCATCTTTCTTCCTACAGCCTGATTTTAACAACGTAGTTTTTCCTGAATCCGCTTGGAACTTTCATAACCTCAATTCCGTTGTAGTCATCGTTGAAGAATTTGATTAGATTCTTTTCAGGATCCTCACCGCTTTTTCGCATAAGGCTTGAAATATGTTGAATTAGAATCTGGACCCATTTCTTTAGATGACGCTTTTCGTTGGAAACCAACGCTTGATTCTGTTCCACATAATCGTGAATCAACCATGCGATCTTTCTGTTATACCAAGCTGAAGTTAGCCAGCTGACTAGCATCATCGCAACAGCAAAAATGGCGATGGGTACGCCAATAGGAGCTAACCAGTCAAGTTGGAACGCATAGGTAAACAAAAGGATAGGAACAGCAATGGTGAGTGATGCCATCCCGATGAAAGACATGGCCTGTTTGCGATTCAATGAAGACTCAACACCAGGCACTTTCGGGCCAATGGCTGCAAGCTTAGTGAGAACCCTTCTCATGGTTCCCCACTGCTGAACGAAGGTCCTAGGCAATTCTCCTTCTCCGACTTTCTTATCGATGAAGCCCAGATCATAGGTTCTTTGGATTCTGTAGCCATCCAACACTGTCAATAGATTCTTGCTGAATCTCAAATCCAGATTCGCAGGAGTGAATTGAAATTCGTCAAGCGATACCGAAGATGGCCGCTTTGCCTTTTTATCATGCTTTTCTCGGTGACTCATCTTGCTAAGTCCTCTTAACGAGTGGCTCGCGGCCACATCTAATTAATGTTTACGATTAATTTGCGGGCATGTACCAGCTTGTTTAAGAATGGGCTGTCAGAAAGACCGACTCGCCCTAAATCATGAATCATGGGGATATCTGAAGAATGAGCACATATGACAGACTTCCGGAGATTGAATATATTGGCGCTGATCCTTATGACGATAGACAAGAGCTCCAAATCAATTCAGAGCATGCAAGATTCATTCTTCCTCGTGAAAAGAGAAGGAAAAAGTATCTAGCTACATATGACACCGGTTGGAACGAGGTAATTTCCTTTGAAGTCTGCGAAGTGCATTACTGCAAGGATGATAAAACATGGCCGCTGTATGAGGAACTTCCTAATGACTTCGAGCCAATTGGGCCCGCCGGGATGCTGTTTCTGTTCTCGATGCCATACGGACGCGCAGTCTTTCCAATCTGGGCTATCTTTCCTTTGGAAGATGTGGCAACTGTAAAGGAGCTGGTTGAGGGGATTCTTGAACGTCCAAGTCTACCTGGATTGGCACATCATGGTACCGCTGCAGCAGTCAGATACATTGTTGACCAGTGCGAGGTCATTGGACGTCATAGGGCGCAATGGTTTGATTGGTCAAAGAGAGGGCGTATGGCTAAACCAAATCCAAAATTCCGCGAGCGAGGACCCGATTATGTCTTCTGCAGGGAGGGGATGGCAATAGACTTCTACGGTGCTGGTGTGCAACTTGCTCAGATGTCCACGTTCTGGCCTTGGAGGCTTATTGATGGCATCTTCAATGATCATCATGAGTTCTCGATAAAGTACCAGTGGCATGAGGATGCCTATCAATATCAACAGCAGGTACTCGATAGTGAAGAGCGACAGAGAATTGTGAAAGATGCGAAAAAAGCGCTTGCGATGTATAGATCCTCAGATGATATTGAGGAGGTACTAACAATCAGACCTAGGTCCTTCCCTTCGCGGTTTCATAAATCGTGGGATAAGCTGGAAGCATTTTCAAGCAAGGCAAGCAGAAATCGATTTCCGCCCATATACGATTTTGCGGAAGAAGAGCCCTGGGAATCAGAGGAAAATGATGATAGCGCCATCTCCTAGATAATGATTCAGTTTCCTTTTTGCTATAGAAGAGCACGAAAAAAAAGAGAGAGTGAAGAGAGCTTGCGGCTCTCTTCAAATAATATGCGTTCTACTCTGGTGGAAGCTGTCCGAAGATAGCAGACATCTCGATGCCTTTGGCCTTGTTCTTGGCACCGTAATACATGTAGGCAATTTGACCAATCAGGTATACGATTACTGTGAACCAGACCTCGTAGAGGGCACCACCTGGTACGAATGCTATCATAGAATAGAAGAATGCGCCGCCTGCAATCAGACCACCGATGGATATCAGTGGAATGCCCAGGAACTTCCATGCTCCGCTTCGCTCCCATAGCGTTGGCCTGTAGTACGGCAATGATACCGCGGCTAGTGCCATCTGCCATCTGATGAAGACGTAGGTGAATGCTACGCCGATCAGGGCGTCGAGAGCAGTGCCTGTCGTAACCACTAGGAAGGTAGCAAAGGCTACTGTTCCAAGTGATAGAATCAACCAGAAGTACAGTGTAATGTGTGGAACATGGTACTTCGGATGGACACTTGCGAATGCTTCAGGACAGAACCTGTCCATTGCCATGGAATGCATTGGTCGGGTAACCCACAAGGCATTACTCGGGGAGTCCAAGACGCTAGCATAGATTGGACATAATATCACAAACCACGCTAATGGATTAGCTCCGAGAATGACTGCAGCGTAGTTACCAAATCCTGGAAATACGCCTCCAGCAAAGTTGATCCCGTACAGATTAGCTCCCATGCTTGACTCGACTGCGAAGCCTGACAACAGGAAGAAGAAGGCGATGCCGGCCCATCCACCCAGATTGCTCAGGGGGATGTTTCTGCTCGGCTGCGCCACTTCACCTGCCACTGGCATGATGAGGTATGGCCACATACCACCAACAGTAAGAATCAAAGCAGGGCCTACAGCTCCCCAGTCGAAGTTGACATACGCAGAGTTGTCGAATGCAGCGATTGGTGCCCAGGTACCTGCGCCCATTGTGTTCTCCCATACTGTCTGATTGATGGGAGTCGCTAGCATCACTAAATCTGCAACCAGCAACGCAACAATGTTGATGATCCCTAGGATTATCACGAACCAGCCTAGCCATTTCACGCTGAGGTAGCTAAAGATGAATCCTACGAAGATCATAATAGCTGCTGCAACAAACAGTAGAACTGGATCAGATCCCAGAGCACTTGCTGCTGCAACAAGACCTGTGTTGCCTGTCGCTGTTCCAACAACTGTGAGACCGCCTGCGAAGATCTGTACCGCGAAGAAGCTTCCAGTGCCTCTAAAGACAGGATTGGTAATTACGGACCGCCAACCTTCCATCACACCAAAAATAGGACTGAGGCCTCTACCAGTAAAGTGGTAAGAAGCACCAGATCGTGGCATGGCAAGCATTAGACACATCAATGAGATTGCTTCAAAGAAGACAATAGCAGCACCAATAGAATACATCGGTACAAGATGCGCACCTGCATACCATGATGAAACCTGAGGTCCAAAGTAGTGGAACCACGGTCCAAGAGTCAGTGCAATTGGAAGAATTAGGGCAAAGCCCGTACCTACTTCCTTCACAAGGCCGGAGCTTTCACGCACGAATAGGAGTTTTTGTTCCTCGCCCATTGCGTTCTTCTCCAAATTTCTCTCTCACGGCGAATTGTGAATCTCTCTCCGTGATGAACCAAAAGTAACGCATTTCCTCTATTAAAACCTTAAGGCGCGCTCCTTGGTCATTTCTTAATCAAGGAGTTAACAATTTATCAATACCTAATATGTTCATATAATGAGTTGCTAACTGCCGCATCGACTAATGTAGAGCTAATGCACAAATGACGGTCTGAGTCGAATGTACATTCACTCATATGTGGAACGCTACTCTTCGCTGGATAGACGCTCCCAGAATTCATCGTCCGGTATCAGAACCTCGACTTTTCTCTCTCTCACACCGGTGCGGCTCTCCAAGAGAACGTTAAGGCATATCTCAATGTCCATCAAGTGGACAGGAGGTACTGAAACCTTCACATCGGTACCTGCATAACCAAGAGCCTCGTTCTTTGCCTCAGGGGTAACAACACCATTCGATATGAGAACTCCCTGATTGGCCTTAAAGGTAGGCAGGGCGCCGCGAATTTCAAGTATTGTATCGCGATCTATCTTCTCGTCAAGGCGGCATTTCTTTGCATACACAACAACAGGAGACCTCCCTCCATCGTCTCGCCAAGACGTTGTCATGACTATGATGTTGTTGTAGCGCCGGATAACCTCAGACTTCTCGACTCTGGCTCTGATGTTCAGAAGAATAATCTTCGCCAGTTCTTCAAATCCATGGATGTCAAGATTGGCAATCCTCTGCCGCATATCTCTGCGAGTGGCTAAGTTGAACTCTTCTGCACGAGAACGAACCTCTCTAATGAGGTCCTCATCAACGGCACCCTCACAGAGGTCATTGTATTGATATAGGCCAGGTCGAATTCTAACGAAATAGGGTGGCCTATTGTCCTCTTCGGCTTGTTTTCTTTCAATAGATAGTGATGCAGAAACTGAAGCGGCATCACGGCCAAGGGCCTCGGCAATCTTCCTATAATGTACGGGTTCAGTACGTGCGTGTGCGGCAAGCCACTCTTTCAACGTTAGCCGTTGTCCGTTTGTCTCAGTCAATTAGACCAGCCTTCTTTTCCCCAGTGATGGCAATATCCCTGCTTGATGTTTTGTTCAGCCCTGTTAAGGGTATATCACTCTTGTGCAAGTACGAAAGCTGCGCCCTGAAAATCCTTGTGGCGGCTAGAACACCTTCGTGCTTAAAGACCGTTCCGTCATACTTAACTTAAACTTTGGCTATCTTGACCTGAATGCTTGGGAGGTTTACGCAATGACCGAGGTCTTTGTCAAACTCATGAATAAAGGGCTCAAGTCCCATGAGCACGACAAATTCAGCTTTGAAACTCAAGATGGTGCTACAGTCAGAGACCTAATCGACGACCTCCGCGAATCTTATGGGGAGAGGTTCGAGCCATACCTTGAAGAGAAAGGCAGCGGGAAGCTCCGAAGAGATGCGATTGTCATTGTGAACGGCAAGAATATGGTGGCACATCAAGGAGAAAGGACAGAGCTTTCTCACGGAGACCTCGTTGTATTCATGATTGCTGCGGTTGGAGGATAGTCTACAAATCAATCCTCAGGAAAATAATCAGAGTCGAGTATCGCCTTATCTACAATTCCCGCCGCGACAGCTACAAGTTCTGCGACATCCAAAACTCTCGCTTCAATATCAGCCGCATAGGTGCCATGAGTAAGATTCATCTCGCAGGCAGGGCAGATTGTGGTGAGGAGGTCGGCATTGGTTGCGATGAAGTCGCCGATACGTTCCTTTGCAACCTTGTTGGAATGATCCTCGTACATGATTTTGACCCCTCCACCGCCGCCGCAGCAAAATGCTTCCTCGCGATTTCGCCTCATCTCAATTAGCTCTGCCCCGGGTAGCGCATTGAGGACAGTCCGTCCAGGGTCGTATAATCCGCGGAGTCTTCCAATTTCACACGGATCATGATAGGTCACTTTCTTATCAATTGGAACCTTGAACTTGAGTTTCTTTTCTTCCACGATCTCCTGAAGGACCTCGCTGGTATGCCTGACTCGGAATGGAACCTCCTTTCCTAGCAACTTTGGATATTCCTCATCAAGCGCTCTAAAGCAGCTGGGGCAGGGAGTGATTATCTCTCGTATTCCTAGCTCGACCAGCATGTTGACGAAATCTTCTGCATTGCCTTTTGCCTCAGAAACCTTGCCAGTTATCCAATAAGGTGTCCCGCAGCACCTCTGCTTCTCTCCAAGGAAGTTGAGTTCGTATCCCGCGGCCTGCAGTGTTTGTACAAGTATTCTGGTCTTCTCCTTGAATCGATGACTGGCCAAACAGCCAGGATAGAACAGGGTCTCGGCATCATCGATGAATGTCAGGCCTTCAGCCCACTTTATGTGCTCAGCAGGCGGATCGGCAAAGATATTCCCCGTATCCACAACAGTATCAGCCATTTTCGCTCCGTTTTCAGGAATCTCAATCCCTTTGTCGACAAAATCTGCTCTCATGGCTTTTGTGATATCAACGGTATTGATGTCCGCCGCCTTCTTACATTCCTCTTGACAACGACCACACATGAAACATCCGAAAATCCGTTCAGCCATCTCCTCAGAGTAATCCAGCTTTCCCTCTAGAATACCTCGAGCAATGGCCATTCGGCCTCTCAGAGTCGATGATTCCCAGTATTGAGTGAAGAGTTCGGGACATCGCTCATTGAAATCGGCTCCATGACACAGATTGCATCTCCCGCATGCATAGATCATGTTTCTGTAGTCTTCGATTCTCATTCAGAACTCCTCCTCTGGGATGAATATGCCACGTTGTAGGATATTCTTGGGATCTAGTGTCCGTTTCAGCGTCTTCAGCAATCGATAGTAACCCGTATCTCGTTCGGCAACGAATTGACGAAGCCCGTCTCGACCGCCAATACCGTATGGAACTACCGGCCCAGCCAGCACAATTTCATCTATTTCATCACACATCTTGACAAGCTCATCCCATTCTTCAGGCTCTTTGTAGTTAGTAACCATGAAAGCCAACCATCTGCGCGGAAGCACCTGTCCGCCGAATCCAGCTCTAGTGTACCCCCTCTTCTCAATTACCTCTTCCTTCCAAACCCTATACAGGAAAGAGATGTCATCAATTCTCAATGAACCTGAGCCGAAGAAGTGCCAAACACCAGTCTTGAAGAGGTCAGTGAGCCCAGTCAGAATACGGCCATAGTAGTCATCAGCTGGAGCTCGGTCCCCAATCTCACCGCCTAACTCTTTGATCTTATCCTCAATTCGTTTCTTGCGATGTGCGACAATTTCTTTCTCATACCCAAAGATATCCATCATCAAGAAGAACACGTCAGGAGCGGTTGGATCAACCCACAGGTAGATTCCTTGAAGAAACTCATCACCAACATGCCGATTGATGAAATGCCCAAACTCAATCACCTCATCTAGCGTTGGCATAACTGCTGTCAATCGCTCGCTAATATCGACCGCAGGACGAATTCGTAGTGTTAATTCGGTACAGATTCCAAGGATTCCCTCTGCACCGATGAACATTCCAGCTAGGTCCGGTCCAAGGCATTGACGCTCAAACTTCCCTGCACTTGGCCAAGCTGCACTGCCCGTTTCCACAACATCGCCATTGGGCAAGACCATCTCCAAAGTTATGACATCTTGGTTCCCATGGAATCCGAATTTCGCCGTGGAATGCGGCCCTCCTCCTGCTTTCATTACCGAGCCGCCTACAGTCATGGCAGGACCGCCAGCTTCACTGCACAGATAGGTCAGACCTTTTTCGCGGAGCTCTTGGTCAAGCTTGGCCCAAGTACAATTGGGTTGAACAGTTGCTACAAGGTCTCTCTTGTTTATGTCAATAATCTTGTTCATCCTACGCAAGTCTAGCATAATGCTTGGACCCGATACCTGAGGGAGAAAAGCATCCCAATGTGAGGTGCCCCCGCCGCGAACATATACCGGAACATCAATATCATTGGCAATCCTCAAAACATCTTGAATCTCCTCGCGTGTTTCTGGCATCACTACGTGGCTTGGCATCTTTTGTTTCGCAGGACTAAGGTCTCTGCTGTATGGGATGATATCAAAGTCCTTGTCGGTTACCCTGTCGGAACCAACAACATTGACGAGAAGCTCTGTGATCTTCTTCATATCGACCATATTCTGACCTCCGGCTAGAGAAACGGACATCGAATTCCGGCATTTAACGAGTAGGTGTGGACTGGGATTAATTAAGCACTCCGGTTTAAACTAGCTTAAAGCACCAAACTGACTAATTTGCCATGGTCCTGACTTCTACGCTTCATAGTCCCAATGAAGGAAAGGGACTACTTACTTCTGCCATCTATAGATGCAGTGGTCATCTCCACGCATCATGCAAAGAGGGATGGTCATGGTGAGATCTGAGTCAACTGCCTGAGCAATGCCTTCATCAATCTTGCACACCCAATGGCAGATGTCTTCATTTGCACCCTTTGCTCGGAAAGTGTCAATCCATGGACATGCCGTGACTTTGAGGTCAAGCACTCTATCTGATATATCAGCAATCTCCAATTCAAATCCGAAAAAGGGATGAGCAGCAGCAAAGAAGTCGTATATTGACCGAAGATCACCTTTTCTGAGGCCACCGCTCTTGAGACCATCCTCTCCTAATTCGATGCCATGAAGACGGTTTGCCTCGCCAAGTGCCTCAAGCCCTTTCTCACCGAATTGTTTCCTCACTGTTTCAACGTAGACAGTGTGTGCAGCAGCCACTGTAGACATGCCAACTTTTCTGACATCATCTGCTGATGGTTCTTCCATATTCAACACTCCTTCGTCTCTTCTATTTTCCTTTGGCTCGCTTTTCTATAATCTTACGCATCTCTGCTTCAACATCTTTGCCAAGAGGCTCAACCTCATGACTGGAGAGAATCTCTATGACTTGTTCTTTTGCTCTTTGGAACATGTCTTTTGAGCCTCTCTTCTCCCACTCAGGTCGAGAGGCCCTCTCTGTTAGTATAGGTTGCCAATGCTCCTCTAGAAGATGCTTCTTTGTAAATCTCAATGCCTCCGGCGTATTGAGATAGTTCCTCTCATGTCCAACTGCAGCTATAATCTCTGCAGCAAGTGTTTCCTTTGTAATACGCATTCCCTTGGCAATACGCTTTATGGCACTGCAGATTTCGTTGCTAATGCCGAACATCTCATAGCTTGCAGTGACTCCTGCCTCCACTATTCCATACACCGCATCATGAACAACATCAGCACCGGCCAAAGTTGCTACTAGCACATTGATTGTGTTCTCGTAGACAGCTTGATGATCAGGAATCTTTGAATCAATGACTCCTGCTGCACCATAGTAAGGTATGCCATAGTATCTTGCCATTTGTGAAAATGCTGCGTGAATTAATCCATTCTCTGGCGATCCATAGGCCGCCGTACCATATCTCTGGTCCAGGATTGTTGCACATGACCCCCACATGATTGGAGTTCCGGGCCCTACAAGCTGTGTTAGCACCACTATCACATGGTTCTCGACTATCCCTTGCACTATCGTACCTGCCAACGTGACTGGAGCACTCGCGCTGGCAAGCGCTCCAGTGCTGATGTCAAATGGAATCCTGTATTTTGCACATTCCAGGATCATATCAATGATTTCTGGAGTGTACTTCAGTGGTGGGACATTATTGAATCCTGTATCAATGAAAGATGGATTCTTGATGAACTCCTCTTTGCCCCCAGCCGCAATCATTGACATTTTGATCACGTCTCTCCAACCCTGGGGAGTCAATGCGACCAGACTGAGGTGCTTCTCAGCATTCTTGAACATGGCCAAGGCCATTTCTTGTTCCCAGACGGTTTTGGACACATCTTGTGGAAGAATGTTTGGCTTGATGTAGTCTACAGTGGGAAAGTAATCTGCAAGAAGTGTGAACTCCTCTAGATCCTTCAACGTGGATAGTCTTCGTTCACCCGTTTCCAGATCAATAGTATAATGAGCTCCAAAAGCATTCGTATAATATGACGCCCCATCCCCAATCACGAAATTATACTTCGGGTTTCGAGATGCCATCAAATGCCTTCCAGGTGATTTCTGCAAAGCATCCTGCAACAGGCTCTCAGGAATCTTTACTACTTTGGACTTTTCCTCTACATCAGCTCCTGCATCCCCGAGAAGTTTCAGTGCCTTGTCATGTTGGACCATAACACCAACATTCTCAAGAACTTCCATCGCTGCAACATGGATGTCGGATATCTCGTTTCTACCTAGCAAATTAAACATGCGATTCTTCCTCCAATTCAATTCGCGCCTACCAGCTTCTTCACGAGTTCAACTGCACTTACTGCATCTCCCGCCCAGCCATCAGCTCCTATTTCGATTGCCCACTCATTGGTTGTGGGTGCCCCTCCAATAATGACTTGCACCTTTTCCTTCAGTCCAGCATCGATGAGCTTCTCAATAACCTCTTTTTGTGCCGGCATCGTAGCTGTAAGAAGAGAAGACAGGCCGAGGATGTCGGGTTTATGTTCCTTCACCTTATCGATGAATACTTCCGAGGCGACGTCCTCACCAACATTGATCACTTCAAAGCCCTCTGCTTCTAGAAGTGTAGCAACAATATCCTTGCCGATGCTATGGATATCACCTGCGACTGTGCCAAGCAAGACCTTTCCAAGTGTCTTCATCTCAGCGTTGGATGCTTTAATCTCTGGCAGTAAGACCGTCATCCCCGCCTTCATAGCATCGCCGGCCATGATTAGCTCGACCAGAAAGACATCACCTCTGCTGAACTTGTCTCCAACTTTCTTCACGCCTTTTGCCAGTCCATTTGTGATGGCTTCGAGTGGGGGGATGTTTTGCTCTAATGATTTCTTTGCGAGATTCTTGCATTGGTCAGAATCTCCTTCAATGACAGCGTTTTCCAAATCCTCGAATATTGAGGGACTCATGTCGTTTCTCCTCCTGTAAGTGACACAAGCATGAATGCACACAACATGGTGCATAACTTGCTTGAACGCTTCACGCATCTCGGCCTAGAATTTGCCGGTCTTATATCTCTAGCCGTTCTTCTTTAACAAGGGACTCTATCCTCGATTTAACTCCTATTATAATCACGATGCTTCAGTTTGAAAAAAAGAAAGGGAAGCCTGAGGTGATCCTCAGGCTATGGAGGATCTACTCAGGTGATAGTGACGTGTATATTGCTTCGAGTTCTATGTTCTGCTTCTGTAACCGCCGTGCAAAATACACAAACCATAACGCCGAGAATCCATATTGCACGCACATCGAGATAATCGACAGGAATGCCGCTCCTTGGAAGAATCCAATCAGCAGGAATAACGCCAGTGGTAATATGATTACTCCAAGTAGCGAAACCAAGGCAAATCCCGCGATTTCAGGTTGCGCTCTTATACTCCCTTCATATAACGGCCGCCGCATGAAGGGCAATTGTAACGCAGCCATTGACTGGAATATCATCTCTATGCCCCACAGTCCCACCAGTGAAGTGACAACGGCCAAGAAGCCACTAAGGTTTGGAACTGCATAAGCAAATGCAAACGGAGCACCAAAGATAAAGTAGTATAGAATTGCATAGGTCGGTGTGTGATACTTCGAGAGCTTGCCAAAGATTGATGGCATCATTCTGTCAAGCGATGCCTCGAAGAATCCTCTCGTGACCCATGCCATGTTGATTGGAGTAGCTGTGAGTCCAATGACTACTGGCGATAGTAATATCCATCCAGAAATTAACGGATTCGCAGCTAACACCGCAGTGAATGTCCCTAAGCCTCCTTGGAAGACACCCGTTTGTGTCAAATTGCCTGATGCTGCCGCCACACCATATTCACTAGAGAAAGTCCCAAAGACCCCTTGGAATAGTCCAGCACCTGCTGCTAACAATCCAGCTAGAATGAGCCCACCCAGAAGCTGTGAGATCACTAGGTTCTTTGCCGGATCTGAAACCTCTCCACCATAAAGCAGGATAAGATATGGCCACGTTAAGCCTATGGGCCACACCGTTGCCAACAGTGTCATTTCTATGCTAAACGCCGGCGCCGCATACCCTGCAGCAGCGGCCACTGTTTGCACTTCTGCGTATGCTCCTGCACCCCAAACTGCATCCCAGCGGCCTTGAACAGCAGTTGTGGGAGTACCGAGGAGTACGAAGAGTGCCATTATCCATCCTATTGTGGAGAACACTCCTCCCGCCATCTGTATCCTGGGTTCCATCTTGAGTAATGGCCCAAAGTATGCAATTACTGAGAATAATGCCATTAATAGAATCGAGATAGTAACAAGCACCATCGGGCTCTGTGTGGAGAAGGTGGTCCCGAGTCCTTGCATTGCGGCATTATTTGTGACTGCACCCCACTGAGCGAATGCAGCGCCCAGGAATACAAGAAAGAGGTAGAATTCACTTGTCTTTATGATGGGATTAGCTATTATTCCACGCCAAACCGCAATTGTCCCTGCAACTGGATTGAATCCTCTAGCAGAGATTTGGTATAAGCCAGAAGAACGAGGCATGGCCATAGACAGGAGTGTCATCATGAGGGTATACAGGAGCATGAAGAACATACCGATTCCCCATGTCATGCCAGCATTGATACCCGGATACATATCCTGTAGAATGCCAACAAATAGCCATTGATACGTTCCTAGACTTGCACCAATGATTGCGAACAGAGAGGTCCATGTACCGAAATACTTGGTCAGCCCTGAGGTTGGCCTTAGAAAGAGCACTTCTTGTGACATCTAATCTCTCCCTCTATTTCTTATGACCTTCTCCGAACTTAAATCAGAGAAGATGAATCGCCAATGAAGGTGTCCCACGTAATAAGAGTTCCCGTCTTTATTTAATATGATGACTGTGATGTTTAAAGTCTATTAATAGTCCTTAGAATTTCAAAGCATGAGATATTAGGAGACTTCAGAAAGTAACCTTCACAAGGTAGTATTTCCGCCAGGGCCTGGGCGCCTTCACGACTTCGATGTGATTGTAGTCGACGAGCCCAATTCCAACCAGATGGTCATCAGGCTCTTCTTTCATTTCGTGCAGTGCCCGTCGCAGTTCATTTATCAGCAGTTGGACTACGGATTTCAATTCCTCGACTCGAAGTTGCTGCGCCTCGGGATTATTCTCAAAGTATTCATCTATACTCTTCGCTATGCGGGCACCTATTAATGACCGTCCAAGAAGCCCTATTACCATGGCAGAAAAAGCGATGATCATTACATATGGAGCAATCGCACTGATGATTGGAATGTTCGGTGCGATGAGGCCAACAATAAGCAGGACAAAGACAATAGGTATTGCAATCTGCCAGAATGCTTCCGTATATGACTGATAGCGTGCAAGACGAATTGTATACGGATTCGAAGTTGGACCCCGTGCCATCCTAATGAGCCTTCTACTCAGCTTCTTCCAGTTTTGTCCAAACGCCCGTCCAAGAGTGCCTTGTTCGACCATCTTCTCTACAAAACTGAGATTGTAGAAGATGTGAGACCGATAGGCATCAATGTGGTAGATTGCTTTTCGTAGATCATCGGTATCAATCTCACCTGATGGGGTTCTCTTCGCTTTCCCTTTTGGTCGCCCTCTTTCTCCGCTATCAATGGACATCCTAATTCACCCTCTTAAATATACTAAGCCGTCACGCTGACTGCTACCACCTCATCCCCCAGCTTCTCAGGCAGATCAATAACAAAAGCGCTCAGCATGCCCTGCGTATACTTAGAGCCTGGATTAACACAGAGGGTACGACCAATATGTTCCATTCCTACTGATTCATGAATGTGTCCATGGAGACCCAGGAGCGGCTTATATTTCTCGAAAGATTCACGAACGCTCTTACTCCCAACAGGAACCATTTCAGGAGCACCATAGCGGACATTTACCTGCTGCTTGTCATCCAGTTTGGGTGCTAGGTCAATCATTGTCCCATAGGGAGGGGCATGAAAGTTGCAGACGAGATTCTCATGTGAGCTGAGTCGACTGAATTCTTTCTCCAGCCTGACCATTAATTCATCCTCAGGGCACTCACGCGGCGTATCCCAAGGTGTAGAATTCACCCATTCGCAGGAAATCATCTGATGTCTATCATCAAGATCCACGACTGTTTCAAGGGACTGCGTGATTCTGCTGCTTTTCCTAATGAGTTCATCAATTTCCAATGCATCGTCATTTCCAGGACTCACTATGACCTTGATTTCGTCAGGAATCTTCTCCTCAATGAGATTGATCCAATATTCCATTCGTTCTAGCATCAGCTTCTGAAAAAGGGATTTTACTTTCTCTGGGGAAGCTTGAAGTTCCTCTAGTTCTGGCTCAGTTGAGAAGAACCAATAGAACCCTCGTTTCTCATAGATATCTTTAGCCCTTCGAAGGTCCTTCTCAGACTTGTACCTCTCTTTTCGTCCCCATGGTGATGACCACCAGACGCCCGGTTTTTCCTCGACGAGGGGCACAACAGCTTTCCCGGTAAGATCGCCGCACATCATGACGACATCACAGTTGTAGGCTTCGTGGACTTTCACCATCTTGCGTAGAACTGGTACACTTCCGTGAGCATCGCAGGAGAAAAAGATGCGGGTCAAGATTAAACCTCCTAAAGCCAGCGGCCGAAATAGATATTTAAACATTACAGAACTCATGCGATGATTTGCCATTCCTCGAAGTGTTCCGCATGGAAGAAGAGAAAGGAAATCAACAAGTGTTCGTTGACGAAGCCCTTAGAATCATCGATGAAGCAAACAAGCAAGGACTCATTCTTAGACTCATGGGGGCTATAGCAATCAGACTTCACAGTCCTGACTATTCATATCTGCATGAGAAACTGGGTAGGTCCATTACTGACATAGATTATGTTGCATATGAGAAACAGTCATCGAGATTAGAGAAATTCTTTGAAAGCCAGAATTACTCCAGAAGAATGCTCTCATTTAGCTTCGCACTGGGAGGAAGAATGATCTTTACGAATAATTTGGATGGACGACATGTAGATGTCTTTCTTGATCGATTGGAGATGTGTCACAAGATAGAGTACAAGAAGAGGCTGGAGATCGATAGTCCAACCGTACCTCTAGCTGAATTGCTGCTCCAGAAGATGCAGATCGTGAAGATTAGCGAGAAGGACATCATCGATACCACCATGCTAATCTTGGCTCACGAGATTGGTGATACAGATGAGAATACAATCAACACTGGATACATAGCTGAGATACTCTCCAAGGAGTGGGGATTCTTCTATACAGTTACCACAAATCTGAGAAAAGTGGCTTCTCTGATGCGCGAGTTCAAGGTTCTCAAGGAGGAAGAAAAGGAAACCGTCAGCTCTCGTATTGATGAGCTTCTTCAGAGGATTGAGGACAAGCCAAAGAGCAGATCCTGGAAGATGAGAGCCAGAGTTGGGACTTCAAAGAAGTGGTACAAAGAAGTTGATACTCCTGGAGCCTAAGTCGGCATCTGACTCCTGCATTTCAGATCAAATATGATCCTCTCAATTCGAATCAGTGTTTCTTTGCTATCACGATTGTACAGTATTCGCCGCCCTTCTGTAGGCCAGTTTTGCCGAATTGTGTTGGATTCTGAGCTTCTAACTCGGGATTCCAGCCTTCAACAAATCCATTGTCGAAAAGCTCCAGTATCGGACATATTGTTCCCAAATAGCTCTCAGACAACCCCATTTCCTTGATTGTGGGAATTAGGGTTGGCACTGGACATCGGCGCCACCGAATGACCGCCCGGTCTTCTGAGATTTCAACAGCTTCCGGATTGAAGACTTTCGTGCCACCGAAGAGTTCTCCAAGTGTCTTGAGATCATTCTTACCAGCTGCTTTAGCTGCGTTCTTGCCAGCAACAAATCCAGCATCATAGTTTGCCTGCTTGATGTCCTCTAGAATCTCTTCACCGTATTTGCCAGGTAGTCTGTGAATGAAATACGAAACTATCAAACATCTAGTAGCTATCTCACCTGCAACAAGCTCGTTGCAGAGTTCCCAGGTCAACTCATCACTCGACAATATCTTCACCTCAATTTATAAGCTGGCGATATCAGAACACAATCTGAACCTTAATAGACTCAGATTCAGCCTTATCTGACGCCGCATCAAAGGCCTCTGAGCATTTCTCAAGTGGAAATTTGTGAGTAATTAGGGATTTTGCATCAATCCTCCCGGATTCCAGTAGATTGAGTGACACTTCAAACTCCTTCAAATGTGTCCAATATGCATAACCCCATGCACCTGTCAGTGTGACTTCTTTTGTTATCAAACTGAACATATTGATTGGCATGGGATGCAAGAAGATACCGGTTGCAACCAGGGTGCCCCGACGCCTAAGAATGTTAACACCATCTTCTAGTACCGGGGCAACTCCTCCAACTGCCTCTATGACTTTGTCAACACCTTGACCAGAAGTCAACTCCATCACTCGTTCAACCACATTTTCTTTCCGTGCATTAATAGCTGCGGTTGCTCCAAGACGGCTCGCAGTCTCAATCTGAAAATTGTGTGTACCAGTGACATAGACCTCTCTAGCTCCAGCCGCAAAAGAACCTTGAGCTGCAAAGAGACCGATAGTGCCGGAACCCAGGATGGCCACTCTGTCTTCGTTTGATACCTGAGCGCGTTTAATTGCCCGTTCTGCAATTGCAATGCAGTCCATCGTGGCTGCCTCTTCAAATGAAGTCTTGTCTGAGATCTTGAAACACTTCTCAGCCGGCGCCACAACAAATTCGGCTAGTCCACCAATATAGTAGAAGCCAATCAGTCCCGAATTCTCACAGAGATTATACCAGCCAGTTTTGCACCAATCACACTTGCCACAGTTGACTGTTGGCTCAACCACCACTCTGTCTCCAGCCTCAAGGTCAGTGACACCCTCGCCCAGCTCTTGGATCTCACCTGCAATCTCATGGCCTGGAATATAGATTCCTTCACCAATCACAGATGAGATTGGAATGAATGTCTTCTCCCTATAGAGATGCAAATCGCTTCCACATATTCCAGCTGCGCGTACCTTGATTAGAACCCACCCAGGTTTGAGGTCGGGGATATCAATTTCCTCAACCCTAATGTCTCTCGGTCCGTAAAGAATCCCAGCCTTCATCCTTCCCAATTTGGCCAATCTCCCTAGGAAAATGCCCTCACGCTGCGAACTACATAAACATTTCCGCTGAAGGTTTAATTAGTGGTTGCACCTTAAGGCGGAGTTAAATCACGCAACTGGAAATAGTGCCATAATTGCACCTTCCCGGGAGTGTCAATGAAGCATGAATTCACGAGAGAGATTTCATAAAGCTGTGAACCATGAAGAACCGGACAGAGTCCCGATCGATTATTGGACGACGTCTGCAGCGTATCGCAACTTGCGAGATCACTTGGGAATAGCTGCTAAGGAGGATCAAGAGTGGGGCATAATGGAAACATGGAAGATCTCTGAGGAAATGCTGCGCAGACTCCACGTAGACTTCCGACGTGTGTACATGAACCCATCTTCGAGTTTCGAGATGATGACCTATCCTGACGGCTCCACCGACACAGAGTATGGCTTTCGTGGAAAATACATCGGTCTCTACTGGGAGGTGACATATTTTCCATGGGCCGAATTCACAGAAGTGGAACAAGTGGAGGAGTACCCATGGCCGGACGCTGATGATCCATCGCGAACGGAAGGAGTTTTGGAATGGGCAAAGTATCTCCATGAAGAAACAGACTATGCAGTGGTAGGAATGGTGGGCGGGCCCTGGGGGGTCTTTGAGATATGTGAGCACTATATGCGTGGATTTGACAAGTTTTTGATTGACCTGGGACAACGCACAAAGCTTGCAGAAGCAATGATGGACAAGGCGATGGAGTTGGCACTAGATATGAACAGAGTCCTTTTGGATGAAGTGGGCGAGTATCTGGACATTGTACAGGTAGGTGACGACCTCGGGCATCAAAATGGTCTGATAATGAGTCCCAGGATGTATAAGAAGCTCGTAAAACCTAGACACAAGAGAATCTATAGTGACATCCACAAAAGAGCTCCTCATGTCAAAATCCTCTATCACAGCTGCGGCGCCGTGGAGCCGATGATTAATGACCTAATAGAGGTGGATGTTGACATCCTTAACCCAATTCAACCTCTAGCAAAGGGGATGGATTCCGTCAATCTGAAAGAGAAATACGGTGACAGACTAGTCTTCCATGGTGGTGTTGACCTTCAGAGGGC
>JBHLPF010000088.1:0-5312 GCA_048939765.1 Promethearchaeota archaeon
TTCGCCGTCGAGCTATGATGTGACCTTGGACACTGATACCTGGGATATCGGCACTGTGTCTATCAGCTTGACGGTGGCAATTAGCTCGTCAATATATCATGATCCCTCGGCTTATTCATTCGATCTGAATATTACTATGCATCATACCTCTTTGTCAGTGAGCGGTGACTTCACGACTCCTTCTGGAGAAGATGTTTCACTTGTTGTCCTTCTAATTGACTCAGATCTAGGAATATCTTTGGACATCTCAGATGTTGCTTGGATAAACTTCACATCAATTCAGGGTGACCAGAATGAACCTGCTCCCACAGGTTTTGCTGTCACTCTTACCACGTCATCATGGCCAATCGGAATCACACCTGTCACTGTTTCAGTCGGATTCTCAAATACAGTCTATGAATCGCCTAATTCCTACGAGTTCAACATCACAATAAGGATGCATTATACAGCTGTTTCTGTTTCTGGAGACCTAGTAACTCCCCGGGCAGAGAATACGCTTCTTGATGTTGTCCTTATCGATCTTGATACCGGACTCGCAGTTCCGATTGGTGCTGTCAACAGTCTTGCATTTACTTCTGAATATGGCACTGAGCCATTTGCCTCACCTGCCAGCTACGATTTGCAACTGACCACAGATACATGGGGTGTTGGTTCGAAGCAAGTCAATCTCTCTGCTTCTTTAGCTGGTTCAATCTATGAGAACCCATCTGACTTCACCTTCAATATCACCATTAGATTCCGCTATACATCAGCGACGGTGAGTGGCAATCTTGTCGTACCTTATGCTTTTGACACAAATCTGACTGTAATAGTCCTCGACTTAGACTCGGGTAGCATAGTAGATGAAATCAATGTTGATTCGCTGACCTTTGATTCCGTATATGGTGCCCAAGGATTCACAACTTACAATCTTACGCTTGCCACCAGTAGTTGGAACATTGGACCGACTACAGTCACTCTCGCGGTCTCTCTAGCTAGTTCTGACTATGCGGACCCGGCTAATCACACATTTACGCTTGAGATTCGACCGCACATGACAGCAGTTTCAGTAATGGGCGTGGTCATCCAACCTTACGGTAATCAGACTTCACTCAGCGTAGTTCTGACAGATCTTGATATAATGAATCCAATTGACATCACAAATGTCGCAAGTTTCACTTTTGACTCGTCATATGGTCCTCAATCAATGCCATCTCCATCAAACTACAATGTGACCTTGGATACATCCCTCTGGTCAGTCGGGACCACTTCAGTGACTCTGTCAGTTGCTATCGCGACATCTTACTACTCAATACCGGAAAGCCATGTATTTCAGGTTACTATCAGGAGCCTGAGAATCCAGTTGTATCATGAACCTAGCGATTTGATCTTCCCCAATGGAGATGACTTTCGGCTTGTACTGGGTGTGAAGGTCACTGAGCCTGGACCATTCTACAATGATAATCTGACAGGCCTTCTTCAAAGCGAATTTACTGTTTCTGGATATGTTATCTCTATCACAGAGGTACAGCCTGGGAGATACAGGCTAATCATTGATGAGTCATACTTCACCCAAGGTAATTACACCATCGAGATTGTAATTGACCCCTCGGATTCGAGATACTCAACTGATCTACTTGCAGTCTATTTCATGTACACTCCTGCTCGGAGTTTTCTGTCATCGCCAAACTACCCACAAGTAACAACCCCGTACGGTGCTGATGTTAACATTACACTAGAGTACACAGATGTCGACCGAGGAGTAGGGATAACTGGTGCCACAATGACCCCCGAAGGAATATCAATCACGTTTTCCGAACACCCAACCATTCAAGGAACATACATCGTCACGCTGATTGTGACAGGTCTTGATACAGGATTCTATAGCTTCAACATCACAGCTTCAGCCGCAGACTATGAATCCAAAATGTTGAGTTTCACCCTCCTAGTTCGTGTAGTCTACACCTATGCAATTCCAACCGTGGCTGCATTAGACATACCTGTAGGCAACTCGCCAGTGTTCTATGTTGAGTACTGGGATGTTGACCATGGTACCTCTGTATCAAATGAAACCCCCTTCCAGGTCACTGGCACATGGAGTTCCTTTACCGTAACATATGAGCCTGGTGCGCCACGACCGAGATACAAGATTACCTTCATCACATTCGACGACACGCCTCTTGAACAGAATCTAGTGGTGGCTTTCAACTTCTCTAAGGGCGTCAACTATCAGGCCGGCGTCTTTACAGTCACGGTCACGATTCGGACTCATAACACCGATTTCAGGTTAGTGAGTGCAGTGGAGCCTACAAGCTACAAAGCCCTCCTAAACATCTCGGTGTATTATGGTGATCTCGATAATCTAGCTGGAATTCAGGACTCAAGGGTTGTCCACTATGTCGAGGGCGATTCTGGCATCTTGGCGTCTACGCTTTACAATGACACATCGCCTGGATACTATATAGTTCAGATAAACGCTACAGAGTTTGGGGGACTTGGTCTCCAGAGCTTGACTATCTACTTCAATTGGACTGGTACTGTCCAGAAGTACCACAATCTGACACTGCTTGTTTCTGCAAACATCATCGGAGCTGAATCAAGCTACACTCTGCTATCAGCATCTGAACCCACGCCATACCTCGATAACATGAGCTATGTCTTCCTGTACAAAGACCTGTACACCGGACAGGGTATCACAAACATCAGCTATGGAGGAGGGAATGTGCACATCTATGTGCTCTTCCAGGAAGTGGCTGTCGATACCTCGCAGTTGAGTATCTGGGAGGTCAATCCCAGCCTTTATCCGGGTCGATATTCTGTGGAGTTCAACACCACAGTCTTTGGGCTTGTTGGTGCACTGCATATGGTGGTCTATGTCAATTGGACTAGCGGGGCAGAGCCATACTATACAAACAGAACTGACATCATCACAGTGCGGATTCTACCAAGAGATACACTCGTCTCTGTTATTCCACCGTCACCTACCCCTTATGGTGAGAATGCGACATTTTCCTTCACCTTTGAAGATGTAACGGGCGGCCTATCCGAGTCGATTCGCAATGCTTCCAATATGATAGTGACGCTTGGAATCCCTGATTTCACAATTGCATACAATCCGCTCACAAGAATATTCTCAGTGTCGTTCAATACGAGCCAATTGGTAACTGATAGTGTTGGGCAAGTTCCCTTCACACTTGACGTCGAGTGGTTTGGAGAGCCATTCTATGCGAATAGAACCGGACGGACTGTCTTCATTTCGATTATTCAACGACTCACCATTCTTGAGTACACGCCACCTCCCCCATCACCATTTAACGATGTGGTCACATTCACCGTGACCTGGACCGATGTCACTGGAACTCCTAAAGGCGTTTCAGGCGCCACACTGGTCCTTTATGATGGATCAAGTGGACCAGAAATCAGTGCCTCGTTCTATTCATGGATCGACTTGAATGACGGACGCTACCAAATCAGTTTGAATACGTCATATGCAGGAATGCTTGGAGTCCATGACTTGAATGTGACCTTGACCACATCGCTATTCTACCTGGCGAATAGAACTGGGACACAGTCATTTGTTGTCGGGCCAAGGACTACATTCCTCTCATCTGAACCTGTTGGTAGGATAGCCTACAACACATCCATCGAGATTATCCTGTACTATCAAGATCTTCTCAACCTGGATATGATTGAGAATTCTACCAATGATGTTTCGATAGAGATACTGAATGGGAGCACTTGGTTCTTTGTCAGTTCTTGGGAAGCCTTTAATGAATACTACTTGATTACTGTGCAGACCTCCAACCATCCAGAGCTCTTGGTGGGCACTGCTTACGTTCTTTGGTTCAACATGAGCTATGCCGATTCTCCACCGTACTATGAACCAGCAGATACCTTCGTGCGTATTCAGTTCCGAAACAGAGCTTCTACAATCGAGTTGAATGAAGCGCCGCAGCCAACGCCGTATCTTGATAGCATTAATTTCACTATCCTTTACCGGGATGTGGATGTCTATGGAGAAATACAAGGAGCCAGCATAACTGTTCGGAAGTCGGGCGTCCCGCTCGTCTTTGGTACAGACTACACTTTGACCTCCCTATCAGGTGGACTCTATCTCCTCTCTATTGATACAGAATCTTTGGATGGAATTGGCCCAACCCCAATTACTGTCTATGCAAATTGGTCACAGACTGCACCGTTCTATGCTAACGCAACCCTGAATATCGTTCTGACTACCATCCTTCGTTATACAAATCTAGAGATAGTTGCTCCACCGTCTCAGACTCGCTTTCTGGACTTAGTGGATTTCACAATTTCAGTGATTGACCTGGGAACTGGAGGTACCATTTCAGTGCCACTCAGTTACTTCAAGCTTTACAATGGTAGTTCGATGGAACTCTTAGCTCCACAATTTTCCATCCAAGACATTGGCAGTAACCAATACGAGATAACCATCAACTCGACTGTCCTAAGCAGCCGCTTAGTCACAAATCATGAGCTCATCGTTTCAGTAGTATTCCCTGAAATGACACCATTCCATAGGTCTGATAATACAACTGCAAGAGTTTCAACAACCAACAGAATCGGCTCGGTTACAGTCGGCCAAGTATTAAGCACGCCGCTTGGTGACAACATGCAGCTTGGATTCTCGTTTCTGGATGAATCCAGCGGCATGGGCATTGAGAATGCGATTATCCTCTTCGATTGCCTGAACGTATCTTTGGTACAGGGAACTGACTTCTGGATCTCAGGGAATCAAGGCAATTACATCGTATCAGTGGATACCGACGCGTTAGGAGATGTAGGAACATATCGGTTCAGCCTGAGTGTCCAGTGGGATCCTGGTCGACAACCCTACTACCTAAACACGACAACGCTCACATTGACTGGATCTGTCAGGCTTACTGACACACTGCTCACTAGCGGCGCTCCAGATCCATATACCGTTCCATACACCGACAATGTGACAATAGTTGTAACATTCACCGACCTTGATCATGCAGAAGGAATAGATGGTGCCGGCGCTGGAATTACTATTAATTACACTGCAACGGGCGATATTCCAGCCGTTTGGGACTACGAGGCTCTAGGCCAGGGCAAATACCGCATTGTGATCAATACCACAGACGCTGGAAATCCTGGCATTAAGACCATGCAGATATCAATCGAATCATATCCATACCGGGCAGCATGGGTGCAAATATCCTTCCAAGTCCGCCTTCGTTCGGGCGTTCTTTCTGCGGTGGTTCCTGATGCATATGCAGGAGAAACCGTCAGTGTTCATGTTAATCTGACCGATTCCGATGCTAATGATGCACCACTGGATGGAGCCT
>JBHLPF010000046.1:0-21459 GCA_048939765.1 Promethearchaeota archaeon
AGATGCAACAGAGTCTACCGTCGAATACCTATGTCTGGCAAATGTACAAGATGCGGTGAGGGATTATTGCTCACGGTCAGTCAGAGAAATATCTCAAAGTATCTTGGAGTTGCTGAGAAGATGATGCGCGAGCATGACCTCAGTCAATATCTTCAACAGCGCCTGAAACTCATCAATGCAGCTCTTGATTCACTCTTCATTTCAGAACAGACTGAACTCACAGACTTCTTTGAATGAGCCAATTATTCCTCGAGCGCCAGTTTGAGCAGGTCCCTATCCTCAATCATTCCAATCAGGCTGTTTGTTGCAGAGAGTACTGGTGCCTGATCTATGTCGTTCTTTCTAAATATCCTTACACACTCTGGAATTGTGCTTACTTCGTTGACGCTGATTATGTTCTTAGTCATCACATCCCTTATCGGGACATTTGGAAGTCGAAGCAGTTTCTTAGTGACCACCAAAAAGTCCTTTGAGTCCCAGCTCCATTCAACAGAGGAGTCAGTACCGCTGTATGTCTTTGATACATTGTCCTCGGTAGTCACTTCAGATAATCGGATGAAGTCACTGACTGTAATCACTCCTGTGACTCCACCATCCCGGTTTACAAGAACCAGCGCATTCTTGCCTGCCATCTCCATCAGCATATACGCGAGTGGGCAGGGGGTTTCTTCCCAAGCGGCACTGATATATGGTTTCATATAGTCGCCGACCTTCACGTCCTGGAATTTCTCGTTCTCCTCTAGGACCGCTCCCAAGATGTCAGGAACCGTTACTAGGCCTACCAGCTCCTCATTATCCACCACAGGAAGTCGCCTGAACCCTTTATCCAGCATAAGCTTAGTCGCAGTCTTCACCAGTGTCCTTGGCGAAACTGTCTGAGGGTCTCTCACCATCAGCATGGCCAGTTGTGGTTCATCTGCCTTTCTCAAGAGATCACTCCTAGTGACCATTCCTACAAGGGTCTTTGTGCCCTTCTTCACGACAGGGATCCCATTAACCTGCTTTTCTGCCATGATTTGCAGGACGTCCTCTCTAGTTCCAGGGACGGAGGCATATACCACATCAGATTGCATGCACTCTGCGACTTTCATGCTGATACCTTCATTGTTGGTTTGCTTTACTCGGGTATTGTAGAAGCGGCGCGTCATAGCATTGGCTTTACTCAACCAATTGGCCCTGCGGCAATGTCGAAATAGATAGGGCCGGTAGCACCTACTCCCTTTGGCTTTAAAATGTAGTGGCCTGCCAAATTATATGTTTCAAATGGTCACCATGGGTTCTTCTTGATTCCTAAGAGGTAACTCATGACATTGCTCACCCAATGAATAATCAATGTGGTGATAATAAGTAAAACTGCATAGATTCCTTCAGGCCGGAGAATTGGATAGGCAAAGAGGAGTGCCATGATTATGAATCCAAGCTGATCCAGTACTGGAGAGGGCCCTCCGCTCTGCACGTTTGCTCTTCTCTTCAAGAAGGATCCAATGAGGTCACCCGCCAGTGCTCCAACAGAGAGAAGGAAACCAGCAGGCACAGTCATGAATAGCACATACTCCATACTCGGAGTTACAGTGACAAATTCTGCCAAAATCGGCATCAAATATGGAGCTAGAGTATACTGTCCAAGACCAGTCAAAGTGCCAAAGAACACACCAACAATAAATCCCTGTATCGTCTTACCATCGCCTAGGATTCTGTGACCATCTCGCATAACTCTGCCACCATCAATTGGCCTGCCGCCTCCAAATATCACAGGAGTTGCGTTGGCAATCCAGGCCGGCAATCCTAACCACACTGATAGTTCTAGCAGAGCTAGTGCTTCATACATTTGGCGTGACCCCTACAGAACCCAATTAGTTGCTCATTTCATTGTTTCTTTTTAATCCGGTTCCAGCGCCAATCCTCTTTCTGTGAGGAAAAGCCTACACATGGAGGGTTCGCTTTCTGGTCTTAATCTTTTCAGTATCCTCTCCCCAGTTCTTTTTCCAACACGCATCTTCAAAATATAGTCTGACCAATAATCAAGGATATTGCTGGCAACAGGTTCAAAACCCTCAGTTCCATCCATGCTTCCCCTCACTTGGTTTAGAACAAGCACTGCAACATCTCTTTCTCTTGCTAGACCCTTCAAAACCCCCGCCTGTCGGTTGAGTTCCCGATGGTTGAGATAGTTAGTGTCGCGGTCGTCTAACACTGATCGATATAACCGAGTCAACGTGTCAATGACAACAAGCCTGGTTTCATCATGTGCGTATAACTCAATATCGTCAATCAAGGCACTCTGTTCTTCGAAGTCTTTAGGAGATAGAATCATCATTTTGTCTTTGATGTGTTCAAACTCTTTTCCCGAAATCTGTTCCAGCCTTTCAATTGGAGAAGCGGACTCTGAATTGATATAGATGGTTCTTGCACCAATTCTATCTGCGGCACTGGCAAATTGAAGGGCGACGGTTGTCTTTCCTGATGCTGCCTCTCCATAGAAATGAATAAACAGACCGGTTGAAAGCCCGCCGTTGAGAATCCTGTCCAGGACTGACACACCTGACGGAAGAATCAAATCACCCTTCACCGGTTTCATGTTGTCACAAGACAAGTGATAAGCCTAACTCAGAAGGAGTGCTGTAATGCCAAGGTACGAGGTAGCAATTGCTACAAGGAACCCAAGAGTTCGCTATCTTGCTGTGAACCTCATGAAGCGGCTTGGTATTGGTTTCATAATTTGTGCTCCTGATGAAGAAAAATGCGATGCATCACAAGTTGTAATAACGACTGAAACCGAGGCCTCACAATTCCATGCAAACCGTCTGGTAGTGATGGACGAGGATTCCAATGACGATGCTACCGCTATTGAAATCATGTTGGCGCTCCTAGATATCAGAAACCCCTCAGTCATAGCCATTGGCATTGACCCAGGAATGAAATTCGGTTTGGCACTCGTTGCCGATGGCGTAGCCATCTATGCAATCACAGCATCTAGCCCGCGGATAGCCGCCAATTATACGTTTCATTGGATATCCGTCATCCGCACACATTTCCGGAGTCCTGTGCTGGTGCGCGTCGGTACCGGATCCAGATTATATTCAGCACTCTACCTACGCGGAATCAAAGACAGAGCCAACAAAAGATTCCACGTCGAAATGGTTGATGAGCGGCATACAACCAGAAAAGGAGAATCGGACAAATCATCCGCCACACTAATAGCCTCCCGAAAAGGTCGTCCTGTTTCTGATGAGGATTTCGTGCTTGATACAAAGGCTGGATATGTTCGTTCATTGAAACGTCTTGTCACCAAAGTCACAGAAGGCAGACTTATTCTTACTTCCGCACAGGCTAAATCCATTTTGCTGAATGAAGTTACTCTGGACGAGATTCTGGACAACAGTCATCAATAGTCCGCAGCAAAGAAGGCGCCTATTTGTTCAGCTATAATGCTGGGGTTGTCGGGTATCACCTGTACCACTTCTGCCAACCAAGATGGCAGGAATCTCTTCAGATAGGGTGTGGCGAATCTCTGGTCTAGAAAGATAATTGCTCCCTTGTCATCAAGTCTTCTGACGGGTCTCCCTGCAGCCTGAATCGCTCTTGTCATTGCTGGAAGAACATAGGCATATTCCCTCCCCTTCTTGTTGAAACGAGCATCATAATACTGTATCAAAGACTCTGTACTCGGTGTTGGTCTTGCATACGGCACCCCCACCACAATAACGCTTTCCATCGTTGGGCCAGGAAAGTCGCCGCCCTCAGAGTTCCGTCCACCTTGAACACCCAAGAGGACTGCTCCTCCCTCCTCTCCCTTCTGCTTGAAGCTCTCAATCATCTTGTCGTTCTCTGTTCCTTTCATTCCGGGTTTCTCTTGAAACAACTTCACTTTCAACCGTTTCTCAAGACCAACATTCAACAGTGATTTGCCAATAGAATAGCTCGTTGTGAAGATGGCCGTATTGCCTGGCGTTGCATGCGCCACCGCCACACAGTGATTGACCATTCTCTTGAACATGTCATCATTTCGAGCTTGATAGGTGGTTTCCACATCTTCAACTATCAAACATAACCTATTGCGTGCTGCAAATGGACTGTGATATGTACTTGTTATGGCACCCTTGCCGAATCCTAGCATTTCTGAATAGGCGGTCATTGGAGAAATGGTTCCTGATACAGCCACAGAGTTGTGAATGCGATTCAAGATTGGACTGGTCACAGAAGTCGGGTCCAAGGCGAGTAGTTCAAGAGATACCCTCTTATTCTCTCCTCTTCCCCGGCTTGAGGCTAATATGAACGTGTAATCATCGCGCTCTATGCAGTTTGCCCATCTCATCATGAAGTCTGCTACCCTGTGAATAAACGAACGTGGGAACTTACCAGCCTTGAGGAGTCCTCTTCGTATATTGATTCCCAAGTCCCTCATATGCACCAGAACATCTGTTTCAGGGTCCAATCCTGAAATTTGAAAGACTTGATCAAATACTGTCTGTGGGTCAATTCCCTTCTCATCAGTTTCTGCCATGCCCACAGTCTGGTCCAGAATCCATTTTGCGAGCCCTCGAGAGAACTCCTCTGATGTGGAGTCATTATACGTCGTGGCTTCTCGCATAGCTTGCCTAATCGTCCCAATTGTGAGAGAGTCACTCGCTGAACTAAGAGCCGTAGATGGTACGTTATGCGCCTCATCTTGGACAAGGACCATCTTCGACAAGGGAGTTTCAAGCTCGGGCATGAACGTTTCCATAATCCATGGATCAAAGACATAGAGATATGATAGTGCTATCACGTCAACGACTTTTGCCAGCCTTTTGGCAAGTTCATACGGACAGATAGACCTGCCTCTTCCTATCTCCACCATTTCCGGCGCAGTCAATACTCGTTTTGGCATGTCTTCAAGTAAGGTCGCTGGCGATCCCGCAATTCTGAGATTCTCATAATAGATGCATCGTCGAGTTACCTTTAGCTGACCACAGACTTCACTTATTGGCGCCACAAAGTCTGCATTCTCAAGGACGAACTCGTTTATACACATATGACGTCGACCACGAAAAGAAACCCCGCTAACATCGTTCTTCTCAAGGATGGCATCCAGCTCCTCAACAACACGATCCAATTGTCTATGAGTTCTGGCGCAATAGAGAATTTTGCCCTTGGTTTCTCTTATCCATGGGAGAACTCCACTGAGCGTTGCGCAAGTCTTTCCAAATCCATTTGGGGCCTCCGTACATATGTGCGTCCCCTCTCTTACAGCGCTCTCAATACCTGCCATCATCTCTTCTTGACCGGCTCGAGCACTCGGATAAGGAAAGAAGTCGTGGTATGTATGCTTCTCAGTCATAGAGTTCTCACTATTCTGGAAGTTGTACCATTGATAACGCTGTTGCTCTGCCACCAGCCGTTACTGCTTTATTACAGAACACATCTTGAATAGCTGGGTGTCACTGATGGAGTTTGATGACATTAGGCAGTTCGTGTCTGATACCAGTCAAGGCAAGATTATGTTTAGAATAATGGATTTTGAAAACGGCACACTTGTTCTAATCTCTGATTCTAACAAGTTTCGACTTGGTCTTTCGGCAGTGGCTATACCCCCAGGCCATGGGAGGTCAGAACCAACATCAACTGGATTATTCTCAGCTGGATTGGATGCAGCCCTTGTCCGCACCATTGCCGAGAGAGTGTCCGCAATGACCAATCAGTCATGCATGGTTGTTGTGGCAATGAGCACGTTGAATCAAGTTATTGTGATGGAACTGATGACTATCTTAAAGAACCATCTTCTGACTTGATGTGTTCTATGACTTCTCGAACCCATCTCCCAGCACCTTCAGTGGCATACACATGATCAAGAAAGGAGTCCCAGTCTACATCCATTGCATTGGTCCAGTTGTCAAACTCTTTCTGGAGATTGTCAGATGCAAGTCGATGATACTGACAAAAGTGGCCTCCGACATCATTGGGCCGACCGCAGATTGGGCACTCACTCATCAGCTGCTCCCTCTCTCTTTTCTGCTGCTTTCTCTCGACGTTTCTCGAGTTCCCTAAGCTCATCCTGCCGTCCAGGGCACTCTGTCCAGTTCACACAGGTCTCCCAGGGACGTCGTCCTGAAATCTTGATCATGTGATGTCCGCAGTATGGACATTTCTTGTTCAACGGCAAAATAGACCCCTTCTGCGGCAGTGGGTATGTCTGATCGCATCCTCCATCCTTGTATTGAGTACATCCTACGAACCTTTTCCCAGTTCGTGGAGATCGAATAATGACAAGCTTGCCCACACCGCATTTGGGGCAAGGCCCTATCTCCTCGCTCTCTTTCCAATAGCGTTGCAGCCCGTTGACGAGCGTCTTCCCAATGCTCTCTTCCTGTGACTGGAACACCCCAAGTAGCTCCTGTAGGTCCTCTCGTGCATGTGATAACACCCTTTCTCGGTCAAGACGGTCCTCTAGAATGCCTTGCATCTCCTCCTCCAATCGCCTTGTGAACTCTGCAGAAAGTATCTTTGGGACATACTGGCTAAGGGTTTCATGTAAAGCGTATCCAAGTGTGGACAGTTCGAACTTGTCGCCAAGTGTATATCCCCTTGACCTCACCGAATCAACAATCGAAGACCTTGTGGCTTTTGTCCCCAGGTTTTCTTTCTCAAGTATCTTGAGTAGACTTGATGGGTTAAAGCGTGGAGGTGGTGATGTGAATCGCCCCTCCTCTCTAACAGACTCAAGGTGTACTGAGTCCCCCTCAGCTATAGTCGGCAAAATCCTCTCGTTGAGTTTGACATATGGCTCATAATAGTCCATCCATCCTCTCCTGAGGATTTTGAGCCCTCTTGCATAGAGCAGGTGGTCTTTGCACGAGATGTCTGCTCGCATGCTCTCTTTTACTGCATTCTCGCCAAATAGAGCGAAGAACCGGCGGACAATGAGGTCGTACACTTTAGTTTCGCTTGGGGTCAATCTCTTTGCTGGTCTGGCTCCTGTCGGATGAATGGCCGGGTGTGCCGGATCGTCTTTCTTCCCTTGGGCTGGGGTGAGCTTCCCAGCAACGAGGACCTGTTTAGCAAGCCCTGCATATTTCTTGTGTTTGCTCAGATTGTCAAGTATCTCTCTCACATTGATGCTGGAAGGTATCTTCTGACTACCAGTTCTTGGATACGAAATGAGAGCTTCAAGGTATAGCTTTTGAGCAATTGCTAGCGTTCTACTTGGTTTGAAACCAAAGTGTCTATAGCTCTCAGACTGTAGCCCAGACAAGTTGAAGGGGACGGGAGGCGTCTGAGTGTTCCTCTTGCTATTGATCCCATCAACAATGCCCGATTCTCCCTTCAAGTCATCTGCAATTGCAAGCGCTTCTTTCTTCACTGCAATCCGTTTCTTCGAGTATTCAAGTTCCAACTCGTGCCCATTGAGCACCCCCAGTGTCAGGATAGTCCAATACGGAGTGGGCACGAAACTGTTTATCGATTGATCACGTTCGGCGACAAGTGCAAGAGTCGGACCTTGAACCCTTCCTGTAGAGACTATCTTGAACCAGCCTGAGGCCTCTTTTATCGCCAAGGTGAGGGCTCTGGTCAGATTGATTCCATATAGCCAATCCACCTCATGCCTGGCTGCACCAGCCTCTATCATGGGAAAGTCTAGGGTGTCTGACATGTTATCATAGGCTCTCTCAAGCTCTGCCTTGGTCAAAGTCGAGAATATCATTCTCTTTGCCTTACCAGCATCTGTTTTGCATGCATAGGCGAGGGTTAGGTATCCGATGAGGCTTCCCTCAATGTCGAAGTCTGTAGCAATGACATACTGGTCTATGTCCTTAGATAGGTTCTTGATCAGGCGAATTATCGGCTTGATTCCAGTCGCCTTTTTGTCGACCTCATATCTTGGTACCCACTCTGCTGACAGTCTGGGATATTTCCAGCCTTTCTCAGTCTGTCGGAGCTCGAACAGGTGACCAAGAGCATATACAACAATCAAGTTGTCGCCAGTCCTGTTGCACTCGAAATAGGAGGCGCCTCGCTGCTTCACCTCTTTGGGTGCCCCACTCTCATCCAGTGCTTGAGCTATCCGTTTTGCTGCGGTTGGCTTTTCAGAGATTATCAGAACCCTTGACAGCTATCTCGCCTCACATACGTATGGTACAGAATTCCATCCCACGATAGTCTTAAAAGCAGACCGCCAAACGAAACCGCTCAAGGTGTGCTGACTTGCCCTGGTGGCCAAAATTCATCATTAAGCCAAGAGTACGACTCACAAGACCAAGGTTTGGGATGCCCCAAAGGCCTCCGGATATTGTTCTGTTTGGACTTGCTTTCATAGCTATTCTGTTCATACTAGGTGGCAACATTTACACTCTGATTCGGACGCCACCGGCCATTGCTGGTAACCCCTCCGGCAGCGGCGCACCTATTCTCATTGCACCAGGGATTGACGTTCAGCTCGGGATGGAAGGTATCGTGGCCTCAGTCGTGGTTATGATTGGAGTCATTGGTCTTGGTCTCATGTATTATTCCTCAAAGTATGTCTTTCAGCCTGGCTATGCCACAAGGCTTCTCGTGTTGGGAATGATCCTCGCTGGAGTGGCTTTCCTAGTCTTTAGTTACATGTTCGCACTCAAGATAGGATGACAATATTCCTGTATCATACCCTATTTCAAGAAGATGATGTCGAGATTGACACGAGACTCCAGATTTGAGATGAGCTCACGCGCTATCGCCAGTTTCTCTCTCTTTCTTTCATCTGCTGCGAAATTGGATTTATGTCCTGGTTTGGACCATTTCCCGACTATGGCACCAAAGTCCATTCCTGCCAGAACCACACAAGCTGGATTATAATGCGAAACAAGATAGCATGCTCTGTCTCCATCTGTAAACCCTCCCCAGAGAAAGACATGTTCCGTAGGCTCAACTTGTGTGCTTCCAAGTATGGTGTATAGTCCTGGAACAAACTCCGAAACTTTGTCCGTGTTATCTCCATGCGCATGCACTATTGGTATTGCTCCCCTCCGAATAACCTCTCTCAGGGCATCAAGGTCACCGTCTAGATCTGTCACAAGTATATCGCATTTGTAATCGAACTCCAGCAAAGCAGAGGCTGCACCATCAGAAGCCACATAGACCGCGTTGGTGAGCCCTCTTGACGGGATCGTTGTCCTGAGATGCCGCTCCAATGAAGGTCCTGCACCACATATTACAACATTCTTGTTTTCGATTGTCTTCTCAAGTCTTCCAAGGATTGGGCCCTGCAGGTGGTCTTTGAGAAGCGAGTCTAAGAGTGATGTGGCATCACGGTCTGCTTGAGGATCAAGTGCTAGCCTGTGGACAATCCGATTGTAATGGGGTTCCCAGTCCTTCCATTCCATTCGAATCACCCTAGATTCTTCTCTCGTTTCTCCATCAGGTTTCTGATGGCCTTGCCAACTTTAGGCAGCCCAAAGTAATCCATTCGAAGTAATTTGCCAGTGAGTCTTTCAAGCTGAAGCGGCGTTCCCATGACTAGGATACCTGTCCGGTCTACCCCAGAGTCAATCACATCAGCATGATAGGCTGCATCTCCGCCTAGTGCGAGTATTTCTTGCTTGATAATCAGAGCTGCTGGAGTCTTGATGTTCTTGAGAAGGAGACTAAGAGTGACAGCTTTCCTAGAGAGGGCTCGTCTGATATCGACTCCAGTACCAATCTGTTCAATGGCTATCTCGGCCGCCCTCTCGTCTATAATCCCCAGAAGCTCGATATCTCGTTCAGTTTCTCTAGTCCAATTCCTAAGTTTCTCTCCCACAGACGCAGCCTGTTTTGCCTCCATGACGTCATGGGCTCTGATAATACTGGCACCTCTAGCTACTGCGACCGATGTAGCTCCAATGGTCCCTGTTAACCGGTCTTTCGGATCCGTCTGCCCAAGCAGATCTCCGATGAATGCCTTTCTTGAAACTCCAACGAGAACGGGATGGCCCCACATAGTAAATCGTTTCAGATGCCGAACCAGTTCGAAATCAGTTTCGAGAGGTTTTCCAAACCCAATCCCTGGATCCACGATAATCCGTTCGTTTGCGATGCCTACGCCGTGAGCCAACTTCAGACTTTCACTAAGTGCACGTAGCGACTGCTTAATGGTATTACAAGGTTTCTCACACAGTGACATCAATACTACTGGAACATCTCTTTTTGCAACGAGTGTTGCCATCTTTGAATCTGCTCGAAGACCTGATATATCATTGACAAGTGATGCACCAGAATCCAGAGCAAACTCAGCTACTTTGGATGAAGTAGTGTCAATTGATACCGGAACGCTAGCACTATCCACAACTTCTTCAAGGCTATCTCTCACTCTTTCCAGTTCCTCTTTTGCAGACACCTTCTGAGTGCCATACACACTCTCAGGAGCAGTGGAGGCTCCACCAACATCAATCATATCTGCGCCATCATTTTCCATCAATTTGACTGTCTTGGGGATTTCCTCCTTTGAGGTCACAACAGAGCCGGAGTAGAAGGACTCTGAAGAGAGGTTTATGACTCCCATCACACGAGCTGTAGAATTGATTCCAACTTCAAGACGATCAATTTTGACTGTATAGGGAGTCACTATAAATGACCTCAGTCGGGGGTATAGGTGAACACAATAAAGGATAACGGAATCTCAAATGTACCATCAAAGTCTTAACATGTTCATAGCCACCTTAGCCCACCCCTGGTGAAATTTGATGAACACACCGCTCAAGCAAACTCAACTCTACGATTGGCACAAAAGCCACGGCGATATAGTCCCCTTCTCAGGTTGGGAGATGCCAGTCCGCTATACAGACATTCGCGAAGAGCATATGGCTGTGAGGAATGGTGTGGGCATCTTCGACACGTCACACATGTTTCGTTTCTTCATAAAGGGCCCACAGGCCTCAGAGTTTCTTCAGACAATGACTTCGAATAATGTTAGCAAGCTAAATGTAAATGGCGGTCAGTATACCACATGTCTGAATGAGCAAGGGGGCATTCATGATGACCTCATGCTATATCATGTTGATGAACAAGAGTATATCTGGGTCACCAATGCAGTCAATGGACCCAAGATCAGTATCCATCTCAATAAGCACCTCAAGGATTTCGATGTTGAGGTAGACGACCGTACAGACGAGATTACCATGATAGCAGTCCAGGGTCCGAAGGCCATGGCATTACTAAGCAAGATTGCCGGACGAGATCTGAGTGAATATGGCAGGTTCACAAGCAATCTTGTAGACCTCTCTGGATACAGAGTCTACCTGTGTCGCACGGGGTATACTGGAGAGGATGGAGCTGAGCTTCTGGTGCTTGATACTCCATGCAGTGTTGAGGGAAAGAGAAAGGCAATTGAATTCTGGGAACTCCTGCTTGAACAAGGCCAGGAGTTTGGAGTCAAACCCTGCGGTCTTGGAGCTCGTGACTCAACACGACTGGAGGCCGGCCTGGTACTATATGGAAATGACATTGACGAGGAAACTTCCCCCCTGGAGGCAAAGATTCCGTATGCAGTCAAGTTCAAAGTGGACCCTCACTATATTGGCTATGATGAGCTCAAGCGACAGAAGGAAGAGGGGGTCGCAAAGACCCGAATAGGATTGGTCATGATTGATCGTGGTGTGCCCCGGAAGGACTATGATGTGTTCTTTGAGAGTGATTCAATCGGGAAGGTCTCTAGTGGAGTGATGTCGCCGCTTCTTCGGAATGGAATCGGCTTGGCCTATGTGAAGCCAGGCGTCGTGGAGGAGGATGACATCATCGAGATTGATATCAAGGGACGCCTCAGAAAGGCCAGAGTGACGAAGTGGCCCTTCTATGACCCAGAGAAATACGGCTCAACACGGTCTTCTTGACTAGCCGTTTGATTTAAAGGTAGCATGCATACTCCGGGAAACAACGGTGGGCCATCATGACTGAAGGAACCAGTGTCCCTGATGAATTGAAATACAGTAAGGATCATGAATGGATCAAGATCGAGGGCGATCTTGCAATTGTAGGCATAACAGACTACGCTCAGCACTCACTCCATGAGATCACATTTGTGGAGCTGCCAGAAGTTGGCTCCAGTGTTGAAGCGCATTCTGAATGCGGTCTGGTTGAGTCCATGAAGGCTTCTTCTGACATATTCTCGCCCCTCTCTGGAGAGATTGTTGAGGTCAACTCCAGCCTCGAGGATGCTCCTGAGCTGGTTAACGAGGAGCCTTATGGTAAAGGTTGGATGTTCAAGATCAAGCCATCCAATCTTGATGCCGAGATAGACGCTCTTATGGATGCCAAGGCCTACAGCGAACTCATAGCTTCCGCTGAATGACATTCTTGGCTTCTGATCCAAGATTCTCATTTCCATAGAAGCGCCGCCGTCTGATGACGTTAATTATTGTTTCAAAACCAGCTGTACAGCAGTAATACTAACAGCAACCTTTTTAGCACAACCAGAATCTGCACGGATGACTTCGAGTCAGAACGGAGAGAACACTCCATATGTCCAGATATGAGAAGTTCAAACGGTCGGCAGGTAGGTTCCTTAAGCAAGTATTCCATCGACCGAAGGCAAAGATTTCACGTGGTTCCGTGGTCGTGGTCACGGCTTTGGTCATCATTTTCTTCGCAGCGTTAATACTGCGTCTATACCCACTTCTTAACTCACAACCAATTCTCCGGGCATTCGATCCATGGTTTCAATTGAAGGTCACTGATTACGTGGTCGATAACGGTTATGGGGCCTTCTTCACGTGGTTTGATCAAACAACATGGGTCCCATTTGGTCGTGACATCACCACTACGACATATGTTGGAGTACCTTTCACAAGTGCATTCTTCTACTTCATACTCAATGGAATTGGAATCAGTGTTGATGTTCTGACAGTGTCCCTAGTCATGCCAGCCTTTCTAGGAGCGCTCACAGCGGTTGCAGCATTCTTCTTGGGACGCGAACTCATGAACAACACAGTAGGCCTTCTCAGTGCACTCCTCCTAGCGTTTATTCCAGCATTCATTCAGAGAACAATAGCCGGTTTCTTTGACAATGAGTGCGTAGGGGTACTCGCCATCGTAGTTTCTACATTCTTCTATATTAGGAGCTTAAAACGAGGCTCTCTACCCTCGGCGATAGGTGCTGGTCTGGCTTTGGGCTATCTCCTCATATCATGGGGAGGGGGCGATTTTCTCCTTGGCTTGCTCGCTCTCTATGCAGGCTTGATGCTTATCACCGGACGCTATAGCAGGCGCCTTCTAAGCTCATATCTGATCACTGTGACACTTGGTATCTTCATTGGAGGGCTCATACCACGTAATGGGTTTGAGAACCTCACAACATTTTCCATTTTGGCTCCAATCGGTGTTGGAATACTGCTTGCAGGCTACGAGATATGGCTACGTGTTGAGAGCTATAGAGAAACCACTGCAACATTCCTAGCACCTCACATGAAGCCAATCTTGATAGGGCTAATCACTCCGATAGCGGGAATTGCCGCATATCTTGGATATGCAGGAACAGTAGAGCTTGGTATCCGACCCTTCACATCCAATCCAATAGTGACATTGGGGAGCAAGTTTCTTACAGTCATTAATCCTTTTACCCGTCTGGACCAGAGAATCTTTGCCTCAGTTGCAGAGCATTTGCCTAGTCCATGGGGAAGCTTCTATCATACAATGAACATTCTGATCTTCTTCTTCCCCCTCGGAATGTATTTCCTCTTCAGGCGCGGTCGCGATGAGGACTGGCTGATGTTCCTCTTTGGTCTGACTTCCGTATACTTCACAGGTAGCATGATTCGGCTTAGTTTAATTCTGGCACCTGGCGTGGCTGTTCTCTCAGCGGTTGCAGCAAATGGAATTCTATCACCGTTTGCGAAGGTAGTCACGCAGAAGTCCGTCTTTGAGAGGCGGAGATTCAGAATGAGCTCGTCCTTGACATCGGAGCACGCTATTGTGGCCTTTGCATTTGTGGCACTGCTTCTCTCACTCAATCTGTATCTTGGAGCGGACTATGTCAACAGATACCTAGGCCCACCTGAGTTTGCACAGGACTCACTCTCAGATGGTGCACGCTTCACGGACTGGCAGACCTCTATGACCTACGTTCGTGATGTTCTACCAGATGACGCCATTGTGGCTAGCTGGTGGGACTACGGATATTGGATAAATGGGGCCGGAGAGGCAGAAACGATAGTCGATAATGCAACATGGAATCGGACGCAAATTGCGTTAATGGGCTATGCTTTGATGGCGTTAAACCTGACAGAGTCCTTGAAGACATTCAAGCTGTGGAATACCACACATGTGTTGGTCTATTTCGGCCATCGAACTTCATGGGCCGGCGGCGATGATGGCAAGTGGCCTTGGATGGTTCGAATCGCTGAGGACAGGTTCGGTCCCAACCTCATAGACGATGCATTGTACTTGGGAGACAATCCTGAAACTACGGATGTCATTGAAACAGAGTATATGCTTGATCCCTTCTTCGATTCTACGCTCTACAAGCTGATGGTATTTGGCGAGCCGGTCACTCAAGAGGAAGGTCAAGCCATGGGTCTCTCGACTGACAGGGTCGCGATGGATCAATACTATCAACAGGACGAGAGATGGATATCGCATATGCCAGTTGAGTTGCATGGGGCTTTCATAAATCCGTTCACAAGCTCCAATCTCGGAACCGTCAAGATATACGAGATTGACTACACAATGTATGAGCAATACCTGAATCGTACCGCTGCTGACTGGATAGCACCAGACCTGTCCCCGGCCTATCCCTCTTTAAGCGGGATAAAACTTGATGGTAATATATCCGCCTGGGAGTCAAACAATCTGAACACCTATGATGTTGTGTTTGGTGGCAAGTACGGGGCAACCGTACACACTGCAATCAACTCGACCCATATCTACTATGGAATACAGATGGACAACTACACGAAGGGTGAGGATGCTTTCGGATTGCAGATTGCTCCGCTTGGCTCTCCTGGCGATGGAGATATTCGTCTAGTAGACTATAATGGGCACGAGTTCTATGATGGGCATATCGCCTATGACGGGTCGTGGGTTGAAGACTCCTCAGGTACGAATTCTTCACAGTTTGCAAGTGGAGAGAATGTGATCGAGTTCATGATTCCACTGGGTAGTGACGATACGCAGGACGTAGCTATGATTCCTGGAATGAACTATCAGATTCGGTTGTTGTTCTGGAACAATGTCAAGAGTGGCGAGCCAACATTCGACTCCGACTGGGTTACGTTCTGGGTCGAAGTAGAACTGTACTAGATCAAAGTGCGATTGGTCACGGCCAATCGCCATCGGTTTCTTTCAACTATTCAGACTGAGCCTTCGCTCTTCGTTTGGCATCTCTTCGGTATTTCCCGTATCGGTCTTGAGGACTATATTTTGGAGGTTTGGGGGACACCACTGGCCCTCCACATACTGGGCACTTTTCCTCCTCCAGAGTATATTGGTCACAGTCTATACACTTGAAGAGGCGGGTCATACCACTACTTCCTGTCAAACTCAAACGAGCCGTCTTTCCCTTCTACGATTTTCGTGACTCTCTTCAGAATCTCTGAAAGGATCTGCTCTCCCTCTTGATAATCAGGGCTCTGTATCCTTAGCTTGTATCTTGGAGAACCAAGTGTGTAAATCTCAACAGTTGATTTTTCCCTCGACTGTCCCAGAGTGAGACCCTCCGATAGCGCCTTTCTAATGACCTCTACGCCCTCTGGACCTGGAACAAGGATCTTCATCTCACCTTCAATCTCAATCGACGGAATCTCAATTCTCGCTTTGGCGAGGTCGGCAATCTGTTTCTTGAGCTTCTTTGTTGACTCAACATGCTCCAGTGCTTCCACACCAATGTCAGAAGCCAGCTCAAGACCCTTGTAGATCTCCCCGAAGGCATCCTCCATCGGCCAGCCTATCTTCTCATATACCTTCTCAAGAGTAATGCCATTCTCTTTTGCTATAAGTTCAAGGAGCTTCTCTGCTTTCTGTGCTCGTTTCCATTCATTGTTCTTTGCTCTCTTAGCTTCCGTTGAGACCCTTCTCAGAGAGCAGTCGATGTGCCGTTTCTGGATATCAACCTGTAGGACCTTTATAACCACGCGTTGGTTCTCGTGAATGTGATTTCGAATATTCCTGACCCACGTGCTACTAATCTCTGATATATGGATAAAGCCCTCTTTGTCGCCAAACTCTGGAAGCTTGACATATGCTCCGTATGGGGCTACTTTAGAAGCGACCGCAATAGCATACTCATCTGGTTGCGGCCATTCTGCACGTTTCAGGACCATTATCTCTTCTCCTCTGGGGAATCCACATGGGTCTGCTAATATAGATTTGGGAGTGAGAGAAGGAATTGACAGGTTCTGTAGAATCCTTCGCTCTCATGATAATTCTTCGATTTCCCGTGCTATGGCTTCAAGTTTGGCCTTGCCGCCACTAGGCTTTGCTAGAACCTTTTCACACTTCAGGCATTTCACTTCGGTCGTAGCGTGTGCGAAGATAATCTGCTCGTTCTCGCAATCTAGACACTTGACCTTCAGAAACCGGGATCTCGGCTGCTGAACTATCTCTCCCTTAGTCATTATCTTCACCTATACCCGAAGAACTTCTAGCTTCTTCAGTCTCATGCCTTTCGTCTGGAAAGTGTGTTCGCAATCCTTGCACTTGTATTTGAGCACAGTCTTCTTTGTCGTCTTTGCAAAACGCTTCTGGATGTTCTTCGGGAATGACCCGTAACCTTTTGTCTTCCTCTTCATCCTGCGCTCGCCCTGAGCCATGCTTCGTCTCTTACCTGCCTTGTATGTGGATATGGCATGTATAGTATGGCTTTTGCATCTAGGACAGTATTTTCTGAGCTCGCCTTTGATCTTCATGCGAATCACCACTTTCGGGCTCTGGGACCCGACTCTGTGTTGTTTATAACCCTTAGGGCATGTGCCTTTGAAACTATGCGGAGGCTGTTCTATATCCACTCGAACTGGGTTGCGATATGGGCCATTATTGTGGCAATCAGTAGTAGAGCTGCAAATATCACAACCATTGTGGGACCCACCTTGATTCCAGGTGTCTCGTCCTCGAAGAAACGTATAAGTCCGGCTCCGCCTGATGGCATCGGACCTTCTCCACGTTTCTTCCTGCGTTTCTTTTGGGTCTTAGGCATGCCTTTGCATCTCCTGATTGGTCATTTGACCCCGCTCTGAGTTTTTAATCCTTCCGACATGCGAACAAATCAGAATCTACCCAATCTTTCTTATTACAGCCATAGCTGTATCATGCAATACCTTTGAGATGTTCGATATCATTTGCATGGTCTGTTGTTGTTTCTGCATCGCATTTTGCAGATCTATGTTTGCCAATTGAGAGTCCTCGCCCATTTCTGACAATTTTCCTTCCCAATCTTTTATTCTTGCATCAAGTTCTTCCGATTGATCAATGTATGACTTTGCTTTCTCCACAGAAGTGAGGACGGAGTCTTCTCTCTCTACTACCTTGAATTTATTCGATTTCTCATCATATTTCCAGACATCACCGGTCTTCGTATTCAATATGAATTCACCAGCAATCTGATATTTGCCAGATTTCTCTTCACTCCTGGAACTCAGATCACCAAGGACTGATTTCCGTGGCTGACTTGAGCTTGATGTACCAATAGATTTCCTTTCCACAGACGGAGGGGTCTGGGAAACAGGATTCCCGCATTTAGGACATTTCTCCACTCCAGCAGGAATGGATGTTCCGCATTCACGACAATACAGACTTCGTCTACTCATGAGTAATCACTACTTTCTGCAGTGCCATACGAGGATTTGAGTCCTTCTTGGCTATCTGTTATCCAGACATTCACAAGGAGTCTTGCCACATCTTGAACAGGCATTATTGTACTTGTTAAGTAACACTTCCCCCAAGTCAATCTCCAGGAGATTTGCAATTGAGATCACCCATGCAAAGACATCTGCAATCTCACTCTCGATGTATTCCAATCCTCTATCTTTGGAGATCGCATCACTCAGTTCAGCGAGCTCTTGGAATGTTCTCAGAAGAGTGCGTTCCAATCCTCGATCTTTGTCCCTCTCAATATAGATCCGACGAATCAGGTCTTGAGCTTCCTTGATATCCATTGCATCATCCCCCTTAGGGGCCGCTCTATAGGCTCTTACATGAACCTCAGATGTGCATATGCATCAGTTTCAGTGTCGAACGCATAGTGCACCTTCTGGTAGTCTTTTCGAAACTCGGAAACATCAGCAGCAATCTTCTCTTTCTTCTCTCCTTTTATCACCAGACGAGTCATGAACTCTGCAACAGCGTCCATCTCAGACTCCTTCATTCCAAGACGAGTCAATTCGCTTGTTCCCAAGCGGATGCCACCAGGAGATCTATAATCTCTGCCTCTCTTCTTGTCCCAGGGCAAGAGATTCCTATTGATAATGATATTTGCGTCCTCGAGCTCTTCCTCAACTACGCTCCCATCCTTCATTGGGGTTTCAGTCACGTCTACTAGAATGACATGTGACTCCGTGAAGCCCTTATGCTCACCAATGACGCTCCAGCCTCTTTCGTGGAGTGCCTGTGCCAAAGCTTTGGCGTTCTTGAGAATCTGATCCATATACTCAACACCGAACTCCATCATCTCCGCAAGCACCACTGCGAGACCCGCGACGTTGTGAAGGTGATGATTGCTGAGTAGCCCTGGGAACGATGCTCTCTTGATGCGCTCTGCAAACTCCTCTTTTGCCAACACAATTCCATGCTGTGGGCCAGGCATTGTCTTATGTGTAGATGCGGTCACAATGTCCGCTCCTTCCCCAAAGGGGTCTTGGAACCTACCTGCAGCAATTAGACCAGACACGTGGGCAGAGTCATATCCAATTGTCATCCCATACTCATTCGCAATACTGCGAAATTCCTTCACAGGATGTGGGAATGGAAAAACGCTGCCTCCAAAGAGAAGAAACTTGATCTCATCGCCTCTCTCATGAAGTTTCCTAATCAGGTCTATACTTGCATCAACGTCAATGTTGAACTCCTCCTCATCAAACACCCAGTTGCGCACCTTGTGCCCTCTTATCTGACCGGCAGTCCCTCCAAGGTCTTTTCTTGCATGCGAGATATGGCCCCCATGTGCAATAGAGAGTGCCATCATCCTTTCACCAGGATCCATTGCAGCGGTGTACATTGCCAGGTTTGCTACGACCCCTGATATGGGTCTTACATCCACAAACTCGGCATTGAACAGCTTCTTTGCAAGGTCAATGCAGATTAGTTCAACTTCATCGATGTACTTGCATCCTGCATAGACCCTCTCACCGGGCCAGCCTTCTGCATAGCGGTCTCGAAAGTCACATACAATGGCAGACCTGACAGCAGGGGATGATACGTTCTCACTAGCAATTAGGTTGATAGTGTTCTGCATCCACTTGTCATGTTTTTCTAACAAATCGAAAACTGAATCGTAGAGTTTCTTATGTTCGGTCAACTCGGACACTCCTGAGCCTAGACGATGGGTCGCTAGTTGTGTCCTCGTTATATGGCTTACGACCCGACGTGGTATTATGCGTCTTTAACCTCACGCAGCTGGAAGACTAGATTGCTGAATATCTCTTCGATATTCTCTCCTGTCTTTGCTGAAACTTCGAAATATTTCACGTCTAACCAATCAGCGAGCATCTTCCCCGCCTCAACTGGTACTTTTCTATCCTTCAAGTCTACTTTGTTTGCCAGCACGACTACACTAGCCTTAGGACAGACTGCTACAAACTTCATGAACCAATCATGAATGGTCATGAATGAGGAAGGTCTTGACACGTCGTATATGATCAGACCTATCAGGGCGCCATCCATATAGCGTTGTCTCAACTCGTTATACGAAGGCTGACCAGCCAAATCCCATAGCACAACTCGGATGCGCAAATTTCGACCAGACGGATTTGTGTGATCAAGCGATTTTACATAGAAAGAAGTCCCAATTGTAGACTTGTACTCTTCTCTGAATGTGTTATCAGTATATCTTCTGATGCAGCTTGTCTTTCCCACTGCATAATCCCCAAGTGCGACAACTTTCAGCAAAATGGGGACTGGTTTTTCTTCCATTCAGTGAACTCCTATTTCGGCATCTGCAGTAATCTCGATAAAACTAGATAATAACCATTCTAGGATACAGTACAAGGGCACTTTCGAATAACTGCCAGATTCTTCTCTATGTTCGCACTAATTCTGGTCATTGATTTCCTAACTTGTTGGTCGTGGAATTTCAGTTCCCACTTTCAATGATAATGCAAAAGAGAAGGTTAGGCTACATCTTCATTCAAGGTGGACTCCAATAACGGTGCCATTGTTAATGAACAATGTCAGAAAAAGAAAGATTGTGACGAGCAATCAACTGATTGCCCGTCCGCAACTAATCAGCTGCAATGAAGCCTTGGTCTTGTCAGTGGTTTCTAGTACCGACGACGATTGTCTCGTCCGCCGCCACCGTAGCCACCACTACGACGATCTCTGCCGCCGTAGCTATCACGGCCACCGTAACCACCACCACGGCGGTCACCACCACCATAACCGCCACCGCCTCGGCCGCCACCACTGTAGCCGCCTCGCCGTCGGTTGTCTTCATGCTCCTCGGCAGACATATCAAGATCCATATTGACTTCGTCAATTGCCTCTCTAGCATCAGAAAGTTCACCATACTTCCCAATGTTGAGTCGTAGGTTGCCTCTGAATAGACCTGTGTAGCCGTTTTTCAGTGTGTAAGTGTTTCCAATCTCCACTTCGTCGATGTGTGCATCCCAAAGGGGTACTGATACGACTGCAGTTGAATCGCCAACTACAGCGTCCATCACGCGATGGCTCTCTCCGTTGTCACGAGAAGTAACCTCGCGCTCTTCACCAGTTTCCAAGACTTTGAAGGAAATGGTGACATTCTTCATTCGTGGCTTTAACTCAGCCACAGTAGCCTCAATAGGCTCTCTATCGTCGTAACTCATAGTTCATACTCTCATGTGAGAATAACAGGTCCTACAAAACTAGCGCGATCTTCCGTGGAGTGCGATGTTGGATTGAATCCTCAAAGAAACCAGTCTGAAAAGCAGCTCTTTCGTGGTATTCCTGCACCTCTAAGGCGCGAGAATTCGCTTAAGATGTTATTTATTGGACTGAATCTTACTGATCAGGCAAACTGGAACTTGACTCACCACAACCTCTATAAACTCAAGACGGTGAAGCACCGCTGCGTGGGCCAGTGGCTAAGCCAGGTATAGCGACAGTACACTCAGATCTTCTCTGGTGTGTTGAAGCTCTTAACTTGTTGGTCGTGGGTTCAAATCCCACCTGGCCCGCCACTTATTCTATTACCTCAATTCTCTGAAAATACTCTGCCCATAACAAGCATATTGTGATGTTTGCCATCTTCACCTAGGTATGCATCACGTAAAATTCCCTCGACTTCAAATCCTAGCTTCTTGTAGAGTTTGACTGCCGCTTCATTTTCCTCTACAACTTCAAGACCTATTC
>JBHLPF010000020.1:0-71742 GCA_048939765.1 Promethearchaeota archaeon
GTCCATGTCATCAACATAGACTCCTATCACACAGACACTAGCCAATTTGAACACCGAATTATAGTGATGGCGATGCACGAGATAAGCCTTGCATTCCAAGCACAAGACACGACTAGTTCTCCGCTTTCATAATGCATCTCTTTGCAATAAGACAAGCCATCGCACCAGCGCCAAAACCATTTCCAATATTCATGACAGCTAATCCAGGCGCACATGACTGAAGCATCGAGGCTAATGCAGTTTCGCCTTTTCCTCCATGTCCATAACCAGTTGGGACCGGCACTCCTATGACGGGTATATCGACGAGCGATGCAATGACTGTGGGAAGGGCCCCTTCCATTCCAGCAAAAACAACAAGAGCGTCTACTCCTTCCTCAAGGATTCTCTTGATGGGCTCAACAAGTCGATGCAGTCCGGCTACACCTATGTCATAAAATGTCAGGGCCTCTACGCCCATGATACGGGCGATGGCCTCTGCTTCGCGCGCATAAGGAATGTCAGATGTCCCTGCTGTCACGATGGCAATTTTGCCCCTTTTCGGTGGTTCAGTCCACTCTCTTGTACGAGCAAATACTGTCAGATGATTATCATATCCTGCCACATCAAAGCTCAGACGCTCATATGATTCTTTGAGTGTATTGAGCTTGGATTTACTTACTCTTGTGAGGAGCACAGCGTTGTTCCTCTCTACCATGGCTCCCACAATTTCCACTAGAGCGTCCCCGTTCTTTGACTCTGCAATGACCACCTCAGGCACTCCGCTCCGTTCTTGTCGGTTCACATCAATCATGCCAATGTCCCCGACTCTTACAACAGCAAGAGAACGAAGCTCCTTCTCGGCCTCCTCGATATCGATCTTACCTGAGGCTAATGCTTCAAGAATATCACGAGTGGTTGTCATGGTCTGCTTTCTTCCTAACATATCGGGTTTTGTGCCTTTCCCAATGCACGTTCAAGATAGAGTCCCTCAATCTTGCTCTTGAGTTTCGTCATAGGTATCTTTGTGACTATTCAGGGGGTTTTTCAGATACGGATAGTGGTAACTGCCAACGTTTGAGAGCGTCCATTGTTTCTCTCCTAAATCTTGTGACCTTTTCACGAGTCAAATCATCAGGAACACCTGCAAGCTCTTCATCACAGCGCTCGAGCAGTTCCTCCAGATGCCTTAGTGGATGCTTTGCCCGGTCCCCCCAATCCCAGATGGAACACCATCGACGAGCCAGATCAACACCGTATGCATTCGTAGCCTTTTGACGCATCTCGGGAGTTGCTATTGTCCCAATATGAAGCCAAGGCATATCAGTCCCGTTCGCCTCAACACCAAAGATTGCATTGGAGTAGAATGTGTATATGGGAGGATCAATCTTGTCAGCCAGCTCTTTCAGACGAATTGCTCCTAGAAGCCCTCCAGCAATGGCGTAGATGAGTATAGCACGAACATCCGACGCTTGGCTCAGTGTAGCATCAATTATGCTCTCAATGGTCCCGCCTGTTGCGATCGTATCACCAATAAGAATCACAGGACTGGATGAGAGTGCCTCGAAGTTCTTGTATGATAGGTCAGTCTTCCAACCAGCTGGAGTAAGATGACGCCTTGCACCTATGAAACAGCGACTAATGGTTTCTCCAAACACACATTCAAAGGCTTCAGCAATGCAATAGTAGAGAGCCCCAGCAAGAGGTACGACCTCTGTGACTGAACTCAATGATGATTCTTGAAACTCTGGTACAAGATCATATGCTACGCGAATGAAGTCCATGCTACTGTCCCTCGCAAAGCTGGCTAGCCGGGCACCCACCAACCATGGCTCAAGAAGGATCTGTAGTGCGCTGGGAGACTCGATTATGTAGGTTGAAGGGAGAAGATATTCACTGTCAATACGCAGTACTCTAGATGTGGCTGCTTTGGAGGGAATTTCTTCGATTGTGGCACTCCTTCTTACAGTTTCTTGATCTAAAGCCAAGTATCTCCCTCAGCGTGTCTAGTATTCGCAAAACCGCTAGTAAATCCTCGCCATAGACCTATCACTTCGCTCGGCGGACCTCCTCGACGGCCTCGGGATTTACCAGTGATGCGGTATCGCCCGGGTCCTCTCCCAAGTATGCGGCACGTATCATGCGTCGCATCACCTTTGCATTGCGAGTCTTTGGCAGGTCACTTACAAACAGTACTTCTTTAGGAGTGAGTGGCTTGCCCATAGCTTCAGCAACCATCTGCTTCAACTCCTTGCGCAATGCATCGGAAGGATCGATACCGGGCATCAGAACACAGAAGACGACAAGCTCGTTCAGCTTTATTTTATGGGGGATTCCGATTGCTGCAGCTTCTGTCACTGCGGAGTGACTTACAATGATTGATTCCGCCTCAGCTGGTCCGAAGCGTTTTCCTGCTATCTTAATTATATCATCTGACCTGCCCAGAATATACCACAAGCCATCTGCATCAATGGCGGCAAAGTCCCCATGCACCCACACATTAGGCCAACGCGACCAGTATGCTTCTTCATATCGCTGGGGGTCCTTCCAGAAGCCACGTGTCATGCCAATCCAAGGTGTCTTGATGACAAGCTCTCCCACTTGATTCCTGACCGGCTGACCATTCTCATTGAATACATCAGCAGCAATCCCTGGACAAGGACCGGAGAAGGCACATGCCTTGAGCGGGAGCAATGGATTTCCCATGACTATTCCACCAGAAACTTCTGTGCCCCCTGAGTAGTTTACGATTGGCACACGTTTTCCTCCGACCTTCTCGAACAGCCACATCCAAGGATTAGGGTTCCAGGGCTCACCAGTGGAACCAATGATGCGAAGGGATGATAGATCGTGCTTCTGTACAGGCCCCTCTCCATGAGTCATTAGAAGCCGGATGAGAGTCGGTGAAACACCGAGCACAGGAATTTTGTGCCGCGCGACCATTTCCCAAAGTCTGCCTGGACCGGGGTAGTCAGGAGCGCCATCAAATAGAAAGAATGTCGCTCCTAGAATCAGCGACCCGAAGACAAGCCAAGGTCCCATCATCCAACCCATATCAGTCATCCAGTAGATAGTTTCACCAGGATGAAGATCCGTACCGAATGCCATGTCTTGGGCGGCCTTAACTGGAAATCCGCAGTGAGTATGTACTGCTCCTTTTGCAAGACCAGTTGTCCCCGATGTGTAGATAATCATCAAAGGATCTTCGGCTTCCGTTGGTTCGGTGCGACAAGATTCAGATTGGTTCGATATTAGGTCAGACCACCAGTGGTCACGTCCATTTTCCATGTCAACGGGATTGTCTGCTCTGTTCAGCACAATCACATGTTCGAGGGTAGGAATTCGTTCTGCCGCCTTGTCCGCGACTGGCTTCATAGGGATGACCCTACCTCTTCGATGCGTACCATCGACTGTGAATAGAGCCTTAGCATCAGCATCTCCCAATCTGTCAACGATTGCGCTCTCTCCGAATCCTGAGAATAGAGGAAGAATTATTCCACCAATCTTGACAATTGCAAGCAAGGCGATTGCGATCTCAGGGACCATTGGCATGAATAAGCCAATTGCATCACCCTTTCCTAGGCCTAGGGACCTTAATGCATTTGCGGTCTTATTGACTTCAAGATACAGTTCCCCATAGCTCATCGACCATGATTCGCCATCTTCACCCTCCCACATCAATGCATATTGTGATTCAGTAGGTGTTCCAATGTACTTGTCAAGACAGTTGTGAACGATATTCATCCTGCCGCCTATGCACCATTTTGGCCATGCAATCCCTCTGGACAAGTCTATAACATTCTCATATTGCTTGTCAAACTCAATCTTGAGGTATTTCAAGACAGCATCTGTGAACCATGCGACATCATCGGTTGAGCGGCTCATTAATTCATCAAAATTGGGAATCCCATGCAGCTGCATGAACTCAGTCAATCGAGCTTTTTCTTTATAGTCAGGTGTGGGGCGCCAGACAATCTCGCCTCCGAATTCAAAGTTCTTGTCCATGAGAACTCAACATCCTAAGATGAACTCCCATGAGGCGTATCCGCCTAATATACAGTAGGACGCCTTTGTATATCCGTGTTGGCTATCTGTCGAAGTGGGCCAGAATAGCCTGATAGACCTCGAGAGCCTCTTGCTCCGATTTGACTCCCTTGATGATTGCGTTTGCATGCGGCATGAGAGTCACCTCTACATCAGATTCTGTACGGACCTTAAGCCATCTCTTTGCTTGCTTGACTTCATATGAGGCTCCAAGTTTTTCGGCCATTAGATCCAAATCTAACCTAATTGGCGATCCAGGGGTCAAGTTGAAGGTGCCTGAACACAAGGTGGTCACCCTTGGTGTTTCAGATGGGACGTAAGATTGTTGGGTTGGTCCCAATGAACAGACAGGGCAGTCATCATCTCGACCGATTTCAAAGAAGTCAAAGCTCAGTGATGCAATATCGATGAACATGAGGCGATTCGCCAGACGAGGCTCTTGTCCTGATGCGAGAAGAACTGCCTCTCTCACTTGGATAGATGCTACTATGGAAAGAAGCTCCGGTGTCACTCCCACGTATGCACAAGTGTAGTCGGGATTGTCCTGAGCGTCTCCTGAAAGGCAGTGGAGACAACCGGTCTTGTCAGGAATGAAGGTACTCAGGTTACTGTGAAACTCGATTGCCCCGGCGAATACATAGGGAATCTTCAGGGACACGCTGGCTCGATTAACAGCGAATCTGGTCTTGAAAGAGTCAAGACCATCAATTATGATGTCAGACCCATTGAGGAGAGTTCTTGCATTGTCCTCAGCCAGAGAGGCGCTTATGGGTTCGAACTCGACATCCGGGTTAAGTAATGCAAGATTTGCGGCAGCAGCTTCGGCCTTGGGCATGCCAATGTCCACTGTGTTGTATACTGTCTGCCTTTGAATGTTTGATAACTCAACGATATCTCGATCGATAATTCGTATTTTGCCAAATCCAATGGCTGTCAATAGGCGGAGAGCCGGGCTTCCAAGACCACCAGCACCTACCACAGAAACAGTCGATGCAACTATTGATTCCATATCACTCTCTGAGAAATCGTGGAGAGCAAGCATCCGTGAATACCGTTCTTTTTGTTTTGCAGTGAGTTTCATGGCTTTCATTAGAGTGGTGTATGTCCAACTTAATCTATCGATAGGAGGACGGCGTGTTCGAAATCATGTACAGAAGACAAGTATGGTGTACAATGAGTTGAACATATGCGTTCAATGCGTAGCATATTATCAATTTGGGAGGAATATAACTCAGAGTACCAGTAATGAAAATCGCGTCGGAATACGACTTGACAGCACCTGCATTGGTGCAGAACTCCTGGATCTCCATTGTGACTTGGTGTGGGGAAGTCGCTTCAGAAGTGACGTTTTCCTTTTGGTGAAACAAGGCACGCACGGCGGGTGAGTGGCCCGGCATGCGACATCAAAATCGATGAATCAAGCAACTAGTGGATAGAAGGTCAGGCAGAATGAGAAACAAAAGATGCACACTCACAGTCATCCTCCTGCTAGTGTTCTCCGTGGAGATCATTCAGATTGTGGGATCAGGCGGGAAGCTGATGTTCTTGGGTGAACCAACGGTGGAGGTATTCAGGGGAGGAAAACAGTATGCATTCATGCTCTCATGGGATGATGGAGGAGACGATCTGCAGTTTTCGTTCCTCGAAGATGAGATTGGATTTCAACATACAACATTCGCAGTTACTAGCAACATTCAGCGCAAAAGACTCTGGGGACTGGATATGCTTTTCCGTGGCCATGACATTCAATCACACTCTAGATTGCATGTGCATCATGCTACAATCAATGCTTCATATTGTGAAGAACTTCTGCAACAGAGTATTGTGGATATTGAAGAAATCTATGGATATACACCCATCCTATTTGCGTATCCTTACGGGTCTCAAAATGCAGTGGTTCAGGAGCTTGTAAAGGAATATTTCAGGATAGGTAGGGGCATCAGGTATGAATGTGAGGAGAGTCTTGGGTCTTGGCCTATAAAAAGAGAAGGCAATGCCCTGCATTCATTCCCAAGTGTTGATGGAGTTCAGGGTTCAACTATCAGCACACTCATCAGCTCGTTCAATCAGATGGTTTCCCATGATGATGGTGTTCATCGAGCATACAAATGCTATGGACACTCAAAGTGGTTCAATGGCAATGAGCGAGATGAGTTCTTCGAGGCGCTTCGAAGAATCGCCTTTAGGAACGATACATGGTATACAAGTTGGGGAGAAGCTGTAGCTTATCAGATCACCAGAAGCAATGTCCTCATAGAGAGACACATTGGTGCCGACTCTATGGTTTCATTTGTGACCGCAATTGGGAGTAATTTCGACTATGGAATTCCAATTACATACCGGATTGAGATACCTACATCTTGGAACAATATCAACGTGATTGATGGGGGCAAGACTTCTGATAGGTTCTCAGTGATTGAAGGCGATTCGAAGAAATATCTCCTGTTGGACTCTGTTCCACACGGTCAGAGGATAAAGGTCATTCCAGGTATTCCAGAGGACTCATCAAGGCCAGTGATAAATAACCTTCGGACAATCGTTACCGAGGAGGGGGTTGCCTTCATGGCTGATGTCGTTGATGGAGGGAGTTTCATATGTGATGTCAAAATGACCATACATGGAAACGACGAGGTTTGGCAATTCAACCGTGTTCTCAATCCCGTTTTTTGGGCGAATAGTACCTTCGGTCGTGTCATCTTTGAACTAGAGCCCGGATGCTATGATTTGACAGTCACTGCAATAGACTCCTGTGGGAACAAAGCCTCTCTAAGTCGATGGTTCAATCTGACATGAACAACCAGATGTTTATGTAGATGATTCGCAGAATAGGCATTATGAACCTTCTTGAGAGAATGGGACAATATCTCGTTTGGGCTGACAGGACGATATGGGATATCGTGCAGAAACTGAGCGATGAGGAATTCGATAGGTCGCTCGGTGAGGGCGGGGGCAGCATCAAAAAGCGATACATCCATCTTGCACAAGACACATGGGAATGGTATCACGATTGGATTGACAAGGAACCGAATGATAGGCCCGACTTTGATGGAATGAACAGAGATGCCTTATTCAAGTTCCTTACGGACTACATCAATAGATTCCTCAAGATGATTGATGACACGGTTGTGGACAAGATCACATTCGAGAGTGAGGGAAAGAGAATTACCATCAGATTTGAGGAGATTCTGTTCCATCTCGTGAATCATGCAGCCTATCATCGAGGTCAAATCGTCATGGCGCTACGACTTCTTGGCAAAGAAGTGAAGATGACTGACTACGTTCCATATAGACGCGCGATTGGATAGAAAGCACCTAAATCACCAGGAGGCTGGCTCGCTAGTTCCGTCTTTCTTGAGGATTATATACGACGGACGGTGAACGATTGTCCAAGATGAGGGTTTCCTATCTATCCTGAAGAGATATTATGGGTGATAAGCCCTTTCACAAACAGATCTCACTTCTTCAGAGCCACAATGCTCTCTCTCAGTTTGAAAGACCTTCTTTGTCCAGAACGCCGAGGCCTCGCCACCTCAACAGATTCAATCGTAAAGCCAATAGCCACTCCCATCCGTGCCAAGATTAGGTCCGCTGGAATATACACACCTGCTATGAGGGAATCACCGATTACTATGATGAACGGTGCGTCTTTCTTGAGACCTCTGTATACATTTCTGAACACATGGTACACATCGTCGAAATACTTCCGGACAACATTGTGCATGTCCTTTCGTCTATAGCCTTCCTTTGATTTGATTCGATAGGCAATTCTCCCAGCAATCTCCTCAATCCATCTATCTTCATAGGCGCGAGGTCTTTCCGAAAACCCTCTGATGATGGATCGGGAAACATTGTCGCATGCCACCATTTCATCCTTCAACCGACTTAGGTCTTCATAGCCATTTACCATGTCAAGCCAAGCCATCTCTATCTTGTAGTTAATGACATAGTCCAATCCATTGACATATGGAGGGCTTGTGATGGCGATATCAATGGAACCAGGCTCGTATTGGACTAGTCGTGAGTCATCTTCTACTACCTCGACTTGGCCTTGAGGTTGATTCTGAACACTTGCAAGATCTTCAATCATGTCGTGCACCTTCTCTCTGAACAAGTTGAAAGGCGCATCATCAGAAACAGTCTTGGTCAAATCGTAGCCCAAGCAGGGGGACCGTTTCAGGTTGCTGGAGTCAACCAAGATACTGGAAAACGCCAATCTGAAAAGATCGCGAATCTCTGATTGCATGATATCTGATATTGACTGCTTGAGAATGAGTAGGTTCTTCAGAACTCCCTCATTGAAGTGTGACTTCCACCTCCTGAGGAAGGTCGGTGAGCTCAGTCTTGGCTCCTGAGTCCAGTCAAGGCCTTCGAGTTCGCTTCTGACTCTATTCACATCTAAATCCCAGTTCGTCTTTATTCGGGTCATGAAGGACATCAACGGTGCGAGGTCGACACCAATGGCGTCCATCCCTTTCATTTTGGCGCTCACTAGAACTGTTCCACTGCCTGCGAATGGATCGAGCACCCTATGCCCAGGTTCCATTTCATAGCGTTGCAGCATATTGTCGACAAAGTCAGCTGAGAACCCCTGCACGTACGGAGCCCACCTCTGAATCTTCTTCTCCATGAAGTGGTTTGCAGAGAATGTTATGGTAGCACCATCATACTTCGATAATTGAATGCCATATTGGTCAGCGAATCTTTCCTCATACTCTGCAGGACTAATGAACTCGGGATCATTCTCTATCTGTTCATACTCCTTGAGAACCCATAGTCCCCTTCCCATTCTGACAACTGTACCGCGTTCCCAAAGAGCCTGAACACATCCACCTACTGTTTCGAGGTCTTCATCTATCGCTAATGCAATCTGTTTGAGCGTGACACCTATCGTGAGAGAACTCCTCACAGTTTCGACTACTCGGTCTTCCAACCCAGACAGGGAATGCACCACCGCTCTAGAGCCATATTCTTCGGGGTCTTTTGATATGCATCTGGGCTTGTTAAAGCATGTGGATATTCGGACGCTCCTGAATGAGTCATCCCGTTAGCTGAACCAACCATTCATGGATTGGCGTCATTCTTAATATGTGTTCGAAACAGACATCGACCAGTTTTGGTTTCTTCAAGACACTAACAGGTATCTTTGGTGAACTAGCATAAAGGCCATTGAAACGAAGCAATTCAGCCCGAGGATGGTCTGCATCATAGCCTCTGGGGACTTTCTTGTAGTGCTCACCTCCAATACTGTACCCGCTAAGGGACCTAACCTTGTCAACTGCTTTGACCAGCTTCGTACCGGAAACATTGTCCAGAACAGAATTTCGATATTTTTCTAACAACTGTTTCGGAAACTGCCACAATCCGCCATGGATCCCTCCACCAGTTTCATCTATCCCAATAAAGAAGCCAGGTCGCTCCTTCTTCTTTCCAGGTCCTTCCCAGAATCGGACTCTTAATCTTGTGTTGTAGGGAGATTTGTCCTTGCTGAAACGGACATCACGATAGATTCGCAAAATCGATCCGCTACCATTGGTGCGAGTATCATAGACCATATCTTCAGAGATGCTGGTAAGACGTTCTCCAAGAGCAACCACAAAGCTCTGTGCAGGTTTCACCAAAAGCTCTTGATAGTCGTTCTTTCGTTCATTGAACCATTCACGATAGTTGTTCTCTTTCAGTTCCGCGAGGAATCCCAGACCATTTTTTGGAAACCCTGTGAATGCTTGAATATCATTCATTCTAACCGCTCCTCATACTAATCGATTCATTATAGTTAATCATGTTCATCGTATAAGTGGGTTTGCATCTATGATTTCGTACTAAGCTGAGAACCCTAGAGAGCTAAATCAGATTTATTCACTGCATGTCTTGTGATTTCAAGGTTGCATGATTTTCGTTCTCGGCACCAATCTTCACATTTCTTTGCCCAATGCTCTTCCTTGTAGAGAAGCATGCATTCTTCGCATAGATATAATCCGTTAACACGTTTGGTCATTGCACGAAAATACGAAATTGAGACGATATTACTCTAACGATGTCGTATCTGATGAATAACTAAAGTGACATGCCTACATCAACTGGAAGAATAGCCCCTGTACAAGAATTTGCCAACGCAAGGTACATGATGCCCTTCAGCAATCTCGGCAGGAGTCGCTAGTCTTCCCAGAGGCTGTCTTTCGATGACCTGCTTTCAAGCGTGGCCTCAGCATCGACTATAGTAAACTCAACAGGAAGAGTGTCCAACACCGTAGAAAGGAAATCCATTGACAGTACGTTCAGCGAATTTGGGAGCGGCTCGATCTTGACACATCACGCCCAATTTCGTTCCAGTTCGGCATCCTATTGGTCTGTGTGATTGAAGGGAATCAGCAGATGATTGCATCAAGAGGTGTTAAATGGTCGTTGTGACAAAGGGATTGGTGTATGCCGGTGTGATGACATGAGTGGTGAAACTGACCAACTTGAGAAGAATCCCTTCGATATATGTGTCTGGAAGGCAAAGGAAGAGTGTGGCGACTGTTCGCTTCACAATGAGATACACTGTGAGATGCATCGAAATGACACGTTGATGTTTGGAGGCAGTGCAATGCTGTTCTTCATTCCCTCCATCGGGGGCATGCTTCTTGGTGGTATGTGGCCCTGGGTCATTGGATATTTCATCTACTGGTTGATCTTCTTCGAGCTCTGGGAGAACAGGATTCTTTGTAGTCATTGCCCATTCTACGCCGAGGACGGGGGGCAAGGCCACACTCTGCATTGCTACGCAAACTATGGACTGTATAAGACCTGGCCATACAATCCAAGTCCAATGAGCCGATCTCATCGGATTCAATTCCTAGTCGCTCTCACCATCTTTGCTGGCTATCCAATTCCATTCCTCATCTTGAGCAACCAATTGCTCTTTCTTGGTTTGACAATTGCCGGGATTGGAATATGGTTGAGTGTGTTGAAGTCCAATATCTGTCCGAGATGTGTGAACTTCTCATGCCCACTGAACGGTGTACCAAAGGAGACCGTGGATGCATTCCTCAAGCGAAACCCCGTGATGATGAAGGCATGGATAGATAGTGGCTATGAGTTGAGTGCTTAGATAAGGGCTATACACGAAGTCTATTCTGCAATCGCATTGAAGGCCAGAGCGGCGGATTGGATTAGAAATCATACCTCTGTTCACACATCAACCCATGAACTTGCCAAGATTGTATCCCAGTCAAAGCCGAAGCGCCTCGTTCTAAACCACCAGCTTTTCTGGTCGGATTCTGAAACCGAACTACTCCAAGAGAGCAAGAACAGGTACGATGGAATCGTGGCATCCGGCAATGACCTCGACGTATTCTGAAGCCTAGAATAGTGTGACCTCCACCATTTCACCTTCTTCAATGACATCAAGATTTACTGGCAATATGATGTAGCCATCGGCATTTGCCATGCTTGTGATGGCACCAGAATGCTTGTACACTGGATGGGCCACACCGTCTTGAATTCTTACTGTCAGAAATTGCTGACGACCAGATGATGAAACGATACGTTTGCCAATCTTTGCCGTAACAGTCTTGGGCGGCACTGGCGGAAGCCTTGCCATTTGTCTAATAGCAGGAATAAGAAACACGTAGGCATTACTGAGACAGGATGTGGGGTATCCCGGCATTCCAAACACAGGGGTATTGTCAGCTAATCCAAACAAGGTAGGTTTGCCAGGTTTAATCTGAACTCCGTGGAAGAAGACTTCACCAATTTCTGCGAGAATCCCTGCTAGTAAGTCCTTCTCGCCAACCGAGCTTCCCCCAGAGAGCACCACCATATTATGCGTACATGCTTCGGTTATGGCGTTCTTGAGTAGTACATAATCATCCCCTACAATAGCATACCGTTCGACTTTAGCACCATTCTCACGAAGGACTGCTTCCAGCGTGAATGAATTGACATCGTAAATCTGGCCTGGAGAGAGTGGGTTTCCGGGTGCGACTATCTCCTCTCCTGTTGGGATGACAGCAACACTTGGTCTGGCGTAGACCTCGACATCAGTTCTTCCCAGCGCTGCTAAGGTACCAATCTTGGCTGGCGATAACCAGCTTCCGGCAGTCAGAACAATGTTGCCTTCTACAATATCCTCTCCCTTCTTCGAAATATTGGCACCGGGATAGACCGGTCGTGTCACCAGAATTTGGTTCTCGTGTTTCTCAGTGTATTCCACCATGACCACAGCATCTGCACCCTGCGGCAAAGGCGATCCGGTGGCAATCTGAATGCAACACCCTGGTGTAACTGCATTCTCAGAAACGTCACCTGCATGGATGACACCTTTGAGCTCCAATTTGATTCCACCCTCATCAGCCCCAAAGGTGTCCTCTGCGATGACTGCATATCCATCCATCGCGGACCTATTGAAGGGAGGTACAGAGCGATCTGCCAGGATGTCTGTGGCAAGGACTCTACCTGATGCAGCTGATATTGGAACGGTTTCTGTCGCATCAAGAGGCCTACAGTTCCTCAAGACTAGTTTCTCTGCTTCGTGCTGCGAAACAAGCAGTTTGAATGGTTCCATCTCTTTCATCGGTCGACCTCCCATAATAAATGGCCAATGCTTGGAAGAATGATCTCTTTCAATGCGGTGGTCATTGCATTCTTTGAGCCAGGAAGACAGAACACCACCTTCCTCCCGATTAATCCTGCAGTTGCCCGACTATAGATTCCTGGCAAGCCAATCTCTGTAAGGCTCAAGCGTCTAAAGTGCTCTCCAAATCCTTCCAGTGTCTTCTCGAAGAGCTGCCCTAATACGCCTGCAGTCAGGTCCTTCTTGCTAACTCCCGTGCCTCCGCTTGTGAGAATGACTCTAATCTCAGAATCATCAATATATCTCAGTATCATCTTTCTAATTGCATTGGATTCATTGGGCACAATGTCGTAGGCGCCAATTTTATGCCCTTCAGCAATAGCCAGTTCCTTTGCAATCTTGCCTGATTTGTCGGTTGCCTCCGTACGTGTGTCACTGACTACAAGAACCGCGAACGTTGTTTCGACCTTCTGGTCCCTTCTGTGTTCATCGCTCATTGTAGTTCGGCCTTCTCTTTCTTGATTACTCGTACTCCATCTAGACGCGCAGTTGGATATTGCCCATCTGAGTCCTTCTCCAGATACTTTGTCATATCCCAGATTGAGAGAAGTGCTGTTGTGATACCAACCAAGGCCTCCATCTCGACACCTGTGGAGTATGTGGCAACGACTTCACATGTGCCTGTTATGTGGTCATCATGAAACCTGAAAGAAATATCCACCGAAGACAATGGTATTTGATGGCAAAGCGGAATGATATCGGAAGTCTTCTTGGCGGCCATAATGCCTGCTATCTCGGACACTGAAAGCACATCCCCTTTCTTTGTTGTACCTAAACGTACTGCCTCCACAGTATTTGGACTGAGAACCAAATCACCAACCGCAACAGCCCTTCTGAACACCTGAAACTTCTCAGAAATGTCCACCATCTTGGTTTCAGAACGCTGCTTTGCATCAGTTTCTCCAACCCAATGATCGCCTTCATCGTAGAATTCATGCTTCCATATTGGCACAATTTCCTTCAATCGTTCAATGACATGCCTGCACCCCTGAAATGCGTCGGCTCTATGGGCAGCTCCTACAACGATAATGACGATGTTCTGTCCAACCTGAATCTTGCCTTTTCTATGAACCACTGAAACATCAGTCACTTCGAATTTAGAGATCGCCTCATCGCGAATCTTCTCAAGTTCTTTTACAGCTTGATCGTCATCAGCTTCAAACTCTAGTTTCTCAACTACCTTGCCTCGACTCGTGTCTCTGACACTGCCTAAGAAGATGACAATGGCTCCCATCTCTGGTCGCCTAGTCTGCGATATGACTTGTTCAATAGCGAAGTCTTGATCTGTGACCTCTATCATTTTGATTCGTCCTCCTGCCAATATGGCTCCCGCAGAGATGCGGCTTTCACATATGCACCAAGCAACAGGTTATCGTATTTGCAGTCAGATAGAAGGTGTCGGACATGTACTAGATTGTCTTCTCGATACAGACAGGGTTTGAGCTTTCCATCGGATGTGACTCTAAGACGAGTGCAGTTTTTGCAGAAACTCGAATTGCCCATGGATCTTACAACTTCCACCTCCACCGATCCATTCTCAACTGGAATGGTATATCGCCTTCTGCCGTGAAGGGTTCGTTGTTCGATCTTCGTAGCGACCTGCTGAAACTGTTCTTCGAGTCCATCCATTCTAGTTCTTTGGTCATCGAGTTTCATATTTGGCTGCGTTGGAATGTCTTGAAGCTCAATCAACTGTAGAATTGCGCCTAATCCCGAAGCGAAGCGCATCATGGAGTGTATTTCGTCATCATTGATTGACTTGATGAGTGTCATGTTGATTTTCACTGGTGAAAGACCTGCATCTATCGCACTCTGTATGCCTCGCTTGACCTTTGATAGATTGTTGAACCCCGTGATTCTTTGGTAGGTTGGCGCTCGAAGGGTGTGAAGGCTCACATTCACTCGGTCTAATCCAGCATTTTTCAAGTCAGTAGCCATTTCTTCGAGAAATGTGCCATTGGTTGTGAGTGACAAATCCTCAACAACTGGGGAAACCCTCCTGATAATCTCAAGTATATCTGAACGTAGCAGAGGCTCTCCGCCAGTTAGCTTCACTCTTGTGACACCATGTGCCACGCCCACTTGCACAAGGCGCTCAATTTCCTCAGGGCTCATCTCAGGTCCATCCAGAGATTGACCCTCTGTATGACAGAAGAAACAAGCATGATTGCACTTCTGTGTAAGGGATATCCTCAGATAGTTGATGTGTCGACCGTAGGCATCAACAAGTGGTTCATGTGCACAGGTTGGCTCTCTCTTTCGAATGGAGTCCTTGTCAGATTCTAGCATGGATTTCAACACGCTCCATACTTGTAGATTGATAATTGTTATGTTTGGTCATGCAGCTCGGTCAAATAGACATGTAGATACCGACCTAGAAGACCACGACTGATGATGCCTTGAATGTAACATAGACCGTGTCACCTATTCCAAGCTCGAGATCATTCAGAGACCTCTGTGTGATCTGTACTGCAATCTCAACTCCAACATCAACAGTAAGTAAAATCGTGGAGTCGGAGTCATCAATTCCCACGACCGTTCCTGTGAGTGTGTTCCGGGCACTTGACAGAATGCTTTCCTTTGAAACAATGACATCTTGCGGGGAGATCCACATCGTGACGTCTCCATCATGTGTTCCCACTGCCTGAACAGACACACTGTCTGTCAACTGGATTTGTAGTAGACCTCTCCAGACCCGCTCTTCAGACAGCCAAGTGGCCTTTCCTTTGAATGTGTTGAGTGCTCTTCCTTCATCCTGTAACCTCTCAAGTTCAGTCCCCAACATAACATTTGGCTTGCCAATCAGTCCTATCATTCCATCCTGAATGATAGCTGTTCTGTGTGCCAGCGTTTCGGCTTGAAACATGTTATGGGTCGAAACTACGATAGTGGTCCCACGCTCTGTATTAGCCTTCCTCAGAACATCCTCAACACCTCTGGCACTATCGATGTCTAGATCAGCTGTGGGTTCATCCAGTAGGAGTATCTCAGGATCGAGCACAAGAGCTCGAGCGAGAGCCACTCGTCTTTGTTCCCCTCCAGATAGACTGCGGGCCATTCTTGTTCCAAAACCCTCTAGGCCAACAAACAACAGAGTTTCCTGAACACGCTTTGCTATGATGGTTTCATCCATTCCTCTGATTCGAAGACCATATGCAATGTTCTTTGAAACTGATGTTCCAAAATGCACAGGCTTTTGGAAGACAACTGTTGCGGATCGCCGAAGTGACTCCCTGTTTTCGTCAGTCACAGTTTCATCGTGGAATGCGACCTCGCCTGATGACGGCGCGATCAGCCCGCCAAGAGCTCGAAGAAGGGTTGTCTTGCCCGCACCATTTGGTCCAACGATGGACAGGATCTCGCCCTTCTGAACTTCAAGGTTGACTCCTCTGAGGGCATGAGTATCATCAAGATAGACGTGTAGGTCCCTTGCAGCAATTACTCCCAAAGCCACCACCTCACCCTTTTCTCTGCAATTCTTAGAAGGATGTTGAATGTCAGCATGAGTGAGAGCAGAACGGCAGTAAGACCGAGGCCAAGAGCGATCTCGCCTCTTGTTGTTTGAAGTGCAATGGAGGTGGTTAGGACTCTTGTGAGACCTTGGATGTTGCCTCCAAGCATCAATGCGACGCCAAGTTCCGAGATTGCCCTACTGAACGCAGCCGACACTGCCAGAAGAATCCCTCCTACAGACTCTCTGAGTACAGATGCAAAGGCACCTCTTTCATCGGCTCCAAGCGTCATAGCCAATTCACGAATGCTTGGGTCAACATTCTCGACGGTTTCAGTGGAGATGCTGACTATTATTGGAAGAATCAGGATTGCTTGTCCGATGATCATAGCAAAGGGAGAATAGAGTACATTGAGAAAGCCAAGAGGCCCTGAATTTGAGAATAAAAGATATAGCAACAGTCCAAGTGCGACTGTAGGCAGCGCCATCAGACCGTTGACTACACCTTTGAGGTGTGACCTACCTCTAAACTTCTTCAGGCCAATAAGAACACCTAAGGGAATCCCAATACCAGCGGCAAGAAGTGCCGCAAGACTTGATACGAACAGACTCCGAAGAGTGATTTCTATAATCTCGGTTTCTAATGACATCTATCTCCCTCTTCTTTCTCTCAGCGAATCACTTCAGTCCTCAATGGGATGTAGAACATCTCAATGAGAAGAGGATACAGGCCGTAACTTCCTGTTCTCCAAGATGGTGGACATTCATATAGTGTTCCTCCAAAGTCAAAGAACGCTGTAGATCGTATCCAGCCATAGACATCGGCAGGAGTCTGGGATTGAACAATGCTCGCGGCTGGATTGAAGAGGGCTTGACCATAGTCCTCCTGACCATATGCTCCAATCAAATCTTGAGCCTCTGCTCCCACTAGCCACCCGATGAACTCCATTGCTAAATCGAACTTGACACCCTCTACCTTTGTTGCATTCACTGCAATAGCACTATAGACGTTGATGAGAGTCTGGTCTGACTCAACATGCTTTGCCAGAGTAATGAGCCCGTCTGAGAAGTATTTCAGATATGTTCCAATGTCTGCCAACGTATATAGTCCCAATTCATCAGCAGTCTGCAATGTGGTGCCCATGCCGCTCCCCGATGATAGGAACCAAGACTCCCCCTTTATCGTTTCAAAATCCAGACCAGTCTGGGTCCACAACGAGATTTCCTTGGCGTTCGTACCGGAGCTATCATCTCGTGATATCCATAGACTGGTGCCGTGGCTGTGGCCGTAGTCATAGATTTGCTGAAGAGCAGCGGTTGTGTTCATTCCGTTTATTCCGGCTGGATCATCACTGGGCCCGACCACCACAAAGAAGTTGTACGCAATGATTTTGCGATTGACACCATAGCTTTGATTCATGAAGTCGAATTCTTGTGATGGCGAATGCACCAGTATTGCATCGGCATCTCCATTCATCGCATGTGTGATAGCAATACCTGTGCCAGCTGATATGAAGGCCAGTATCACTTGCGAGTGTGACTCTTCATATACAGTCTTCACCTCATCGAGAAGCCCAGTATCATAGAGGCTTGTCGTTGTAGAGATTACTAGTGTTTCTTTGTTCTGGATCTGTGAGAAATACCACAAAGAGCCTGCTATTGCTCCAGTGAGAATCACAGCCAAGACAACCAGACCGATTTGTTGCTCTCGCCTCAATATTTACACCCTGTGAACCAATGCTTGAATCTTACATAGAGGAATACTCAATGCTGGATTCGATTCGACGCGTGGAAATGGAGCTTGTAATAAGGGTTATGTTTGGCCATGCATATCGATAGCGGTTAAAAGCAGAAATCAGGAGGATTAAGGACACTAAGTCAATGACATGAGCACGGTAGCTGTATCGCCTCATTCCCAAATCTTTTGACTAGTCTGGTATTCTGTATACTGGGTCATAAAGATGACAGGTTTCGACCAGAAATTTGAGAGAGTCAGAGGGCTTTTTAAAGGAAAGAGAGTGCTGGTCGCCTTCAGCGGGGGTGTGGACAGCTCAGTTCTTGCTCAAATTTCACAGAAGTGTGCTCTAGAGACTGTTCTATTGACTGTGGACAGCATTACATTTCCCCGAACTGAACTGCAAGCGGCAATGGACGTCGCTGAAGAGCTTGGCATCAAGATAAAGGTCATCGAACTGGACGAACTTGCTAACCAAAATCTGGTAAAGAACCCAGTTGACAGGTGTTATCACTGCAAGAAAGAGCTTGCTTCTGTTTGGCTGAATACTGCAGAGCAGTTGGGAATGGATATTGTCGTAGATGGAACAAATGCTAGTGATATGAACGATTATCGCCCAGGTGCAATGGCTCTTGAGGAGGCAGGGGTCATCTCTCCGTTTAGAGAGTATGGCATTACCAAGGAGGAGATTCGCAGTTATGCTAGGGAGGCAGGCCTGTCGGTCGCAGAAAGACCTTCAATGGCCTGTCTTTCAAGTAGGTTTCCTTACGGCACTGAGATAACAGAAGAACGAGTGAAACGTGTAGACAAAGTGGAGCAGGCTGTGAAAGAGATTTTTGAGATCGAGTGTGTACGTGCACGGTTCCATGGCGATTTAGTCCGCATAGAGGTCGGTCGAGAGGAACGGGAGAGACTGTTTGATGTGAACAAGCTAGACAGGATTTATGAGCTCGCTAAGCGAGCGGGGTTCAAGTACGTCACATTCGATGTCCTAGGATACCGTACAGGGGCAATGAACGAAGTTCTTGAAGCTCAATCATCTGCTCTGATTGATTCATGACACCTTGGCATTTCAAACCGATTTCTGAAGACCGACATATGACGGTTGAAGAATCAAATAGCAATTAGATGTGAAAGACATTCAAGGTGTCATCAGATGTCTACTCTTACAGAAAGTCTGAAAGAACTTGCGCTTGGTAGTGGATTTGCAGATGTAGGAATTACTACACCTGAGAGAGTCAGTGATTTGTATTATGGATGGGTTGGCAAGATTCGAAAGATGAAAACACCTTCGGAGGAGTTGAAGTCCGTTAGATCTGTAATCATCATGACTCAGCAAATCTGGGATGACTCGTTCAGTTTATCCATATACCCGCAAGACTGGAAGGGGTATGGAATGCACCCAGAGAATGAGCAATTCGAATCATACTATGTGGGCTATGAGGTCATGAGGAAGAAAGCTCAGTTCATCGTCGATTATTTGAAAGATAGTGGATTTGAAGCACTCATTTCTTTTGAAATACCCTGTAAGACAACCGCTGTTCGGTGTGGTCTAGGTGCTCAAGGAAAGAACACCCTACTAGTGACTCCAAATCTCGGACCCAGGGTAATGTTGGTTTCTGTGCTCACATCCGCAGAGCTTGAGGTCGATGAGCCCTTTGAGGATGATTTGTGTGGGGACTGTGAGAAATGCATCACAGCATGTCCAAGTAGAGCGATTGAGCCATACAGGCTAACGATTCATAGATGTATGACATATTCTGCTGAGAGTCCTTGTTCTCCAGATGTTCCTCAGGATGTTCGGAAACTAGAGAAGAAGTTGGTTCGCCGACCTACAAAGAATAGTTTCATCGATTGTTCGATATGTATCAATGTTTGCCCAGTCGGAAAGAAGCAGGGAGCGTAATACTATAAGCCGGAGACATCACGGACTTAATGAGAGGTGACAACACTGAATAACGACCAGATCAAACAAGCCTTCACAATTCTGTCTACACCACAAATAGCTGATGCCTGTATACGTCTGGCTGTTCCTCTGAGAATAGGCCCACCTGGCATCAGGTTGATTGATAGTAGATTGCGCATTGCGGGTAGATCGCTTCCATGCCGACACTTCGGAAGCGTAGACATCTTTTTGGAAATCATGGAGAATGCAAATGAGGGGGATGTGCTGGTGATAGACAATGGTGGTCGGGATGATGAGGGATGCATTGGAGACCTCATCACACTTGAAGCAAAGGAACGCGGACTTGGCGGAATTGTGGTCTGGGGCACTCACAGAGACACCAAGGAGCTGATAGAGATTGGACTTCCGATCATGAGCTATGGCACCTATCCTGCCGGACCACAAAGAGTCGACCCACGAACTCCTGACGCACTTGAGCTAGCTAGATTTGGTGAGTTCACAGTGACACGCGAAGACGTGGTTTTCGGAGATTCTGACGGTGTTCTCTTTGTATCGTATGAGAATACTCCAAGTGTGCTGGAAGCTGCCAAGGCAATAATGGAAAAGGAACAGAGTCAATCCGCCAAGATTAGAAACGGGAATAATCTGAGCGAACAATTACAGTTTGAGAGATATCTTCGCGCCAGAAAGAAAGACTCGTCACTCACCTTTAGACAACACCTCAGAAGGATTGGTGGAGCAGTCGAGGAGTAGCGATGGTGCAGACCGACTTCACATGTGATACGTGAGTGATACGCTAAAACCCACAAATTACTCAACCACACAGCTGAAATATCACTATAAGTAACAGATTGGTAGGAAGATAAAGCCGCCACCCATGAACGGAGGGAGTCAGCATCCCATTTGAACTACACCGCCGGCAATTCAAAGTCTGCCTGATTGGCGATGGATTTGTCGGAAAGACGAGCATTCGTCGCTCATTCTTAGGTAGTGTGTTCAAGAGGAGTTACATCGCGACGTTGGGAGTGGATTTTGCGCAAAAGACCTTTGTTATGGGAAAGACTCCTGTGTACCTTCTAATCTGGGACATTGCCGGACAACCCCTTTTCCAAGGCCTTCGTAGACGATATTATGAAGCGTGTAGCGGTCTCCTACTGACATATTCTGTAGTCAATAGAGAGTCGTTCGATAATGCATCGAAGTGGCTCGTCGAAGCCCATGGGTTCATGGGCAAACTTCCTCCTCTGATTATCATAGGGAACAAGATAGACCTGAGAGCGAGTCACCCAAGTGAAGAGACCGTTTCATACGAAGAGGGTCAAGAATTCACCAAGAGATTTGGAGAGAAGATGAATACTCCGTCCATCTTCATCGAAACATCAGCATTGACCGGTGAGAATATCGACCAGGCCTTCAGGTCACTCGCAGAAATGATGATTGACGAAGCAAATGGTAGGACTGTAAAGAGTGAGCGTGTCCAACTCAGGATTGATAGGCCTACGGCCATAGATCAAGGTGTGAACGATACAACCACTGTGAGTTCCGAAGCTGAACCAGTTCAGTCCGTGGTCGATGCTAGTTCTGTTGGACGTGCTGAGTCAAGTGACACAGGAGCCAGTGAACCGGCGAGTCCATTTGCAGCAAGGATGCAGGTTGCTGATTATGTATCATCAGTCCATGAGCCCATTACTGATGAGAGGCCAGTCAGGGAGCCACCCACTGAGATTCTTAACTTGCATGCCGAGCTGAAGAGAGCCGAATCGGAACTCTCGAATGTCACCTCAGACTTGGACACAGCCCTACTCAATCTAAAGAACACGGTACATGTCAAGAGAATCATGTACGAACATCTGAAACGGCAGCTTCGTGAAACCAGACAAGAATGGGCAGATGCCTATGACGACTATGTGAGGACCAATCAGCGAAGGAAGGCTGAGTTAGACAAGAGGAACAAGGAGATCGCAGAGCTTCGAGAACGAATCAGAAAAGCTGAGAGATCTATGTCTGAATGATTCCTTTTTCGACGACATATAGCAGAGCTTATCAATGAATTAACTATGGTTAAATCTATGAGAGCTAGATGCAACACGAATGCCTTCATCGCATTGTCAGGCCCACACCCGACGTATTTAGTCACAGCAAATGACCCAAGAGACAACAGCAAGGCAGCTATTGCTGTTGCATGGGCCACTCCTCTCTCGGTTCGGCCACCGTTGTTTGGAATAGTAATTTCTCCAAACAAGTTCAGCTACAATATAGTCAAGGAAGCTGGGATTTTCACTGTCAATGTGATGCCCCTGAATGCTCTAAGTGAGGTGTGGTGGGCAGGCACCCATACCGGCCGACAGTATGAGGACAAGATAACAGAGGCTGGTCTGAGTCCAGTCCCCGGGAAGACAGACAAGAACGCAATCTCAGTAGAAGAGGCCATAGCCTCCTTTGAGTGCAAAGTGAAGAACATGGTCCCTATTGGAAATCATACACTCATTGTGGGCCAAGTCGTTTCTGTCGATGCCATGGAAGAATTCTTTGACACCAAGAAGGGCGTGTGGATTCCTGAAACTGCACGCTTGATCTACCATCTTGCGAATGAAGCATTCCTGACCAATTGCTAGAAAAATCGACACCGCAGAAGTGAGCCTGTTTAGCCTATCAATCATATGTATAAGCTCATCGCTGCATCTCGTGCAATGTCTACAAACATCCCTAAACCAGCAACAGAATCGACCTCTTCTATCAGTTCTTCTTGTGTCAAATTGAAAAGAGCCATTGCTGTAACGCATACATGGAGTTGAAGTCCAAGACGCTTTGCTTCACGAATCTGCTCTGAAATTGGGACCAGAATTCCTACTTCGAGCCCCATCTCAATATCATCTCTCAAGTCGTCTTTAGTTTCTGGTGCTATGTCATCGATTGCTCCCTTAATCAGTCGCTTCAGGGCTCCAAATGTGAAAAGAGTAACAACTTTCATCCCAGAAGCCAATGCAGCTTTCGCTAGCATGAGACCGTAGCTTATTCTATCGTATGCGGCGCTGTGGAATATCATCGCTAGTACATCGCCCTTATCATTATTCTCGTGCTTCATATAGGCACCTTCCTTCACTATGAAAGATAGATTCTATCCTAATGACTCCCTTGATAGGTATGAGAGCATTGTTGGCTCCGATCTTCTCTATTGGAACCCCTTGAGAGCTTCAGGTATGTAATCCTACAACTGACGCCCAACTTGGTTGCACTCAAACTCCACTCCAATGGTTTATGTAGAAATCCTAGCAATACTTGCTATTCGATTTACCTCATGGTACTGACCTACTGTACCACCCAATCGAATGGAGAGATACAGATGGCTGAGAAAATCAAGAAATTTGTGAGTGTGATTGGTGGAAAGCTCGATATCACCTGTGATGAGTGTGGTGGCAAAATGCGTCCTGGAGGACACTACCAGCTTGAAGTAGGAGGTAAGAGCTACCAATTTGACACTGAGAAGTGTATGGAGGCTTTTGAGGCAAAGCTCTAGCCTTGTCAGTTTCATTCCTTTCCTCGCGCGGAGGCAATTCTGATTTGACCTCCGCATCAATCTTTTTGGAAACCTTCCGAAGAATCTGAATGACCAGATTTCCTTGCAGAATCAGAATTGTAGAGTGAAATGGTGGTCAGCAATGAATAATGGACTCTTGACGCGGGCTATTGAATTGCTGCGTACTTCTTGGCACCTGTGTATATGAGAAAGATACCAATTATCAAAGCAACAATGATTATGGCGATTTCAATAATATCCAAAACCAAAGCACTGGTTACCATCAAATATCCATACCAAGATAGTGGAGTGGCGGGAATCATGATTCCTATTATGACAATACCTAACCCTAACAGATGATTACGTCTAGTCAAGTCAGATCCTTCTCTATAGCCAAGAATAAGAAATACAAAGCCAATCAGAAATCCCAGTGCAAGCAGTATAGGTATAGGCACTGCAAACATCGGTTGCTGCATTCTTCAACATCTCCTCATAATTGAGATAACTATATTGAACCAAACCTACTTAAGAGTATAACGGCGTTATGAGAAATGCGCGTGCCCTGAGGAGGTCAATACTAGTCAGGCTGAAATGGAGGCAGAAATCAAGTGCTCAGACTAAATGTCTTGGTGCAGCTGCGCGCACATGAAGTGCGTAGCGCATACAAGACTATTAGTGAAATCAAGGGAGTTAGAAGAGCCAATCGAGTTGCAGGAGCTTATGACGTAATCGCATATGCAGAACTTGAATCGGTCAACGAGTTGAAAGGATTCATGGACATGGTGCGTCTAATGCCCGGTTTCATCCATGCTGACACCTGCGTGGCATTATGATCCCTTTCTGAAGTTGTTGAGAGTACAAAAGTGGTGGATCGCTGCCGATGGTTTTTGGAGATCCTTCATGTCACGCTGATGGTCCTACCGTATTGCTGCGCGACCTCACCCCGATCGGTCGCGACCACCGCCCCAACCTTCATTCCGGAGGCCGCCTCAATGAGTGAGGCAGGACATCGTAATATATCGGCATACATATACGGAATCATGCTTTACAAGAGCATGGTGTCTGCATGCGGCCTCCTTGTGAAACCATTGTTGCAGCAATCCTCCCTGCTATTCGTTCTCTTCTAGCAAGAGAGCTTGTCGAAAGTCACTCCATGTCTCAGACAAAAGCTGCAGAATTGCTCGGTACTACACAACCAGCTATAAGTCAGTACCTTTCGCAAAAGAGGGGGGATCAGTTGACAGAGGCTCTAAGTTCTCTGCCTGATGTAAAGGCAGCAATCGATGCCCTTGTTGAAGAGATTACTTCAGATACATTTTCACAGAAAGACACAGTGGGAACAATCTGTGCGATATGCATGTCCCTCAGGAAGGATGGCACGGTTTGCACAATACATCAGAATAGATTTGATACTCCGGAGGACTGTGATATGTGCCAATCCTTGTCTGATTGAGTGTTAACAGACATCAGGTTCAACACGTGAATACTATGATTGGGTCGAATTATCTTTCAGACACAAAAGGGAATCAGATATAGATATAACGGCGTTATTATAGTGGGCCTGATGCGGGTTAGGTGCTCTTGTGATGTTAAAACAAGTCGGAGGACAATGTTCTGGCAAGGGCTTGATATTCGCATCCTTCATCCTGTTTTCGATAATCATTGAACCACTTCTCGCCAAACTTCACCATAGAAACGGAGGCATTGGGCAACAACCTCCCCTAAAGGAATGAATGAAGAATGAACCTTAGAGAATCATTGATCCTGATTGCACATTCAGTTGTTATCTATTTCGTATGTTTTGCAGTGATGGGAATTTCTATGACTGCATTAGACATAGATTCAGCATTGATTGCGCATGCTGTTGCTGCGCCATTTGTATCTGCAGCGTTCTCATCCATCTACTACAAGAAATTCAACTACACGAGTCCTTTGGTGACAGCCACTGTGATAGTGGCTACAGTCATCTTGTTGGACTTCTTCCTCACAGCAACAATTATCCTCGGCGATTACAGTATGTTCTATAGCCCCATTGGAACATGGATTCCCTTCGCTTTAATCTTCAGTGCAGCGTTCATCGTAGGCTACTACTTGAATCGAGAGCAGTAGAGACAATGTGCACACATCTAATCTTGTAGGCATCAACTTTGTTGAGGTTCCGTATCGCCTGCTTCGAACGCCGCCCTGAAATCAATCCAACATAATGAAATGTGAGAAAGGCAGTTGCCATTATCGCTCTCTGCTAGAAGCTTAAGATATAATGGCGGTTCGCTTTCTTCGTTCATTCAGCTTGTTATGAATAGTAATTCATAAAAGCCGAATCAGTATATTATGAATAGTAATTCATATTGATGGTTCGTTCACATGCCACAATCAAATGAACAAAAGGGGATGTTCAATGGAAAACCTTAGAGTGAGTGTACTGATCCAAGTTGTTGGGAAACGAATATGGAGCATCTGCGATGAAATAAAGAGGGTTGAGGGGGTTAAGACAGTAAATGTCGTGGTTGGAACATTTGATGCAGTTGCTTATGCGGAATTGAATACAGCAAATCACTTGCCACTGTTCTTAGACAGGATGCATAAGATACAGGGAATTACCAGAACAGAAACCTGTATTGCACTATAATTGGAGAAATGTTAGCCACTATTCATTCCTTTGATTGAGAAATAACAGGTGGATAATATGACAGACACAGCGACAAACGCAAAAGACCTGGTACCTCCTGAAGTCAGAGGGAATATGAAAGATGTTAAACACAAGATTGTTGTACTCTCTGGGAAAGGCGGTGTAGGAAAAACAACAGTAGCTACAAATTTAGCAATGTCCTTCGCCAAGCAAGGGCTGAAGTCGGGTATTCTTGATGTTGATATATATGGACCCAATGTGCCGAAGCTGTTGGGTCTTGAAGGACTTCATCCACAGGTAGAGAACGAAAGAATTCGACCCATAAGGGGCCCACTTAATCTCAAAGTAATGAGCATGGGATTTCTTCTCAGAGAAACGGATGACGCAATCGCCTGGAGAGGTCCGATTGTTGGAAAAGCTATTCGTCAGTTTTTGAGTGATGTGATGTGGGGAGAACTTGACGTTCTGGTAGTGGACCTTCCTCCGGGCACAGGAGATGAGATACTTAGCATTCTCCAGTCGATTCCTGAAATAGATGGCGTGGTTATTGTATCAACGCCTCAGGAAGTTGCTGTGCTTGACGCTCGCCGAGCGATTCGTCTTGTGGGAAGAATGGGTGTGCCAGTTTTGGGCATAGTAGAGAACATGACTGAGTTTGTATGTCCGAAGTGCGGTGAAGTATACAGACTGTTTGGAGAAGGAGTGACCCAAAAAGCGGCGGAGGATTTCGGAGTGAACCACTTGGGCTCTTTGCCTCTAGATCCAAGAATCATAAGTCTGTCTGACAAGGGGACTCCTTTTGTTGAGGAGAATCCAGACTCCGAAGCAGCTAAAGCTTTCGGTTCTATAGTCACTCAAATCAGCGAAATCATTGGACTAAGATTAGAAGGGAAATGATTATGCATAGTATAAGAGTGAGTGTGCTAATCCAAGCAGTAGGAAAACGAATCCTGGAAGCCTCTAAGGAAATTGAGAAGATTGAAGGCATTAAGACGGTACATGTTGTTGTGGGGACGTTTGATGCAATTGCATATGCAGAACTGAACTCAACAAATGAGTTGAAACAGCTCTTGAACAGCATTCATCGGATAGAGGGAATTGCCAGAACAGAAACCTGTATTGCAGTCTGACGCAGACCATAAGTAGAGACCTCCAAAGCCGGGATATGATTTATTGATGCTCACAGTATTTGGCGGAAAGGGAGGCACTGGACAATATTCTGTCATGATTCGAGGGAATGAATGATGACATATATCTACGGCCCCGTTTCTTCATGGAGGTACGGACGCTCTTTGGGTCTAGACGTGACTGCGCCTCCAAAGAAATGCACCTTCAATTGCGTTTACTGTCAGATTGGTCCAACGAAAAGGCATGTTGATTCTCCTGAAGGATTGCAGAATACTATGCCTTCTCCCATTGATATCATCATCGAGCTAGGGCAAACATTGGAGAAACTTGACAAGGAAACTATTGATGTTCTGACTTTCTCAGGAACTGGTGAACCAACGCTAAATATGAACATAGGGGAGACTCTCACTTCCGCTAGAGAGCGCGTAGGGGATCTACCGATTATTCTCCTGACAAATGCATCCCTCTTACCGAGAAGGGATGTTCGAAAAAGAATCTCAAGTTTCGACATTGTCACGGCCAAGTATGATGCTGGCGATGAAGACACATTTAGGAGGATTAACCGCCCGGCACGGAGCGGATTTACCCTTCATGAGATTCAGGATGGAATTATACAGCTCCAGAGGGAAATGAAGGGCATGCTTGCCCTGGAGGTCATGTTGCTTCGTGGACCAAGAGGACTGTCAAACACTGAAGGTGCCTCTAGGAAGGCTTTGCTCGAAGGCATAGCAGAGGTGAACCCAGACCTAGTTCAAATCTATACGCCCTGGAGACCTTCTGCAGTGAAATCAGTGAAACCTGTATCAAGTAGGATTCTTCATGAGTTTGGAAGTGAGCTTGAGGAATACTTCGGAAAGGAGAGGCTATGGATATACGGAACACATGATGCTCGAGGCCAAGGTGTCAAATGGAAGTCTCATCATAACATCGAGGAGGAGATAATGGACCTGCTGCGTCGTAGGCCATGTAGAATTGCTGACATTACTAAATCATTAGACTTACAGTCTTCCACAACTACATGTATCATTGGTAAACTGCAGGTTGCAGGGAGAGTTAGAGTGAAGCGGATGCAGACCGATGTGTTTTATGAATCTGGTTGATTCCAGAGTTCTCAAAACTGAGCAACTGATATTCTAAATCTCATCCCCACGGGACCTTATGGATATCCCTGAGATTCTTCATTGTTAGAGCTATGAAGTAGGAGTATGTTCCAGTATTGACTTGGCTGGCACCCTGTTCATATCAAGACCCACCTCGTTCTCATCAAGACCCATTGCGAGACCGAGTATCTGTGTATAGAAGAGGACTGGAAGGTCATACTCCTCGCCATAGGACTCCTTCAGACCTAGTTGTTGCAGGTCAAGCTGGTTGCAGCATGCAGGACAGACAACGGTGGCAAAGACAGCTCCCGACTCCTTCATTGATTTGAGCTTGTCACGGGCAAGTCTTATGGCCAAATCCTCATCCACTGGAAGCACCGTGGCACCGCAGCACTGCTTCCAGAGAGGATACTCGATGACTTTCGCTCCAGTGGCTTCCACAAGTTCATCCAGAATCCTATGATCGAATTCAGTCACATCTGCAGGACGCAGAAGATGGCATCCATAATGAATTGCTATCCCCACACCATCAAGGGGCTTTGTAACCTTCTTTCTTATTGCATCAATGCCAATATCGTTGTAGAGGACTTCTACGATATGACGCGGTTTGCTCACGCCCTTGAACTCGAGGTTGTCTTTTGCTAGCTCTTCGTTGACTTTTTCTCTGTATTTGGCATCATGCATGAGAAGATGGCACACATCCTTCAGACTCCCAAAACAACCATTGCATGGGGTCAGAATGTCATGTCCAATGCGGTCAGCTATGGCAAGCGTACGAGCATTTACCTTCACCCAGCCCGAGTAGTCCATTGCCCTCAGATTAGGACTGCCACAGCATGACACGCCTTCAAGGTATTGAAGTTCCAATCCTAAGGACCCTGCTACTCGAAGCATTGATGCTTCATAGTTGGGATAATTTGCTGGAACACTGCAACCCATGTAAAGGCTATATGTTGGCATTCTATTCACCTCCCTTGACGAGTCGCCCAGTTCTTGTTTCACTGAGAGTCCGTTTCACAGACTCGGTCGAGAGCCCAGGCACTTCGGGTTCTAAATCCAGGTCCTCCCTTTCCCAGTCAGCAGTGACAGTGTATAGCTGTCCCTTCTCAATGAGCTCCTTTCCAAGAGCAACGATGCTGCTTGGAATCCGACCCTCTTCAGCTGCGAGATTCTTACAGTCAAAGAAGATGTCGGTCACTCGCACATTCTGTGGACATCGTTCTTGGCACTCGAAACAAGTCAGACAAAGCCATATCTCCCTTGACGAGAGCACCTTTTCCCGCATTCCAAGAAGCATCATCCGAATCAGCTGGTGTGGTTTGAGATTCCATATGTTCGCAATAGGACATGCTGCTGTACAAGTCGAGCAGGCAAAGCAGGCTGACAGATCATCAGCATTTGGCATGCTCTGTATCTCTCTTCGGAATCCAGGATCCAGATCTGACATATCAATGGGGTCGATGAAGACCTCAGGAGGGGCTTTCTTGGCGTTGCCTTCTGGAATGGTCATGCACCTCCAGATGTCTTCTCAGCCTGTTCACGGCTTCTGTGTGCTGAGATGAGACCGAGTATCTCAGCCTCTATCTGCTCTGTTGTGAAGTTTCTTCTAGAGATGGCCCCAGTCGGACAAACGACCTGACACTTCCCACATCCTGTACATAGAAGCGAGCTCACTTCCGCCAGCCCGCCTCCGTCTTCATTGACAACCATAGATATTGCAGCGAATGGACACACCTTCTCGCAAAGACCACAGCCAATGCATAGCGTTTTATCGAGCACAGCCTTGTCCATCTGAACACGGACTGTCCCCTTGAGGACATGTGAGGCGGCTGCACTTGCTGCGGCTTTTCCATCAGCAACACTTGCTGGAATGTCCTTAGGACTCTGACAGGCTCCAGCGATAAATACACCCCTAGACTTGGTGTTCACGGGTTCGAGCTTCGGATGTAGTTCCTTCATGAAGCCACCTTCACTCCGGTCCACTCCAATCATATGCGCCAAATGTGCTGCTCCCGGTGATGGATCGATAGCCATTGTCAAGACAACCATGTCAAAGTTCAGACGCAGTAGACTGCCTGTCCCCTGATCAAACACGGTGAAGCTGATGCTGCCGTCCTCTTCCTCCACCATGTCACTTGGAAAGCCTCGAACAAACCTCACTCCACTCTCTCTCACTCGTCTATAGAACTGCTCGTACTCCTTACCACCGGCTCTGAGCTCATGATAGATTATCCATTGTTCAATCTCATCGGGGTACAGTCTATTGGTCATCTCAGCATGTCGCAGAGTGTACATACATCCGAAGTTACAGCACCAAGACCGATGATTTTCATCCCTTGATCCTGCGCAGTTGACATACGCAATACGCTTGGGAACCCTCTCGAACTTTGGAGGCAAGAGTATCTTCCCCTCAGTTGGTCCCACAAGACTCAATAGACGACCATATTGACCTGCAGTCAACACGTTGGTGAATTTCCCTCCTCCATACTCTGGCAGCTCCTCGATGTCCATCTCTTTGTATCCAGTTGCAGCTAGGATTGCTCCAACAGTGATCTCAATCTCTTCCTCTTCCACATCGAATGAAATGGCTTCACGAGGACACTTCTCTTTGCAGATGGAACAACCTTCTGTCCAGTGAAGACATGATTCCCTATCGAGAAAGAACACACCTGGGACAGCCTGTGGGAACGGCTTGTATACTGCCTTTCTCTCTCCAAGTCCAAGGTTCCACTCATCAGGACCAGTTGCAGGACAGTTACGCTCACAGGCCCCGCAGTTGATACACTCCTCCATGTTCACATACCTAGGTTTCTTCTTGATGCGCACCTTGAAGTTACCATAGTCTCGCTCAACATCAATAACCTCTGAGTAGCTGAGCAGCTCAATGTTCTTGTGACGCTCTATTGCAGACAGCTTGGGTGAGAGAATGCACATCGAGCAGTCAAGGGTTGGAAAGGTCTTCTCCAGACGGGCCATATATCCACCAATTGATGTGTACCTCTCTACAAGGTAGACTTTGATGTCCTTGTCCGCTAGGTCAAGAGCAGCCTGTATGCCTGCAATTCCAGCACCAATCACTAGAGTACTCTTTTCCACAGGGTATTCTTCAAACCCGATGTCCTCCAGCTTCTTTGCCCGTTCAATGGCCCCCGCCACGAGGTCATATGCAATCTTGTATGCCTCCTCTGGTTTATCACCATGAACCCATGTGTCATGCTCTCTAAGGTTTGCTTGTGCAAGGCGGAATGGGTTGAGGCCACTCTCTTCAAGTATCTCTCTGAATAATTGTTCGTGGAGCTTGGGTGTACAGGCTCCGATGACGACACCCGTGAGGTTATGCTCTTTGACCTTCGAAGCTATCGAGTCCTGTCCATCTTTTGAACAGGTGAACATGTTTGACGTGGAAAACACAACACCAGGATAGTCCTTGAACTCTCGAGCCAGTTTCCTTACGTTGATTACACCACCAATGTTTGTCCCACAGCTGCAAATGAAGACTCCAATCCGATCTTCCTCTTTCTTCTTCTTCTTTGTCAACTAGGAGTCCACCTCCAGTTTCCCTCTGACAGGACTAGGTCCCAAATTCTTGATCCTCTCAACAAACTCAGTCACAATCTCTGCAAACTTTACTCCCATAGCCGCTGATGCAAAGTCGATGTATAGCCTACCACCAAGACCAATATCCTCAAGCATGCTTTGCCAGAAATGAACGAAGTCAGCCTGCATGAAGTTTCCAGCCAGTGGGTCATCACCGCCATAGTGACATTCAGACAGAAGGCACCCTGTCACCAATACTCCATCTACTCCATTCTCCAAGGCGGTCATTATCTGAATGGGTTCCACTGCGCCACTACAGGGAACTCTTACAGTGCGAATATTGGTAGGATAATGTAGATGCATCAGTCCAGCCAGATCAGCGGCGGAATGAGAACACTCCCAACACACGAAACAGATTATGAATGGCTCCCAGTCAGACACCTCTACTGATGGAGGTGCTTCTACCTCACCTATGACACTCACCAAGTCATAGGTCTTCTCCAGTGTGAGGCAGTCCTCTGGACAAGCCTCAACACACTTGTTACAGGCAATGCATCTTTGAGCTGACCAAATTATGGAACCGTATCCTGGAAGACCAGCGGGTACAGATACGACTTGCGTTTCACCATTCTGATTCAGCGCCTGTAACAGTGATATCAGGGATCCACGGTTTTTAGACCTGAAACCATCCTCAGGCAATACTGCCGCTAGATAATCTGGAAGTCTCACTGATGCCTCCAAGTCAAGAGCCTCAACCTCGCACGCCTCAATGCACTTCTTACATGCACTGCACGAAGGCGGCCTGTAACTAATGCTTCCAAATCCCTCCACTTTCTCTGGCACTTCCAGAATCTGGGTTGGCGTCTGCACTGCAATGTTCCGTATCTTCTGAATGAGTCGTTCACGCTTATCCATGCAGCCCCACCTCCTTCTGCATCTTCTCAGGCGTAGCCGCCATCATATATGTCGCAAGAACCTGGGCTGGGTCTTGACCTATCTCACGTAACAAATCCTTGGTAAGGCGTACAACAAGCTCTGAGTGATGATCACCGCTCTGGTGATGACATCCGCCAGGTGGACAGTGTGCCACAATGACTCGCTCCGCTCCTACAATCAGGCCCTTTAGAATCTCAATAGGGGAAACCATCCCAGCACAAGGGAACTGAATCACATAGGTTCCTGTAGAATAGATCTTTCCAGCAAAACCAGCTTGGTCCACAGACGCGTTGGCACACTCACTACACGCGTAGATGAGTGTGAATGGGTTCTTCTTCTCAAGACGCTTGTGGGTCTTAGCTATCATCTCGAGTCTCGCAAACCAGCTCTCCTTGCTGTGTGATTGGAACTCAATAGCACGGGTTGGACAGGATGACACACAGATACCACAGAACTCACAGTGTGCAGGAATGTGAATCACTTTGTCATCGTACAGACGTAATGCATCATTGGGACAGGCCTCAATACAGGCCTTACAAGCATCACATGTTTCGTCATCGATGACAGGCATCCATCCAGAACGCTGTAAGGGAGTCTTGACTATCTTTAGGGCCTCCAAGACGGCATTCTGAGCCGAAGCCAATGCATGTGAGAGGCCCATTGGCATCTTCGCCCCTCCTGCCACAAACATACCCCTTCTTGAGGTCTGTACTGGTTTCATCTTGTCGTACCTAGTCTTGATGAAGTTGTGATCATTGCGTTCCAGACCAAGTGTGGTTGCCAAGCGGGCCGTGTCGCTGACTGGGCTGACCACCTGAAACACTGCGATGGTATCCACGGTGACCTCTCTCTCCATCGATTCGAGCGTGCTGTCAATAAGGCATGTCATACCCTCATCGTGTTCCTTGACCTTGGTCAACCCACCACGTACAAAGATCACTCCGGAGTCCCTGGCTTTTCGATAGAGATTCTCGTCCTCTGTCCTGATGCTTGAATGGGAAACAAAGACAGTGTTTCCTAGACTAGCAAGAAACTCAGCTGATCTCAGGAGATGACTCCCCTCAGCTGAGCACATCTGGACGTCGGGATCGGTCACGACCAAGATGGTCGAGTTCCCCTTTACATCCTTCTTCCTGGGTCTCCTGACTAGGCTCTGAAGAGTCACAACCCTGTCGGATTTCCCATAGCGACACTTCCTTGCTATGCCAGGGAGGTAGTACTCAGTGCCTGTAGCGATTATGACCGCTCCATAGTCCTGCGTGGTCATGACGCCATTGGAGTCTTTCAAGGTGATCTCGTACGATCCCATCTGCCCTTGGACCTCTTGCACAGAACCCTGGACGCGCTCCACCTTAGTGAGTGATTTCTGAAGGGCCTCAAGTTCTTGTGTTAGCAACTCCCCCTCACCCATGTACAGAGAGGCTTCATAATACTTGTCATCATTCTGATCCATTGGCTCAAGAAGAGTAACTCCCAGATTCAGATGTTTAAGATCTGATGCAGCTCGTAGACCAGCAATCCCGCCTCCAATAACAAGGACCCTTTCAATCACATTCTCCCTGAATTCAGTCGGTGGTTCGATATAGTCCAGCTTTACTGCAGCATCAGATAGAAGGACGATGGCCTTGTTTGTCGCAGACTTACCCCCATCTGGATGAACCCAAGCTACGTGTTCTCTGAGAGGTACAAAAGAAATGAGTTCATGCTTGGTAGTCTGTTTCACTGGAATACCAATGATTTGAGAACTGCATGCTCCAATCGCCACGCTATCATCCTTTGAGAGGCTCATTTTGAGCTTGGATAGTCCTTCCTCCAAACAGAGACTGTCAACAGTTTCAATGATGTCAAAGGTCTTTGCCAGCTCCTTCTCAATCTTAGAGAAGTCCAATGTCCGATTGAGTGTCTTGTTGCAGGTGCAGAGAAACAGCTTCTTCATCTAGGCACCCCCTAAGTCCATGTAGACCTGTAATGCCACAGAGTTTGCCTCAGTTACACTCGTGGGGATGTCAGTAGGTCCTGTTGATGTCCCACAAGCATAGATCCCTTTCTTGGAGGCCTGACGGGAGACGAATCCATACTGGTCAAGCATTGCCATGAATTCTTCATTCTCAGATGCGAGAGGGATGAGGGGTGAGGCCAATACAACAAGGTCTGACTCAAGCTCAAGTCGTTTCTTCGACTCGGTGTCCTCCACAACTGTGACCGGAGCCTCATTTCGGATGATGACGTGGTCAGGCTTTCCTCGCACAAAGCTGACCCCTAGCTCTCTTGCTAGATCGAGATAGTGCTGACTATGAGGCGGGATTCGGAGGTCCATGTAGCATATAGTAACGTTGACCCCTAGACCTCTCAGCATGGTTGCATGCTTCAAGCTATATGTACAGCAAGCCTGTGAACAATACTCGACCGCGTTCAGGTCCCTACTGCCTGCACACAGAACCATCGTGACGGATTCCACTGGATTTCCTGAGGAGGTGAGGACTGAACCATTTGTAGGCCCTGTCGAGTCAAGAAGACGAGCTAACTCTCGTTGAGTAAGGATATCGTCGCACTCGCCATATGCATATCCGGGAAGCGAGATTGGATTTCTCTCCTCCACACCAGTCGCAATGACCACTGCATCAGCCTTCACAGTATGGCTCTTGGCTTTCTGTTCTAGATTGATGGCATCCACTCCGCAGACCTCAACACATTTCCCGCACTTGTTGCAAGACTCGATGTCAATCACTGGGATGAGTGGGGCTCCCTGTGGAATTGGTCTGTAGATGGCCTTCCGCTGGCTCTTCCCGAGGTTCAGCGCGTCTGGTACCTCAACAGGACAGACGTTGATGCACTCCAAACACACGACACATCTGTCTGTCGAAATGAGCCTCGGAGCGGTCCGGAGGGATACAGAAAACTTACCTCCATCCTTCTTTATGGATTTGACATCGGTCAATGTATGGAGTGTCAACCCCTTCTGTAGACCAAGTAGGCTCCTATATTGACAACGACGATGTTTCCCATCATACAATTCCTCACAAACATCAAGGCAAAGTGCACAGTCGTCAGTAGGAAAGACCTTGCCAAGATGAGTCGAGAGACCCCCCACTGTTGCTTCCTTCTCTACCAGATGAACTCTCAACCTGAGATCTGAAAGCTGTTGAGCGACCTGTATGCCTGCAAGTCCAGCTCCAATCACAACTACAGTCTTCGTCGTCATTTGCCAACCTCCATCTTCTCCAACAGAGGCTGGATTTTCACTCTATGATACCTTCTGGAATTATCAACAACAAGATCTGTCAGTCCCATTGCAAGAGCGAGCATCTCTCCTAAGTATAGAACAGGCAGACTGAATTCTGGATCCAAGTACTCGATGACCTTCTTCTGCTGCATCTCCATCTGGGTGTAGCAGGTTGGACATACCAACACTATGGCATCTGCACCAGCGTCTCTTATCTTTTCCAGCTTCTTGGCTGTCAGGGCAAGAGATTTGGACTCATCCGAAGGGGAGATTGGTGCTCCACAGCATGCCATCTTGTCAGGATAGTCTATCGGATTGGCACCTGTCACCTCAATCAAATCATCCATCCACCTCGGGTCCTCTGCATCATCCATATGAGTCGCATCAATTGGCCTTACAAGATGACACCCATAGTGAGCAGCAATTGAGAGATTCTTGAGAGGCTGAACTATGTTCTTTCTAATCTTGTCTAGACCCACGTCCTCATGCAATACATGTAGAATGTTCTTCACGCTGACTTCTCCTGTGGCCTCCATTCCAATCTTGTTCAGTCGTTTGTTTATACGCTCGCGAATTTCGCTGTCGGATTGCAGTGTGTGCCTGACTAAAGCCAAAGTATGGAAGCAGCCACTGCATAATGCCACCGTGTCTCTTCCAGTGCCCTCACTGACTGCAATGTTTCTAGCTCCAATTGTGAGCCATGCTTCAAAATCCACACCAGTGAAAGTTGTTGGTTCTGGGCAACAAGTATGTCCTTCATCAGCGATAAGCTCGATATTCAGTCGGCTTAGAACCTCCCGCATCGTTAGCTCGAAGTGTGGGAGTCTGAATGGGATCATACAGCCAGGGAAGTATGTATATTCAATGGCTTTACTCATCGACATCATCTCCTTCGATTGAATCGAGCCTCTTAGCAAGCCCTAGTTCCTTGAGTACCTTAGAAAGCTGCTCAACTGGAGGACTTCCTAGAGATGGAAGCCCCATTTTATCGCGGGTCTTGAGCATGGGGTCACTAACTTGGATTGTTCTTCCCTGTGACATAATAGAGCGAGCGCGTTCTAGAGCTATCTGAGGTGTATTTCCAATCGCTAGACCTCTGACCTTGGCAAGGATCAGAATCTGAGGTATTTTCACATGCTCAGGACATCGTACCTCACATTGCTCACAGGTAAGACAGGACCAGATGAGTTGATTCTCCGTTAAGGAATCATCAGCAAAGATGACTTTCTCAAGGAAAAGACGAGGATTGAAAGATGAATCAATCTCAGCGACAGGACAGGCACTAGTGCATCGCCCACACTGATAGCATCTAAGCAGTGTTTCTCCTTCTGGTTGTTGGAGAATCCAGTTTCTAAATACAAGGTCAGACGATATGTTACTGGAAGCCATATACAGCAACTCCGTTTTATGGATGTGCAATAAGAGAGGTCATCGAAGTCACATCTGAATGAGTGAATCAGAATTCATAACTCCATTATTTGGGTGTTTGGATTCTCTTTTATGAGAGAGCAATAGGATGGAAGGGTGCTCAGGACCGCGAGAGGGACGTTTCTCGAATACTCTATCTCACCGGCGTCTACGCATCTCTCTACCTTAAGAGATGGATGAATCAATAATACGCCTAACACTCAGCAGCATATTATACCCACGTGTAAGCAATTTCGTCGAATCATGACTCCAAATCTTGCTAGCATGACCCCATTTGAATTTCAATTCACCATATCTCTTAGAGAGAATCGCGTATCGCTTCTTTAGGGTCTTGGGTTGCGTCCCGGTTCCTTTGGCTTGATCGCGCAAGTCTTTGGCTAGCGTTTCGAAGGATGTGAAATCATGTGATAACGTACGAGCAACGGCATTATGTATTTCGGACGGATGATCAATTATTCTGAGTCGTGACCATCTGAACGCCTCTGCTCCTAGACCACGTAACTCCTCACTCAGTTTCCTTGAATCCATTAGCACATACTTTTCATCGGATTCCAGTAGTCTTCGTCTTTCCTTTGATTTCAGAACAGGAAATAAGAGGACGCCGGGTCGTAATCGAATCGAAGTTGATCTTCGAACTAATCGCTCTACTCTCTTCTTCTGGGTGGCAGTAGGATTCCTGAAACGATAGGAAACGACTGAATAAACACGTCTGTCACCTGCTTCTCCTCCATGTTCACTGACACTCGGAATCTCACGTGCTTTCTTGAAGGCAATCGTCGGTAAGTCCTGTAAAGGTGATTTCTCAGTAGAAGTTTGGCTTTGAATAAGAAATGCACCCCTTCCGACTCTAACTGCGTTCCCGAGAGATCTGAGCTTCCTTGCAGACGCTCTTATTATCTTGGCATTGCCCAGAATTACAACAAGCTGTGACTGCCCCTTCATTGTGACATTGATTGCAGTGGAATCAGATACATCTGCATCGCTCACAATACATCAGTTCTCCGAAACGACAAATAGTGACACACCTTCGCGCATGTCATATCTGCTAATATTCTTGTCTACGAGGTCTATAACCACTTTTAACAATTAACCAACTTGATAACGGAGATTATTCGATAAATAGTGCTCATTGGCCTTTGATTCTGAGTTTGGAGCGTCATTCAGTCCATAATTTCCATGGTCATTTTTTACTCCTTTTTTGGGCAGCATAGTCAAGAGGTGAACTTCATGTGCTTTGACGATGAAGACATCTGGGCCGATGATGACGACGATTGGGACGACGATGACTGGGATGACGATGACGAATAGTCTGAGTCAGATCTGATTCATCAATCTCATCCGTTGTCACTTCGTGTTTCTGAATTAAAAGGAGATAACCTAAAATGGCAAAGAAGAAACCAGCTACAAAGAAGAAGAAAGCCGAACCAAAGGCGGCTCCTGCCAAGAAGAAGAAATAGCAGCATGCTGTAGGATGGGCTCATAGCTCATCCAGACTGCTGTTGAACTTCAGACTTTTTCTCATTTTGTTTTCACATTAGTTGACGAGAGGACAGGATGCCCACCAGGTGCCATGGAAACTTCCTCGGATAGGCCTTTTTTCCGACGCAGCGAGGAGTGTTTCATCTTCCGACCCATCATTCATTAGCGGGATAGAATCCAATGCTAAATAGGAACTCCTCCAGCCAGCATGCTGATGCAGATAATCATGGATAATAGAAAGATTGTCAACAACAGCACATAATATGAGAAGAACTCTTCGACAGTCATTGTATCATCTTTCGCGCGGTACCCTCGCTTTGGTCTTCTTTGACTCTTCCTCTACATGATATGAGCTGGTTTGACCGGAGCGGTTCTCTTTTGATTTGTGACTGTGCTCATCGTTTCCCGAGCAGCTCCATCTTCATGTTTTCATCTATTCATCATGAGCTGTAGTGTGTAGTGAATGAGCCAGAATATTCAATGGGCCGCATAGACCATTCCGATGCGATCGCATCTGTTTGATATGACGTCTTGACCGGGGGCATCCAAGTTTGTGGGTACATCCAGATCTCAACTATACTCCCCGTGAAGCCTGCAGACTCTGGAACGCGGCCACGCAAAGTGTTCCTGTATACTGACAGCTGAATCCTATAGTTGGCTATAGTTCCATTCTTCAGGGTAACGCCTCCCTTATAGCTCCCTGATTTGAGACCATAGAATTCTTTCACATATTTAGGCACGTAGAACAAGTGGTAGTGTCCTGCACCTTTCCTCAATCTTGACAGAAATCTCAAAGGCATTCTAGACTTCACCTCACTCTCAGCTCTGAATCAGACAGTATCAGAACTAGTGTATACATATGTAAACAAAATGTATATAAATATGTCTATCTTTGTATACATACGTAGTTTCGTTCGAAAAGGATGCTGACACCATGACTGAAGATATGATGATACGAGTTCCGCGTGAGCTCAAAAACCGTTTCGAGAATCTCGCAAAGAAGAACTCGTGGAAAGGCTTTGCTTCCTTCGTAAGAGAGGCAATACGATTCCATCTAGATCACCATGAAGAGATTGAGAGAGGCAACGGCAGCTAGTCTTCTTCCAAAGAGGCAAGAGGAGAGGCTGATTTGCACCTCTTGGTTCATTCATCCAAGTATAGGTGCATCCCTCCAATTTCCATAGAGGGCACATTGTCCACTTCCTGCCGCGGCTGTGATTCGCATTGTTTTGAATCGATGTGAAGTCGATAGTGAATTGTGGCAGCAATCAATTGAATAGCACATACTTATCGATGTAAACAAGTTTATAACCAAAAGAATACATTATGTATACAAATGTATACTATTGCATACAATACGGTGGTCGAAGTGTTGAATAGCAATATGCATCAGACTAATGCCAATCAAGAAGGTAAGCACCAGAGAATCGAGAGAGGCACGAATTGGGTCGAGATTGAAACCGAATGGGCCTATTGGATTGACTCCGAGTCATTCAACCTCAAACGGTTAAAGAAACGTGCCCCTGTAGGTGCAATCATTATTGTAAAGACCAGAAAGAAACTTGATGACGAAAGAACATACGTGGATGACTCATTTGGTTTGATTGTGGAAAATGGAATTGAGGATCTTACGAAGAGAGAAGCAAGCGACATTCTTGCCAAGCAAGCATTGGAATATATGAGATGGTCGAAACATTGGCCGCCTTTCGTGGAACTCAAGGATATTCAAAAGTCAGGAGATGTGAAGGTCATCTTTAAGCCCAGTGAATACGATTCCTTCATTCTCCTTATGACCCGCAACATGATTGGTGCTGATCCAGCCGAGTTCCTCAGTAAACTCAAGAAACATGAAGCACCAAAGGAACCTTCATGGAGAGTTGAAACTGCTAAATCGGGGAGGTCAAGATGTCGTTCATGTCGAGATTACATATTTGAGGGCAGATTCCGAATTGGTGAACCGTATCTCTATGAGGGGAACCTTTCCTACAGATGGTATCACCCAAGATGCGTTGCAACAAGGATAGATCTGAATGAGCTTGAGAGTCTAGATGGATACAGCAAGCTCAGACCTGATGAAAAACAACGGTTGAAGCATCTATTAGCACAGTAGGAACTTGGAGTATGAATGTCGATGAATCGCCGGTTTGGCGACTCATTATTTCGACAATCCTGTAATGAGAGCTAGAGGTCCCCAGAAACTCCACTGACGACGCGTGCAGCTCCGGCTATGATGAAAGCAATCGAAGCAAACAGGGCAAGTGTGATGAAACCAAGCCCAGGTATAATTAGAATTAGAACAGGTATTGCCGCTCCAATAGCCCCCACAAGAAGGTGAAAGCCCCGGGTCCTCATGCTCATATCGGCCTCACTATAGAAGATTATAATCCTAGCAACACCTGAGAAGAAAAGAGCTATTGCCACAATTGAGATTAGGAGATTAATTCCAAAGGCAGGAAAGACCAATACTATGAGAGCAAGGGTTACTGACAGGAAACCTGTGGTAACATGTATTGCTCTGTTTGTTCGTTTGAGACTCGTCACGACTACACCCTTGGAAATCCTTGCTATTCCAATAAGAACAAGGCCAACTGCAAAGATAAGAAGAATGATAGTTTCAGCGAGTGTTCCACCAAGAATCACCCATGAACCCAATATGATTAGGATCAGACCTACAATCAGATCTAATACTCGAATAGAGTTGGGACTAGAAGACATAGAATTCTAGCAAGAAATACATCATATCTTTCTTTTCCTTTGCACATCTTAATTCATGAATCAGAATGACAGCTCAATGGATAGTGTTCTTCATGCCATGCTCGTAAGGAGGGCCGTTCAGAAGCAATTGATCTGTTGGGTGCAATGCTGGAATTGATTGAGTGAATTGAGTGGTTCTGCTTGGTCAACATTGCGAATTAGACGCGTTGATTAAGTTCTATTGTGTCACGGTCCTGAATTTCATTCTCAGGCGTTGCTAGAGCATTATTGATGTAGCAATCTCCAACATCACTCATTTTCAATCCCAATCGATGCAATAGGTCTTGAAAATGCTCCCCGTCCACATGGTTGCACATCAGAATATTATTGGCATCAGGAATGCTGTTCTTGACAGTTTCTTTGAGATTGCCATAGAGATAAACTTCAATCATATTTCTAGATACGTTTCTCAGAAGATAAGGAGTTCGCAAGAGGATTTCTCAGAATGAAGAGAACGCTCAATAGGTGAAAGAAGGTTGGATCTTAATACCCTATCCCGTCGCCGCCGTACCCATTTCGATTTCCAACTTCTGTGCAAGAACTTCGCTCTGATGTCTACACTTTACGTCACACGGAAGTACATGAGAAGACTTTTATGAATACTGATTCATAAATTGTATCGAATCATGATTCATTAATTTGGTGAGATTTGTTGGCGCGAATTCCTGTGATAGTGTCCGTGCTTGAAGAGGGCAATTCAGGAAAGATTGTGACAGAACCGGGAAACCTGACTCAGGAATTCGACAAGGTATATGATAAGCAGAGGGCCATCATCGATGGGATTCCAAGTATTGGCTGCCCTGTCATTGCCATAGTCAGGGGTGTCTGGGGGGACTAGCGGTGCTATATGCCAGTGTCAAGGGAATCCATGCGACTGCAAGAAGAACAGGATTTGTATAAGTATGAAAAAGAAAGCACACTTCAAAGCTGACGAAGCGAAGACCGCTTTGGGCATCTTCAAAGGCCTTGAGATCAGAATTGGCCAAATTGTGGATGACGAATGGGATGAGCCAATGGGGCCGACCCCAATGCCGAGTCCAACCGGTCTCCGTTCTTGGGATCACAAACTCTTGTCCAAATACCAACCATCCTACATGCCTTATTGCCAAGTCTGTTGTCTATGTACATTTGGCAAATGTGACCTCTCTGGTGACAAACGAGGCGCTTGTGGGATTGACCTGAAAGGGCAACAGGCAAGGATTGTGCTTGCAGCAGCCAATATAGGCAATGCAGCACATTTGGCGCATGCAAGACACCTGGTTGACCACCTAATTGATGAATTCGGTCCTCAGACCGAACTTATTCAAGGGCCTGGCACTGAGATACATGCACCTGTTTCACGGTTGGCAACTGGGATGCGACCAAGAACTCTCGAGGATGCAAGCATCATCCTTGACTACTGCGAGAGCCAGCTAGCACACACTCTCTCAGCAGTACATACTGGCCAAGAGGGAAGCTGGTTGGACTTTGAGAGCAAGGTTCTCCATGTTGGTATGATTGACCAAATAAGCATGGAGATTGCAGACCTTGTTCAGATTGCCACTTTGGATTTTCCAAAAGCCGACCCAGAAGCACCACTTGTTGACTCAGGCATAGGTATGATGGATACCAGTAAGGCTATCGTTCTAACCATTGGTCATAACATTGTACCAGCAGCATCAATAACTGACTATATTACCGAAAAGAAACTGGGAGGGCAAGTCGAGGTAGGTGGGATGTGCTGCACTGCTTGGGACATCACACGACGTGATCCAAGCGCCAAGGTTGTTGGGCCAATCTCATGGCAACTTAGATACATACGAAGCGGCAAGGCGGATGTGGTGGTAGTTGACGAACAATGTGTGCGGACTGATGTTGTCAGTGAGGCTCAGAAAGTAAAATCGCCAGTCATTTCGACCAGCGACAAGGCCGTTATGGGGCTGCCTGACAGATCTGATGACTCGATTGACTCGATTGTGGAGGAACTCGTATCAGGGAAAATACCTGGCGCATATATCCATGACCACCATAAGGTTGGAGCAGTGGCAACCAAAGTAGCCATTGCTGTCATGCCAAAGAGAAGGAAGATGAAATTCTTCCCGACGAAGAAGCAGATCCAGAAGATGGCCCAAGATTGCAAGAAGTGCAGCGAGTGCATTCGGTCATGTCCGAATAATCAGCCAATCATGGAAGCTGTTCTGGCGGCACAGACAGGGAATTTCGAGCCATTACGTGATGTCTATCGCAACTGCATTGGATGTGCACGATGCGAATCTGCATGTCCCAATGGCTATGATTTGCACAGTTGGATGGTTGTTGCAGCAGAAGAAGATTGCAAGAATGAAACCTACAAGCTTCGAACAGGCAGAGGTGCAATCCAGGACACTGAGATCCGAAGTGTTGGACAACCCATCGTCTTTGGCGAGATACCTGGAGTGATTGCTCATGTTGGCTGCGCCAACTATCCAGGCGGAGGGGAAGACGTCTATGAGATGGCTGAGGAGTTCGCAAAGAGAAGATACATCATATTGACCTCTGGATGTGCGGCGATGTCAGCAGGCTCTGTAAGAGATGAGAATGGACAATCAATCTACGAGCGACGTGGTGGTGAATTTGATGCGGGTTGCGTAGTCAATGTCGGTTCATGCGTTTCCAATCCCCATATCGCCGGTGCAGCAATAAAGATTGCAGCGATTTTTGCCAAGAGGAACTTACGAGGCAACTACGCAGAGATTGCCGACTATATCCACAACCGTGTGGGGGCAGTAGGGATATCTTGGGGTGCCATGTCACAGAAGGCGGCCTCAATAGCGTCGGGGTTCTGGAGACTTGGTGTTCCTGTGATTGTGGGACCGCATGGCTCAAAATATCGCAGGATGCTGCTTGGTAAAGCGGAGGATGAGGAGGCTTGGACTGTCTACGATGCGCGCACTGGAGAACGCGTAGTAACTGCGCCGGGTCCTGAACACCTCTTCTATGCCGCCGAGACTGTTGCGGAAGCCAATGTGATGACAGCAAAGCTCTGTATTAGGCCCAATGACACAAGCAAAGGACGAGCCATCAAGCTGAGCCACTACATTGACATCCACGAGAACTCGTATGGCTTCTTCCCGGAGGATGTCTGGAGATACATCCGTCGTGAAGCGGATATACCAATCACATTGAAGGACAAGATTCTGGCTCAAATGAAGGAGAACAAATGGAAGGAGAGGACAATTCCAGATCCAACGCTTCTGAAGGAGCTAGTCGTGGGAGGTGGCAAATAATGGTGATGAGACCGGTACCCTGGCAGACAGGAGAGATCTGCGGCCCTGATAGTGCAAAGTCACTCAACAAAGCCGCCCAACTCAAAAGAGCCTTCACAAAATCAAAGAAACCCCTATTGATTGTGGGATCAGATGCGGTTAACATGACACATGGGAAGGGCAACATGATTGACTATGCAATAGCCCTTTCAGAGGCTGGTAAGATACCGATTGTCGCGACTGGAGGCGCAATCAAGGCTTTCATTGAGAGGGGTTTTGAGGGCTGCAAATCAATGGGTGCAATGGAATTGGCAAACTACCTTCAAGATGAGTCGTGGCCAGGCCCCCATGGAAAGGGTCCTCAAGATTTGATTCTGATTTATGGCATCCCATACTATATGCAATGGACGCTGCTATCTGCCGTCATGAACTTCGGATCTCACCTGACAAAGATTTCTTTGGGGCGCTATTATCAACCACATGCAGACTGGTCATTCCCGAATATGAAAGAGAACCAATGGCACGATATTCTAGATGAGATTCTAGAGTTCGTGCGTGACTGAAGGATAGAGAACTGTTAATTCACTTTGGATTTGATTGGAGGAAAATCTCCAAGATAGCCCCGGCCAAATATGAGATCAATTCATAATTCAAGCATAAGATGATGAAAGGTGCTCAGGAATGGGGGATGGCTAATCCCCCAAAACACTGTAGTGACGCCACCTCTGCTTCCCTGCCCTGAGGCAATTCTCACCACAATACATCCCAACGGGTTATTTTGCAGACCACTTGCAGATTGAGGCAATAGAGATTCAGTCTACCTATGAAATGGTCAAGAATGCACCAATAGTTTCATTGTAGAAAGAAAAACAGAAGGGAGCGTGTGCCCCCTACTTTGCCTTCACAAGTTGCTCAGGCGTTTGGATTTTTCCTGTGAGTACCAACTCTTTCAAGATGGCGCGCGCCATTTCGAGCGCAGAGGCATCGTCATAGATTCCCTTTCCCTTCTCGCGTGCTTCCGTCAGAATATCTCTTTGAACCTTGAGCTTTAGGTCACCGACGGCTAATGGTCCAATACCGAATTTGCCAGAGGCTAATTCCCTCAAGTCGTCAGATGGCTTTAGGCCTGCAATGCCAGGTGGAGGAACGGCATTTGCATCAAGTAGTATCTGGTTGGCGGACACATTCTCAAGAAGGTCTTTGGTCACGAGTTGAATGCCTGGAGCGCCAGTCACAAAGACAAGAGTTGCTTTCTCCAATGCAGCTTGTGTTTCTTCAGGTGTTGATGCCTGAATACCCTTAATCTTGAATTCATCCGTCGACAAGCGTTCTGCTACCTCTCTAGCACGGTCGGCACTTCTTGAGGTCAGGGTGGTCTTTGCACCTGCAGCTCCGCATAGCGCGGCAACGCTTTCACCTACAGGTCCAGTGCCTGCAAGTACGAGCACTTTCGCCTTGCTAAGTGATTTCACACCCATGGCTGGAAGGGAGGCTTCTGCCTTTGCAACCAAAGCGGCTGATGTGGTAAATGCACCATGAGGATCAACGACGACTGCTGTCGTAAATGGCTTGACCATGGCCTCTTTCACATCTTTGGCCATCTTCCGAGCAGTAGGTACATCACGTCCTCCTAGGAAGAAACTCGTTTGCTTTACGCCTTTCACACCCCTAGAAAAGATGGCATCCTGAACAAGCGTTGTTACGTTGTCAGCTGATACCCTTGGATAAGGTACTACGACGTCAAAACCAGCGTCATACGCAACGCAGATGTCAAACGGACTGGCGTAATCATCCGCCTCTAAGAAAAACAGGATGTTCTGCATCTTAGTCTTAGGACGTTTTACGACAGGCACCATTTTCACAGAGGAGATTCCTGTCAGTTCGGTGATGCCTTTCACCTTACCCCCAGGAGCCTCTGAAGCTACGCTCTTGAAGGATATGGGTACGACCTCTACGTTGAGGGTTTCCATAAGTTCTCTTAAGCCTTGGAAGTGTTGCGGACTACACAGATGCAGTGCCTTGACTTTCTTCTTATTGAGAGAATCGGCTTCCTTGAGAATGCCCATCGCGATCCAGCTCTCACGGATTCCAAACTCGATGTCGCGGATTTCATCCTCAAGCTGATTCTGTAGATACTGACCGTACGTAGCAAGCTGGTCGATCTGATGCACCGTTTCAGAGTCTTCATCACGTTCAGAGAGAGACTCTATGGCTTCGAAAATCTCATTTCTTCGGTCAATCTTTTGCTCGAGACTATGAGCCAAGTAGGAGCGAGCGAACTCATCCATCTCGACAGCCTTATAGGGGACTCCTAGCTTGGCGAGTGTTTCCACGAGTGGATTCATCTCTAGAAACTCCTTTGTAGAACGCATCCCCATCTCATCTGTGACAAAGTCAGGTTCCTCCTTCTCGGCCAGTGATTTTATCATCTCACAATAGGCCATTGAGGCGCGCTGAATGAATCTTATTCCAGACTCTGATTCCTTCAACGGAGAAGAGGTCACCCACCATGGTTCATCGTAGGCTTTCTGCACCAACAGTAAGCGAAGGCTCTTCCCTTTCAGTGGAGTAAGTTCAAGTGTTTCCAACTTCAATATCTCCTTATATTTCGCTGAGAGATTAGAAGCAGGGAACCAACTAAAAGACTATGAATACTCATTTTTCTGGAAACAATGACAACAATATTTGTCATTGCGACTAGTCACATATCACACAAAGATCATTTCTGAGAGTGACGGGTCTTCGTCTGTGAGTGTGTAGCACATGACACACAAGGATCAAAACAGCGTATAATCATCTTGGCATAATTGATGATTCTATCATCTGACCATCCCAATTTGCTGCAGTTTCTAGTGGCTTTGGTCAACAAATGGACCATGGCAGCAGCATTCAGTTCTGTCGGAGTACAAATGTCAATATCGTTCACAAGCCCACCTGCACTGACTTCAAGCCGATAAAGCAGAGTTCCTCTGGAATTCTCAACGCACCCCCCACCTATGCCATCAATTGGGTCCCAGGTAGCTACTGTGCCCTCATCTGGTTTCCATATATTATCAAGAAGATGGAGTGCCCTGAGAGTACAGAACTCCATTTCATCTAGTCTAAGCAAACCAGCATTGAACATGTTCGGACCATCTCTGGCGATGCCTTCTTTCTGACCTGACAGATTCTGAATCGCAGCTAATCTTGCATGTGGACCAGTCAACAAGGGGCTGCTGGGTTCTTCCTTAAAGCTATAGATGATGCGAGTTGGTGCCTCTGATTTCCCTTGAATTTTCAAGTGAGTAGGATAGACAGAAGAGGAGAAAGCGCAAACGAGGGAATCAGATTTGATAATTGAAACTTCATCTGTGCCTGAAAATCGATGCCCCCTTGTATCGAAGCAACTTACAAACAATGGTGATTCGAGATAAAACGACAGAATATCGTCCTGTATTTCGTTGAGGATTGATTTGTAGAAATCCTTTGCCCATTTGATTCCAGCTAATCCAAGCTGCAAAGAGCTTCGCAGCTCCTTTTGCTCTTCATCTGTTATGTTGCGAAGAAAGCCGCCTAGTGTTATTGCAGGCGCCAGGTTGGCATCGCCGGCTATTATATCGACCATCTCTTGACTACTTCGGTAGAGATTCATTCCCTGAGAGAGAAGACGCTGCTGAATCTTTCCTTTTCCCAGTGTATCCTGTCTGGAGAGTGTTTCTGTTAAGCTAAGTAGATCGGGGGATGTACAGAAGAATACACTATATGCGTGTGAACGGATAATTTCACCCAAGATGGCAAGCTCTCGAAGTGTTTCAGCTAGCGGTGGCACAGAAATACTACTCGCCATTTCTATGGCCTTAACAGCGGCGATTCTATGTGAAACAGGACATGTTCCACAGATTCGTGCAACTAGCCTGGGCAAGTCTGCAATTCGCTGACCACGGAGAATTTGAATGAAATCCCTGAATGTTTTCATTCGATACGTCAGATTAAGTTCGCCTCGAGCAGGGTGCCGAATCAACAGCTCACTTGGGCCGCCAACCTTGGTGAGGGGCTTTGACAACGGTATCTTCATTAGCTCTTTCCCAACTCCGGTTTTTGATAGCGAAGGGCAAGAGCCGCTAGTTTGCGGATCTGAGGACTGATTCTCAAGACTGAGAAGAAGTTCGCTATGGCTGCGGGCATACTTCGCTTCAATGTGCCAAAGCAGCCATCACATGGTGTTCCTGCCATCAAACACCTCGCTTCACAACCGGCCCTTGTGATTGGACCCAAGCAGAGGACACCTTCCCGAATGAAACAGCTCTTTGGAGGCCTTGGTGGATTGATGCAGTTGATTTCAGTGGAGTAGTCTTGGTCCATTGTGTAGGGACACTCAGCGCAGACATTCTTCTCAGGAAGTATGAAATCGGTCCCTTGAATCGCAGAGAGCAATAGATTTCCCATTAGATACTGAGGCGGAGGACAACCCGGGAGCAGGGCGTGCAAATCAACATATTTGCCCACTGGGTACACTTGCATGTTTTCCGATTGACTCATAATACCACCAAGGACTGCACAAGTTCCTAGAGCAACTATCTTCGCACCATCAGTGTAGAGCTGACGAAGGAGATTCGCTTCGGATTCATTTGTAACGCACCCTTCTACAAATGCTATCTCTGCTCGTTTAACAGAATTCTGGTCGGAGATGATAGGGAAGTAGCAAATATCCGCCGATTTTATGATATCAGGAAAGACAGGATTTGCAAGTAGCGAAAACAAACACCCGCCACAAGAGTTGAGTTGGACGAAAGCAAGTCGAGTCATGTTTCAGTCGCCCCTCTCAAATCTTCTGCGAATTGATTGATATGATCTGCCACTATATGCCCTTCCAATGCTGATACTTTCAACACACGCACTCTGTTTTGTAACTCAGGCCCCAGAAACTCAATGAGCGCTTCAATCCGCTTGGTAGCTACTTGGATCCCATCGAGATGCCTACAAGCAGTTTCATGACACCCAATTAAGGTGATACCATCAAACCCAGCCTGTAGCGACGTTATTAGAAGATCGGCATCAATAGAGACGGTACATGGCACACTGAGGAGGTAAGATCCGGCGTCATATTCGTACCGACGAGCGCCTGCATTGTCTACAGCAGGATAACCACAAGATTCACAACACAAGACTAGGATTTTGGGAGATTTTTTCCCTTTTGATAGAGCTGAGATTGCGGCCCGCATTTCATCCTGAACACTCGATGCAGTAATAGCACCCGTGTGGCATACGACCGCACACACTCCGCAGTTTCGGCATCCAAAGGAATCTATACGAATCGTATTCTCAACAAGTGCTATGGCATTATGAGGGCACGCCTCGACACACAGACCGCACACTCCACATTTATCCTGGTCGACAATTACCGTCAACTCGCCAGTTTCAAAACTATCGCGACCGAGGAAGAGGAGCGCCTCCAAGGCTGCTAGTTGTGCTTCACTCTCGAGCTGGGGATATGGCTTAGGACCTGTTACAGCACCACAAGCCCACACGCCTGTTGGAAGACTCCGGGCGTCCACAAATCCTCCAGATTTGAGATTGAAACCAATTTCAGCTTGGAGCTTCGTCATGCGCTCATCTGGAGTCATTCCCATGTTGAGTACTATTAGGTCCCCACTGAAGTCACCAACATCAGTCTTGATAACATGATGACGCTTCCTCATGTACGATTGCAGGACATTGCAGACATGTACACGCTCGTCCTCAGGAATTATTCCAGTGTGCGCGTGTGGTAAGCGTGAACGCTCATATAGAACCTTGACTGAAATCTCGTCATCCATATCATCTATTAGACCCATGTATTTGTGTGCAACATTGCAGCAATAACCGGAACAGACAGTTTCAGAACCTACACACTGTAGGATGATTAATGATTTCACAGGCTTCCCATCGGAAACGCGAAGGATTCGTCCTTGAGTGGGGCCATCAGGAGCAAGCATGCGTTCAAATTCGTAGGATGATACAACATCATTGTAGGGATCATAGGACAAGGGATGAGAAGAAGTCAAATCTTCAGCATTAGGAAGAACTGCACCAGTGGCTAGGATAGTCCCTCCAACTGTGAACTTGACAATCTTAGATTCTTGATCCAGATCTATTGCATGTGATGGGCATGCCTCCAAGCAGTCACGACATGACTTGCAGAACTCGATATCGTCTACCTCAATGACGGGCTTATGAGGATAGGCAAATGGACAAGGCAGGTGAATTATTCGATGTTGTCCGATGCCAAGCTCAAACTTATTGGGCCTGGTTTCCGGGCAGGCCATGGTGCATTCTCCACACATTGTGCAGCGAGTTAAATCGACATAGCGTGGAGATTGGATGGCTGTGACTTCATAGTTACCCGCCTCTCCTGTTATGCTTGCGAGTTCGCTTTCCGTGAAAATGCGCACATTTCCAGCAAGCATGACCGATGAAACTAGCTCACTAATCATACAAGGGCTGCAGTCGACTGACCCATGTATTCGTTCCCAGTGTCTAGCAGTTCCACCCAGACAGGGAGCACTCTCGATTAGTATCACCTCTAACGGAGACTTGGAAAGCACGTTAGCTGCAATCAATCCTGCAATTCCCCCACCGATGATGGCCACGCTCTTGCGAATAGGTACCACCCTCCTTGTAGCATGGACATAGTGATGTAGCTTCGCCACACTGGCCGCAATCAATAACAGTGCTTTTTCGGTAGCCGACTCAGGATTGCGACGATGGACCCATGAACAATGCTCTCTGATATTGGCGAACTCAACAGGCATCTCAAGTTGTTCGCATATCTTGCTGAACAAGTCATGGTGTAATCTTGGAGAACAGGCTGCGACTACCAGACCATTCAGAAAGTGCTTGCCGCACCACGACTTAATCTTCTCCACATTATCTAGCATGCACAGGAAGGGGAAAATCCTCTTGGCCATGACAGTTGGTAGCTCTGAAACCTTTTCTATGAGTGCTGTTGTGTCTATCGCACGGTCAATCTCAGACCCGCATGAACATAGGATAACTCCAATTCTGTGAACCCTATCAATGGTTTCAGTGATGTGTGCCTCAGTTGGTCTACCAGTCATTAATTGATCTTTTGTTGACATGAGACGGACTGCATTCTGACCTGCTGCTGTAAGCCGATAGAGGCCGTGATGCTTCTCTACGAATCCATCTAGCTTCTTGAGATGATAGTTTAGTAGGCCAGTTTCATCTAGTCCTAATCTACTCAACAGGGTCTTGTAGGGAACCAACCGATCAGAATCAAGAAGCTTCAGTATCTTTTCTCGCAAAGGATGTGCGAGGGCAGCGTATATGTTCATAGTTGTATCGCCCTTTAACCTGACTAGTTCTGGTGGAGCCCGCAGGAGCCAAGAGCTTCCCGTGCTAGACAGGACACCGAAACTTGCAGTTTCGTTGTCAGGTCCACATTCTTTGCGAGCAATCATGACAATAAATGTTGTCTTGGCACAGGATGCTTCTTATCAAGACATGTCATAGGTGAACCGAAGAAGCCCAGCGTATTGACGCAATTATTCCAAATCATGGTCTGAAATCTTGCTCCGAGGAGAGAGATTTTCTCTTATCTTTTGATTATCTATAAAAACCGCAAAGTGAAGAGGTTTCCAAATGACCTCAAGAAACTGGTTCAAATGATTGAAAGGGCTCGGAATTAAGTTCAGTAGCTGATTTGGATACAATGAAAAGGGCATAGAGCGACTCAAAGAATCAAGAAGTGTGGCTCTAATGGTGAGCTATATTAATCAACAAATGACTTTCATCCCAGGAGGACCTGGTCGATACTATGAAGCTCGACAAGTCCGTGATTGGTCTAATTTCCTTATTTTTCGGACTTCTGGCATATTATCTACTTGCAATTGTAGCCATCTTCAATTACTCCGAACGCTTCGATATCTACAATGATTTATGGACCCATCTCCGCTGGTTTGAGTATAATCTTGAGGGTGCATTGTTCTTTAGAATTGGCAATGTGCTCTATGCACTCACATTGGCAATCTTCTTCCTAAGTGCTAGTGGATGGCAAAGTGCAGTTGCGGAAAGGAAATCTTCAATCTATCTCATTCAGACGATTGGCATCTCCATTGCTATTTCGATGATAATTCGTGAAGTTCTAGCTGATCAAGCCAATATATTTGCCATTGCATCAGGAGCAGGTCTATTGCTCACTGTGATCATTCTAGTTGGAATTGCATTCTCATCATGGAGTTATCCGGAATTCTGGAGGGCGTCGATACTATTCTTCATCATTAGCATAATATTGAGTTCATACTTGCTATATATGGGAATCATCGATGCACCTATTCAAGAATTCAGAATTATTGATTTCTTGGTAACTGTTTTCAATCAAGCATCAATATTTGCAATTGCGCTAAACATGGCCAAAATCCAATCCCATAACTCCGCAAATACAGTACATATCAAAATAGAAGGGCGTTCAGCAATGCAGGTATGCTCTTGTTAATTGTGGAGTGAGAGTCAGCTTACGAGAGCTCGTTTTTGGTAACTTCCATTCCAAAAAGCCTTTGTTAGAGTCATATCCTGATGCAATAAGCTGTGATGCATTCATGACTAGAAGAGTATCAGTCCTTGCTTTGGTTGTGATGACTCTATTCCTAGGTAGTATCACAGTGATGTTGTTTTTTGTTGGGTCAAATTATCCTGAACGATATGCACCTCCTCCTCCAGTGGAAGATTTCGATACTAGTTTTTGGAACCTCACAAGTGCAGTCGCATCACCTGTCAGTGTGAACAATCACTCATCAAGTAACTCTGTGATTGAGTATCAGAACACAAGTGTGCCCATCAATGAGTGGTATTTTGACTACATAAGCGAGGCTTACAATGGTGCGACGGTGAGAATCAATTCGGTGATCATTTCAAAACAGGACCTCACATCTACCAGGCCCACAATTCTCTATCTTCATGGCTATGGTGAGCAATACTCAGACTACTTGCCGATGCTTAGAGAATTTGCTGCTGCGGGATTCATAGTCATGGGAATTGATCAACCTGGCTCAGGCAACTCCACAGGATATCCAGCTCTGAGTCCATTCACATTCTTGAATGTGACCACTGGCCCTGAAGACTCCAGTCTTTTCCACTCTGTATGGGCCGCTGCACGTGCATTAACCCTCCTTGAATCGTTGCCTTTTGTGAGAACAGACGCGTTGATTGTAGCTGGAAACTCAATGGGCGGATTGGTCACTTTCATTCTATCAGGAATCGACTCTCGTGTTGATGGATCAATCCCAATGATTGCTGCAGGGAATTTCCCAAACTCGTTGACTTCAGGCTCTCTGCTGAATCTTGCAATAGTGCCCTCGTACAATATTGGATCTGATGAACTGGACAACATAGTCAAATGGTTTGACCCGCTGGCATACGCAAGATTGCTCACTGATCCTGTCTTGATGATGTTTGGCACGGACGACCAATTTTTCCCCATCACATCAATGATGGATACAATAGGTGCAATACAAACAGATCTCACATTAGATATAGTCCCTAATTGGGGCCACGAAGTTCATCCTTCTTGGAGTCAGAATATTATAAGATGGGTTGGTAATCACTTCGAAGATGGCGCATCGCTGCCAGAACTCCACCTTTCTTTCGACAATCAACTGACTTTTCGAGGAAGTACCATCAGGACAGAAATAGAAGTAACAGACACCGACATGGCCTTTTTGTGGTGGAGGTCGAGTGAACCTGGCGCTATTTGGTTATATGCTCAATTGAATTCCGGTACCGGTCCTCTTTCCAATCTCTATACTGGGGAGATAGTACCATTGACCATGGGAAAGGTGCTCTTTTTTGTCATGGCTGTGCAAGAAGACTCGACTCAGATATCCTCAGGGATCTTTGTAGGAAAAGCAGGATCTATCCTATTTCCAGCATTACTCATTCTGTCTAGTATAGGGATACTGCTTGTCCTCGACTTACGCATATGGGAACCCAGAAGATTCCATCTGATTCGAGAGACCCCATATATTCTAGGAATACTCACACTTAGTTCAGGATTTCTGCTGCCATTCGTTACAATCCAAGGTAGAACAAGTCTTTCATTATTCCAATTTATTGAGATGTATGGAGAGAATTTCCTACTAAGCGGCTGGTTTCTTCCAGCTGTACTTGCAGCAATCTGCTTCGTCATTTCTCTCTCAGCATTTCGGCATAGATTCCAATTTCGTATCGCTGTTTACATATGGTTGCCAATCCTTGTAATTGTATCAGTCCTCTATACAATCTTCAATGGAGTATTCATTTTGGCTGGTGATTTCTTTTCAATTGAAACTGGTGTCGGTGCAGTGACATTGATAGCCGCAATACCGTTCATGCAGATTCTGGATAGGCTCTTCAGAACTCATCTTAAAGAATCACAATATTAGAATGAAAGAAAAGAACTGTTGTGATTGGACACGCGACTCAGTTGATCTTCCATCATTCTCGAGTACATGGTTCAATCTGAAAGTATTTAGTCATGAACCTGGAGCCCCTGCTGTCAAGGATTGTTACTAATATTGTCAGAAACCCCAATAGAACTAGACAATGCAAATTCTCCTAGCCTAGACTATGAAGGAGACGTACTTACTGTACTGAACCTCTCTCTGGTGACGTTCCTAATCATCATTGGTCTGAGCATGGTCGCTCCAATTCTACCAACATATGCGGAGAGCTTTCAAGTTTCATACACACTCGTTGGTTTCGTTGTGTCATCCTTTGCGGTAATGCGAATGCTTCTTGATCTGCCTGCGGGTCTTGTTTCAAGGAGGTTTGATAAGAAGAAAATCATGATGTCAGGCCTGGTCCTCATCTCTACCTCATCCGTGCTAGCTGGTTTTGCTCCCAACTATTCTACTCTTGTTATTGCTCGGATGATCGAGGGAGCAGGTTCAGCTCTGTATGTGACCACAGCAACAGTGTTCCTTGCTCAAATCTCTGGAGAGGAGAAGAGAGGACAATGGATGAGTCTTTACATGGGAATGTTACTTCTAGGCTCCATCTTTGGACCTACATTTGGGGGTATTATTGCAGACACGTATGATATTCGTGCGCCATTCTTCGCCTACGCAATAGTAACAGGCATTAGTTTGATTCCAACATTTGTATTGCCAAAGCTGCCTAATTCTGGAAATGGGTCTTCTCTTTCCAGACATCAAATCCTTCATGACATGCGGGAAGTTCTCTCCACGCCTTCGTTCCTCTTGGTGACCTTTGCGGTCTTTACAACGTTCTTTCTGCGGACAGGGGTGAGAACTACACTAGTACCCCTATATGCGGCGAATAACCTAGGGCTGGACTCAGGTGCCATCGGCCTTATCCTAACTATTGGGGGAATAACAACAGCTCTTACAATAACCCCGATGGGAAGTGTTTCGGATAGAATTGGTAGGAAGATACCCCTAGCATTATGCCTTATTCTGAGTGCAGGAGTTACTTTGATAATTCCGTTTTCCACAGACCTTTTCGCATTATCTTTTGTTATGGCAATATATGGAGCAGTCATTGGGTTCTCAGGTCCTAGCGCGGCCTATGTGACCGATGTATCACCGCAGGACAAATTGGAGATATCCATGGGACTCTATCGTATGATCAGTGATTTTGGTTTCGTCATGGGACCTCTTCTACTAGGTTTCTTGGCAGACGCGACAGCCATGCCAGTAGTCGGAGCGCCTCACTCAGGCCTAATTGGGATAGTTCCTTTCATGGCGGCATCAATTATCCTCATTGTAGCATTCTTTGTACTGGCAAAAGCTGATGATCCAGCAAAGGAAAGAAACCATTTGAAGAACAGGGAGCTATAGATTCCCAAGACGCAGAAGTGTCCCTTTGTTACAATATGGTGAGAGAAAGGGTACTCGGCTATGTGAAAAGGGTGTGTCCCCATTACTCTATCGTACCGCCGCCAACACTTCTCTCTAACTTAGAAGGCAATGGTGATTCATCTGCAGCTTCCGCTACGAATACCTTGTTAAAGAATCAAAGAAATTGTAGGCAGAATAGACGCACTTCAATTCAGAGGGCCAATAAATGAATAGGATGAATCCTAAGGTTGATGCATATTTGAGCAAAGCCAAAGAGTGGCAGGAAGAATTCGAGAAACTGAGAATGATCATTCTTGACTGTGGACTGACTGAGGAATTGAAGTGGGGCAAGCCTTGCTACATGTTTCAAAAAAGTAACATAGCTGTAATTCAGGGATTCAAGGAATACTGTGCGCTTCTGTTTTTCAAAGGTGCCTTGTTAAAAGATGCCAATGGTATTCTAATCAAACCAGGGGAGAATACGCAGGCGGGGCGCCAGATTCGGTTCACCAATTCTGGAGAAATAGTCGAGATGAAACCCATCTTGAAGGCCTATATTCATGAAGCCATTGAAGTGGAAAAAGCGGGTTTGAAAGTGAGTTTTAAACCGACTACAGAATTCATAATTCCTGACGAATTTCAAGATAAATTAGATGAAATCCCTGATTTGAAAACTGCTTTTGATACATTGACACCGGGACGGCAAAGAGCATACATTCTTTATTTTTCTCAACCCAAACAATCGAAAACCCGGAAGTCAAGGGTTGAAAAATATATGCAGCAAATTCTCGATGGAAAGGGACTAAATGATCGGTGAGTTTCTCAAAATTCTTGTGATATCTTGTCATTTTATGATGCCAATTTATAAGGCTGAGCAAAGAATGTCAAAAGCTAATTGACGGATTTGAGGAAGAAGCGATGTATTCTGAGGCTCATGTCATTGAAACTGATAATTTGAGTAAGAACTATGGCGACATTCATGCGCTGAACAAACTCAACCTCAAGGTGCCTAAGAATTCTATTTTTGCATTCTTGGGTCCCAATGGTGCTGGCAAAACAACAACAATCAAACTTCTTCTTGGTCTCACAAGGCCTACAGACGGAAGAGCAAGTGTGCTTGGTCAGAATGTTGTATCTGAAAATGACAAAGTCAGAAGAAGAGTAGGGTATCTGGCGCAGCAGCCCAAGTTCTACAAGGAACTTACTGCATGGGAAACGATGAAGTTTGCTGCCCGCTTGTTTTTCAAGGGACCCGACGACAAGATAAATGAGAGAATTGAATATCTGCTGCAGGTTGTCGATCTTGAAGATAAATCGGATCGACCGATAGAAGGATTCTCTGGGGGAGAGATGCAGCGTTTGGGGATTGCGCAGGCGCAAATCAACTTCCCTGAATTACTGATTTTAGACGAACCTGCTGCTGGGCTTGACCCAGAGGGAAGGGAGCAGGTCCTGAAGATAATGGAGTCGCTTCGTACAGAATCAACCATATTCTATAGTACTCACATACTTGATGATGTCCAAAGAGTTAGCGATAGAGTGGCTATTCTGAATAAGGGAAACCTGATTGCACAAGCACCTATTGGAGAACTCCTTTCTGGAACTGAGGGAATAGCCTATACACTCATTCTTGATGGGGATTCACAAAAAGCCTACAGCAGACTGTCAGCTGAACCTTGGGTCACATCTATCTCTGAAAGAAAAGAGCGAGGCCAGACTCATTGGGTTGTGGATGTCAATGATGACTCCACAGCAAAGAAGCGACTTCTTCGAACGGTGCTTGCTGATGATGGAGTTGATGTTGTAGACTTTGGCCTTAAGGAGTATGAACTTGAAGAGATTTTCATGAAACTAGTGGAGGATGACAGCAATGACTGAGAAAGAGTTGTTCGAGCCAACCACTGACAAGGGATGGAGAATGGGCTTTTCGGCACTAATGAGGAAGGAGTTGATAGCATGGTTTGGCACTTCTACTTGGTGGCAACAGACTCTCCTTTGGAGCCTCATTCTCGGTCTCTTTGGGTCTGCAGGAATTCAAGACCCAGAGGCGGGTATAATCATATTCTTTTTCATGGCCACTATTTTCCCAGGAATTGCCACAATAATAATCACAACTGAAGTAATTCTTGAAGAGAAACGTTCTGGATCGGCTGCATGGGTTCTCTCAAAGCCGGTATCAAGGGAGGCATTCCTACTGCCCAAGTTCATTGGCCTTGCCATAGCCTTCTCAGTTTCAATGGTATTCCTACCTGGATTGGTAGCCTATCTGATTTACTTCGCTTTCGGAGCGGCACCGGACATCTTTCTTTTTATTCTGTCCCTCGGGCCATTGGCGCTCTGGCAGATGTTCTTATCCTTTCTGACATTGTGTATGGGGACTTTCTTTGATGATACCGGTCCTGTTATGGCAGTACCCTTTGCCTTTCTGTTCATAGGAATCAACCTTGGTCAGCATCCTCTTATCGGACCATACGGCCCATGGGGTCTATTCCAGAATTCAATCAGCTTAGTGACTGGCGGAGATTTTCCATACACTCCCATTATTGTCACAGTGATTGTGTTGCTTGTGTTAATTGCACTGGCAATTTGGAGATTCAGAAGGCACGAGTTCTAGATGGTGTCGCAAATATCACTTAATGAAGGGGTGCTCAATAGAGGAAGGAAAGAGAAGGTTCCCTGTTCATCCGACACCGTCAGGATCCGCTTCATACCCATCTAGTGGTGATTTGAATAAGTATGCTATGAAAGTGAGAGTTTGGATGATTCTGTTGCGTGTCGAGTTATTTCAAGATTGCATGATTTGTGTTTGATACACCATTGCTCACATTTCTTTGCCCAGTCTTCATCTTCATACATCAGATGACATTCCTCACATTCATAGAGCCCGTAAATTTCCTTCACGGTCTAAGGTTTCACTTAGTTAATTATCTCTGTTATGGTAGGGGAGTTTGAGTGATTCACCGATCAGAAATGAAAGGGCACTCAGCAATGTGAGAAGGGCATTTCCCCAATACTCTATCTCACCGCCATCTACACTTCTCTCTACCCTATGGACTGACCATCTCTTGAGCAAGCCTACGTGTCTGCTCTATCATTCTCTCAACTCTCTTATCGCTAATTCTGTAGAGTTTCCTGACACCATCCTTTCGTACGTGAAGTATTCCAGCTCTGACCATTTGAGTCAGATAAGCAGAAACTGTGGATTGAGACAGACCAATTCGCGGAAATATATCACATTGACATTGCTCACCGTCCAAGAGAAAGTCAACGATATCTAGCCGAACAGGGTTGCCAAGCGCTTTGTGAAATTCCACTCTCCATTTATTCTCCTTATTCATGTTCATCCGGTATCTCTCTCCATATCTTCATTCCAGCATGTCACCGCCAATAAACCGCTTTGGCTTGACTTATTCGAAACTACATAGGTTTTCCTTTCCAATAGTTTCTTCTTTGCAGGTACTTACCCAGGTAAACAATACCTAGCATCACTGGAACTTCCCAAAACAGTCCCATTGTAGTCCCTAGCGCAGCAATGGATCCAACGCCATAAATTGCGATTGCTGTCGCTATAGCAATCTCAAAATGACTTGAAGAGCCAATGATGACAGTAATCACACCTTCTCGGTATGCGAGACCTGCTATTCGAGTCACTAAAAGATTATAGCCAACCACTATGGCAAATCCAATCAAGAGCGGGACTGATACAAGAACTAGGAGATCGGGATTATCCAGCATGACTCTCCCGTTCAAGGAGAAGAGTACCACAAGAGTGGTCAGGAGAGCTACTAAAGCCAATTTGCCTACAGCTGGGCGATACTTCTCATTGAACCAATCTATCCCTTTCCAAGGTACAAGTGATTTCCTGGTAATGATTCCGAGCATCAGGGGTATTCCTATGAATACAAGTACTGAAACAAACAACGCCCATCGATCAATAGGTATGGCCGAGATGCCTGTGAATAGTGCAACAATAGGTGCATAGAGGACTATTATTGTGGCTGTGTTCAAGGTTGTATTGACAACGTTTTGCTCCTGATTTCCTTCAGCCAAATAGCCCCAGACTAGAACCATAGCTGTGCAGGGACTTGACGAAAGCAGAATTATGGCTACTATCAGTTGTGCGTTTCCAGCCAAAAAGAGGTTCGCAAGAACAAATCCAACAATGGGGGCAATAATCCAATTCGAAAATAGTGTAAGAATGATTGGCCTTGGGTTTTTGCCGAGCTTCTTCAACTCGGAGGCTTGAATGTTGAGCATTGCTGGGTACATCATGAGGAAAAGGCAAATTCCGATTGGCACCGAGATATTGCCAAGTTTCCATGAATCAATCGCTTCTCCTATGCCCGGTATGGTCAATGAAAGGAGAATTCCAGCAATCATGCAGATTGCAACCCAGAGGGGGAGATACTTCTCAAAGGTGCTAAGTTCTCTCTCTGGTTCAACCAGCTCTTCGACACTGGTATGAGGGACTGACTCATGTTGAATGTCCTCGTTCATATTTCGCACCAATCCCTGTGAGTGAGTTTCATCGAATAATCTCGATATATAAATAAATGGACTGGATTGTTAGTTGTGAAACTATATGGCAATATTTCGGTTGCCACGCTAACACCAACCTGCTGCAAAATGAAAGGGTGCTCAGCAATGTGAAATGGGCATTTCCCCAATACTCTATCTCACCGCCGCCTCTACTTCTCTCTACCTTAGAAGGTGATTTTCATTCTGGTCTTTGCTCATGCTTTAATCATTTTTCAAATTGTGTGGATAGCTGGTCAATACTAGAGGCTTATCTTTTCCTATAACAACCGTATCTTCCAACCTTACTCCCCATTGCTTCGTATAGATTCCGCAATTGCCGATAGCAATAGGTGTGTTCTCAGCAAGAGGAGGTGGGGCCTTTTCGCCATGGAAGAATGCATGACCAGGAGGCAATGGAGCTTCTTCGAAATTAATCCCTATTCCATGTATGGGAGGGCCAAAGATATTCTCTCCATAGCCAGCGTCCTGAATAACATTATGGAGTGTATTTTCAAGCTCTACCATTCCCACTCCTGCGACTGATTTTGTAGTTGTCTTCAGCAATGCTTCCAAATATACATCATATGCCTTGACCTGTTCAGCGGTTGGTTCTCCAATATAGGCTATTCGGCAGATATCAGATGAATAATTGTTTACAATGGGATGAAGATCAATTAAAATGACATCTCCATCTTGCACTTTGCGATTTGTTGGAATGCCATGGGCGATTCGTGTCCGCACCCCACTCGCCACATAGGATCGCCAAAACCCTTCGGCACCAGCCTGACGCATGGCATATTCACCTTCTCCTGCAATCTGGCTCTCGGTCATTCCAACCTCTACTGAAGTCATTGCGGCCTCCATTCCTACATCAGCAACTCTCCCTGCTTCTTTCATCAATTCTATCTCGAAAGAATCTTTCACTGTCCTCAGTTTAGAGAGAATATTCGTGCAATCTGCGACTGTCACAGCCTTCGGCTTTGCATGGGGATGTGTCAACATCTTCATCATTGAACTGGTTAGGAATGTGTGTTCCAATCCAACAACACCCTTACTCACTCCAAACTGTCTGAAGAAGTCTGCAATCGAATGGATCATTCCTACTTCATCCTCGAAGGACAAGATGTGGTCAAAATGTGCTAGATCGGTCACATCCTCGATATCTGTTTGTGGAACTCCCATTGCAACCTGTTTGTCACTGTTAATCATTGTAAAGGCACATAGACGCCCATCTCCAGTGAAGTAATACATGTTTGAAGGCTTTGTTAACAATAGGACATCTAGTCCCTCCTTCTCCATAGCTCTAGCACAATTATCAACACGTTGGTCGAAAATGCTCCTATCCATACTGGCTTTCAATTCTAGTCACCTGGCTCTCCAAATCATGCACTTGAAAAACCCGGCTCATAAGTCTAATCACCAACTAGCCCAGACCCATAATGATGTTACAGGATCCTCGACTCCCTTCTATTAGCCGATCCAAGACTGCCTAGGTGGATGCAAGGATATCCTCATTGAAGTAGTTCATAATAGGAATCTACTGATTCACAAGAGGATTGGCATTCAATTTGATATAATAGGTTTGGAAAATGAAAGGGTGCTCAGCAATGTGAGATGGGCATTTCCCCAATACTTTATCTCACCGCCGCCGCTTCTCTCTGCCTGCAGAGCTAGAGATGTTTCTCCATCCAGACATCAAAACCCCAAGGATTTCGAACCCTATATGCCAGTGTGTATCCTAGCTTCTGGTAAAAGCTAATAGCCCACTCTGCACCATTATCTGTGACCAATCTCACCTTTCTGAACCCCATTTCCCTCGCCACAGTTTCCAAGTGAAGAACAAGGGCTGTTCCTATCCCTCGCCTCTGATACTCTGGCAATACATAGACCCATCGAATTCGGCTGTTCATATCATCCTCGATACTTAGTGCTGCCACTGCTACGACCTGCTTCTGGTGTCTATGCACATAGAATGTCATTTTCTCCAGAAATGCATCCAGCTCTTCTTGGGTTAGAATAGGTTCTTTGAAGTATGGCTTCGGGATTATCCGACCAAACGCTTCCCAATTGGCCCTATTAATCACAAGTAGTATATTCTGGAGATCCTCTGATTTTGCCTTTTCAATCCTAATGCTTGATTCATTCAAGCCAATCCACACTAACAAATACACATTGTGGGTTTTGAATTATGGGTTTTCATCTCTTCACTGCAGTCTTCGTTTCAGAGGAAAGCTCATGAATTTAGAAAATGAAGGGTGCTCAGCAATGGGTAATCCCCTGTTTGAAATCCAAAGCACCGGAAATTTATTGTACAGAACAGTCAGGTTGGTTTCAACTAGATTTCATCAGTATTTGCCATTTGGGGGAATTTTAATGCAACTGAATAAGACAGATGAAAATTGGTTATTGTCATCAGTGAAAAAAGCTTGGCAAGTAGCTAGACACAATGCTTCGAAAGGTAATATTTGGACAGAGAGGGACCTCATTTGTTTATTTTATGGAGGAATGCGAGAACTCGTGGAGCAGAGAGTAGATAATCCAATAAACACTCTTGGAGATATGCGCCTCTATACAGAAGTCATCATCTACCCAAAGAACCCAAAATACCGGGGAGAGAATAGAAAGCTGGATTTGATATTGGCACAGGTTTCTTCCGCAAAAATACCACAACCAAAAGCTATCATCGCAGCATTGGAATTCAAATTCGCTTGGGATTATGGAAGGGCCAATATTGAAAAAAAAGTAAGAAAAGACATATGGAAATTATCTGATGGGAATGAGGATTGGACAATTTGGGGTATTGACAAGCATTCTGCAAGAACTGATTATGTGTTCTTTGGACTTGTGGCAGACAATTGGAAAGAGCATATTCACGGGAGTGCAATAAATCCCTATCAAGATGGAATTCTCCACCCAAATGGAGTTGCCTATTATTCAAAAAAAGGATTAAACGAAAACCCGGTCCCAAGTATCTCAGACAAGAAAGCATGGTTGAATTACTTTGAACTTCACGGACCATTCTCGGTGAAACAGGATGAAGACTATATTCTCAGTGACGACTGCAAATGGTTGCTGTTCCGTATAGACAACTCTGGAAAGAGACATGATGTGTAGTCTGACTAAACCGAAAGAAGCAGTTCTACTAATGGATAGATCTACTGAAATGAAAGGGTGCTCAGCAATGTGAGAAGGGCATTTCCCCAATACTCTATCTCACCGCCGCCTACACTTCTCTTTACCTTAGAAGGTAAAGAAGCTTAGGAGGTGATCCATCCGCAGCTTCCGCTACGGATACCTTGTTACGACTTCTCCCTACTTGCGACCCCAAGATTCGTCATCGCCCAGAGGACGACACCTCACCCCAAAGCCGCTCGCATGGAGCGACGGGCGGTGTGTGCAAGAAGCAGGGACGTATTCTCCGTGCGATAGTGACACACGGATACTAGGGATTCCAGGTTCACGGGGGTGAGTTCCAACCCCCGATCCCAACTACGACGAGGTTTCGCGATTGACTTCACCTTTCGGCGTTGTGACGCATTGTCCTCGCCATTGTAGCACGCGTGTGGCCCCGCCCATATCGCGGCATACGGACCTACCGTGGCCCCCACCTTCCTCCAGCTTTTCGCTGGCGGTCCCCCTAGTGTGCCCCGACAGAGCCGAAGCTCCCGGCTGGCAACTAGGTGGCAGGGATCTCATTCGTTGCAGCACTTAAGCTGATACCTCACGGCACGAATTTACGATGGCCATGCACCAGCTCTCAGCTCGTCGAGCAAGATCATCAGTCTGGCTCTCATCCGGCTGTCTGGGCGGGTAAGTTTTCCGGCGTTGAGTCCAATTAAACCGCAAGCTCCACCCCTTGTGGTGCTCCCCCGCCAATTCCTTTAAGTTTCAGTCTTGCGACCGTACTTCCCAAGCGGCCCGTTTATCGCTTTCGCTACAGCACTGCAGTGGCTCGTGGCCAATGCAACACTTAACGGGCATCGTTTACGCCCAGGACTACTCGGGTATCTAATCCGATTCGCTCCCCTGGGTTTCGTCCCTCACCGTCGGGCACGTTCTCGGCGACCGCCTTCGCCACTGGTGGTCCTCCATAGATCATTAGATTTCACCCTTACCTATGGAATACCGTCGCCGTCTCCCGTCCCCAAGTAAGGCGGTATCCCTACCAGGCCGACCGTTGAGCGGCCGGATTTAAGCAGGGACCTACCAAACAGGCTACGAACGCTTTAAGCTCAATAATCATGGACACCACTCGAAGAGCTGGTTTTACCGCGGCGGCTGGCACCAGCCTTGCCCTCTCCTTTCTAGCGGTCCACCCTACGGATCCGCCACAGATGGAGTTATCCCCCATCACTCGGCTTGGCCCACTCGTGCTTGCGCACATTGGTGAGGTTTCGTAACTGCTGCACCCCGTGGGGCTAGGGCCCTTGTCTCAGTGCCCTTCTCCGGGCCACGACTTACATCGCCCGTTCGGGTCATAACCTAAGTGGGCAGTTACCCCACTTACAAGTATGATCCGGTGCCGTCCCGTCCTGCGGCGGTAAGTCCCACATACCTGGAACACCCATTTCAGAGCAACATCATTTCCAGAACGATGCTCCTATGTCGGATTAACGCCAGTTTCCCGGCGTTGTCCGGCTCCACAGGGTAGATTAACGACACTACTGAGCCGTTCGCGACGGACTCGGATGCGAGCCCGTTCCACTTGCATGTCTTAACCCCAAGCCGATAGCAGTGTCCTCTAGCAGGATCAACTAGAGTTGATCACAATCATACACCTTAGCAAGGTAGACCTGAGTAGTAGAAGGTCTAGTGTATGACTCTTTTACACACATGAACTTAGCTTGATGAAGTACAGGCGTAACGGGGATAGTTGGTGAACTTACCCAATTAACCTGCACACTGCTGAGCGTATCTTAGACAAGAGGGGATTCCAGCACAGTCGCACTGGTCTATCTCGTGTCCGCATCTTATTCTCGCGCCTGGAAATCGCGGACCATCATCGCTTGGCACTCGCCGACAGCATCAGGTCTGACACCGTTAGGGCGCGAAGGCACCATCAATCCCGCGGCATCCGAATAAAAAGCTTTCCAAGGGTCCACTGTTTCAGCCCCCTTAGTGTAAATTAAAACACAACGAAGGACCCCTAGCGCATTATTAGGTTGCCATCGCTTCTCCTGGAGCCTTTTCCCGACCCACGAAACCAACTATACTGACTAGCAATAGCAGGGTTGGTCCAACGATTAATCCGGACCAGGTGAAAACGGCAAGGCCAGAGAACAAAGCTAGTTTCAGGATACTGCCAGAGTCATTCTTCCACCCGGTCTTAAGAGCCCTCAGCGTAGCTATGCCAATTAATATCGGGAATGATGCGAAGAGTAGCGTTACTACCACCTGAGCGTTTGCAGTAACTTGAAGCAAGGCCCAGACCATCTGGTACAGAAGTGCCATTCCACTACCAATGAGCAGGAGCCCGGAGATGACACCAGCCCATGTCAGAGCGTCATTCTCGATTCCTTTTTCTTCACCTCTTCTTGAGTAGAAGATGATGCCAAGAATGACAGTAATGAGCCAAGGAGATAGGATGGCCAAAATGTGCTGCCCTTCCCATAGATGGATTGATATTACATTGAAAGCCACAAGAATCCACTCATCAAATGTGAACTCCTCTTGGAACCCAATAGCAAGGGCATATCTCTCATGTTCTGCCTCGTCATAGATTGCCAAGTAGTATGTCCCGGTTTCAGGAACTGTGGTGTCAATGTCAAGGATTTCGAAAAAGGCAGAGGGTGTGAACCCCTCATACTCTTGAAGGAGTGAAAGGTCATCGTAGATCACATAGCCTGCACCTTGGGGCATCTCGAAGTAGTCTGGAGCTGGAGTAGTATTAGCTATTCCCGGCCCTATTAGAATAAGAATGGGCCGAAACGCTGAGGCCTCTAGTTCTGCAGGTAAGTTCAGTATGAGCCGTAGTCGATCTCCAGCACTCATATCAAATGTGTAATAGTGAGCTTCACCGGCTTCATGTAGCTCATGATACATGACCCAAGACTTCAAGGGGTCCTCTATTTCTAGTGCTGTGTCAAGACTGCTACCCGGTTCACCTCCCACTGGCACATGTGCGGTAGCACCTTGGGCAAGAATGAGGAGGGTCACAGCTGCAGCTAAGAGCAAAACAAATTGTTTTCGCATAATATTTCCATTAATTATTGTTAATATAAGAGGTTTGTTATTGGTATCAACAGGAGAAACTGGTCGATTTCAACATGGGCTAGGCAAAGCGAGTACTGGTCAATGAGTAATACTTCAATAGAATAAGAGGTGATGGAAGGGCGGGGCGGGAACCCCGCCTTTCATTCGCAGAGCCTGAAGGTTATGGCTGCTGCACGCAGTTGTCGAGCTTCTTCCATCATATTTGTGTATCAGAATTATGAATCCTTGGTATAAAGGCAGGATGAACGATAACTCTGTATGATTCGTCTAGCAAGACTCTCCGCAGAATATGGCGGAAAACTGGAAAATCGCATCCTAGCAGCAGGGATTAATCACCAATTCACTCAATTGTCATGGATGAATCATCCAATCACAATAAAGATGCAAGAGGAAAGTCTAGGACAGGCGCACACCAATGCAGGCAGAATGGCTCCCATTAATCAGACTCGATCTGCTCTTTGAGAGCGTCAGTGGCGTCATCGCCATGATAATTGCTTACTATGCAACGAAAGCATACAATCTGACAGAGCAGAAGCGACTCTCAGACCTCTCGACTGGTTTCTTGGTCCTTTCAATAGGCATGTTCAGTCATGTCATTGGTACTTGGTACTTCTTTGTGAGTCTTAGAATTGAAGGATCTGTGAGCCCAGCGCCAGGAACGACAATGACTGTAGTCACTCTCGCTTATCATTTTCTGCAGATCATGGCATACTTGCTATTTGTAGTTTCTACTAGAAGAGGTGGGAGAGCCCAACAACCCGAAATGGCATTGCTCATGGCATTGCCCATTCTGATTGATGTTGATCTTGAGCTGATCACGATCTTTCTGATTCTGGTCGTTGTTCTGCAAGCATTACTGAACTATGCCACTGTAAGGAGCCGATTTGCGTTCTATGTTCTTGGGGGATTCTTTCTCATCTTCTTAAGTCATATTTCGCTCCTTACAGCTGGAGATAGCGTCTTTAGATATCTCGTGAGTCAGGCTCTGCAACTCCTAGGCTTCTTGACACTCTTGCTAATGGTGTATAAGGTAGGCCGAGTGGAATGAGTAGAAAACGGGCTTATCGCTCCAAAATGCGCATCCTCGCGGACATGATGCGTGCCATCCAGAGAGAGGGTGATGAAGGAGCAGGCCCAACAAAAATACTCTATGCCGCCAATCTTTCCCATGACAGGTTGACTCAGTATCTTGACGAGCTCGTCGAAAAGGAACTTGTAATCGTAACAGGCAATGGTGACAGCAACAGAGTTTATCATCTCACGGACAAGGGACGAGATTTCTTACGAGAATTTGTTAAGATGGAGAGGTTCTCTGAGGCATTCGGGATTGAGATTTAATAATGCCTCAAAGGTTTTAAGAAATACATCTTGGAGTTTCCAAAGCCGTGGGCCGGTAGATCAGACTGGTAGATCGTCTGATTCGCAAAGTCACAGGATTCTCCCTATGAATCGGATCTTCAGAAGGTCGCGAGTTCAAATCTCGCCCGGTCCACCACTCTTCTGCCTCCGCCAGATGCTAATGCATTTTAATGATTATTTCTCAATTCGTGTTATGCCAAGAATTCTACGAAAAGAACTAGACATGAGTTTCGAAGATGCTGTTAAGAGAGTCGAGAAACTCACTGAGGAGGGCGGCTTTACAATTCTGCTTACCAAGGGTATGCATGATATGTTCAAGAAGAAGCTGGGAATTGACGATTATCCTCGCAGGACATTCATTCTTGCGTGTTCTGCAGACTTGGCAAAGAAAGCTATGGATGTATCGACGGACATGTCACTTGTCATGCCGTGCAGCTTTGTGGTTTCTGAGGAGGAGGGAAAGGTGGTGGTCACACACGCCTCAATAATGAAGATGGGCGTGGAGCTTGGTTTTGCTCCAGAGGAGTCAATGAAGCCAATCATTGAAGAAACTGGAGAACGCGTCCATAAGGTCTGGGACAAATTCTAGAATCCTAGCCAGACAGTTGCGACTGGCGAAAGCTTCACTAGATACCATACTCTGATTATAGACATGGTCGACCCAATACAGAGTCAGTGGGAAGCCAACTCGCAGGCATTCGCTGATTTGATAGATCAGAAAGGCACCCCGCATCACCAACAGATCCTCAATCCCTGTGTGGAGAATCTAATAGGGGATGTCAAAGAGAAGATGCTGCTTGATGCCGGATGTGGAGAGGGCTATTTATCAAGATACTACGCTCACAAGGGAGCTATCGTCACTGGAGTGGATATCTCAAATGGACTTATCGAGATTTGCAGGTCTCTACCAGTCAATAACGCCAAGTATCATGTGGGCGATATCTGTGACCTCGATTTCATCAAGGATCGTACATATGACGTTGTTCTCTGTAATCTGGTGTTGCTCAATGCCTCTTGTCTGAATGAGGCACTGAAGGAGTTCTATCGAGTCCTGAAGCCGGATGGGGTATTGGTCTTCTCAGTTGTTCATCCATCATTCAACTTCTATGGGCCGGGAAAATGGGAGATGGGTGAGAAGGACGCTGATACTAAAAGAAGAAAGGGGTTATTCTTTCGAATTGACCGATATTTCGATGAGCGAGAGTACGAGCATACATGGAAGACTCGAACAGGAGAGTATTTCCCGCAGCCGATAAGCTTCTTTCATAGAACGCTCACCACCTATATTCAGGCGGTCATCGACTCTGGTTTCATCATCTCTAGAATTGAAGAGCCTCGGCCCGTTGTCGATGACGAGTTCTTCGATAGGGAGCGTAGAATACCATTCTTTTTGGTTGTGAAAGCCAGAAAACCTTCTACCGATAGCACCTGATAACCATAAATGTGTGAAAGTCCGCTTACAGGAAGAAGGGGTTTTGAAAGGAATGCCACTAAGCCTTGACGAATTGGATTACCTGAGTATGGGACGGAGAGTCAGACTGCATCGTCTTATGTATGAGCACGGTCCAGGCAATGGCCGCATGCTATTCTTGCCTATAGACCAAGGGATGGAACATGGACCAGTTTCGTTCTTCCCAAATCCACCGAGTGAAGATCCTGAGTTTCAGTTCAAACTCGCCGACAAGGGAGGTTACTCGGGAATTGCCTTACACCTTGGACTAGCGGAGAAATATGGTCCAAAATATGCTGGAAGGGTCCCAATTTTACTTAAGATCAATGGGAAGACAAAGATACCTCCTGACTCTCATGCTATGTCTCCAATGACAGCGTCCGTTGAGGATGCGGTTAGGATTGGTGCAGATGCTATTGGCTATACGCTATACGTTGGCAGTCCTCGACAGGTTGAGGATATGAATCAATTCAGGAAAGTAAAGGCAGATGCAGACCGATATGGAATGCCGATATTTCTCTGGTCTTATCCTCGTGGTGAGGCAATTGACAAGAAGGGAGGAAAGAAGTCGCTCTATGCAATTGACTACGCCGCTAGGATGGCCAACGAACTAGGAGCGACTGCGGTGAAGCTCAATGTGCCTGAAGATGACCCAAAGAAACGTTCTGAACAGCCGGCACCCTATGACACACTAGAGCTCAGCTATGAGGAAAGAGTGAGAAAGGTCATCAAGTCCGCAGGAAAGACCCTGGTGCTCTTCTCTGGAGGAAGTATGTTGAGTGATGAAGACCTTCTGTACAGAGCCAAGGTCTGTCTTGAGGAGGGAGCAGCTGGACTCCTCTTTGGTCGAAACCTGTGGCAAAGAAAATGGGAAGATGCCTTGGAAATAACCGAGAAACTCAAGAAGATGATGTTGGAACTCTGAGAGACTGGAATGTGCTCATCCCAAAGCCTTTTCCTATGGTTTGGTCCTGATTCACTAAGTGAGAGGAATGGCTGAGGAACCAAAACATTACACTGTCCAAGTGAATTGGGACAACGACAAAGGGGGGCACGTTTCCGCCGCGGGAAAACAGAGCATCAAGATGGTCAGACCAAAGGGTGAGGAGAGCGAACTGGACTCCTATGCGCCAGAGCATCTCTTTGTCGCTTCTGCCACAGCCTGTTTCATGAACTCGTTCATCTATTTCACTAGAAGGATGCATATCGGATTCAATTCCTTCGAATGCCAAGGAACAGGCATGCTGGAGCAAATTGGAAAGAGTTTCGAGGTCACGAAGATTGAGATAAAGTCAAGAGTGATAATCGAGTCTGAGGATCTGCATTCGAAGATGGAGAGAGCTCTCTACCTTGGCCATAAGTACTGCTTTATTGGAAACAGCATGAAGGCGTCCATTGCCTATGAGGACGAGATAGTAGTAGATTGAACAACGAGTGTCCTCCTATTCCGAACTCTTTTTCCGAGTGGCTCGCAGCAGGAAAGCTAAGTGAATCAAGATGAGCAACGAGGCACATGAATACAATGTGAAGGTTAGTTGGATCCACGGAAGAACTGGCAAATTCATAATAGAGGGCAAGCCCGAAATCACGATTGCATCTCCTCCTGAATTTGGTGGGCCTGAAGGGATTGTGTCTCCAGAGGACCTCTTTGTTGGAGCTGCCACATCCTGTCTTATGACAACCTTTGTTACATTCACTGGGAAGATGA
>JBHLPF010000089.1:0-4926 GCA_048939765.1 Promethearchaeota archaeon
TTGGAATGTCAGGAGTGTGACAAGAATGAGTAAGAAGAAGAGAAAATATCCTACCAAGGATCCGGTGTGTGTGACATGTGGACTTCCATACGCCAGCGGCCAGATGCACATCGGGCATCTCCGCACGTATGTCCCGGCTGATGTGTTTGTCAGACTCCTGAGGAAGATGCAAGTGGATGTGACCTTCATCTGCGGCTCAGACACTCATGGTACACCAATTCTGACAACCGCAGAGGCTGAGGGCCTGACTCCCAAAGAGGCATACCTCAAATATCACCAGCACTACGTGGAGACCTTTCCGAAGCTGAGCATCTATTTCGACAACTATGGTTCTACGGATGATCCTGAGAATCATCATAGAACTCGGCAGATAGTCACTGCTCTGCAGAAAAATGGCTATGTGTATGCTCAGGATTTGGAAACCCCCTACTGCGATACTTGCGGAAGGTCTCAGCCAGATCGTTTCGTGCGAGGTACCTGCCCGTACTGTGGCGCTGATGCCAGAGGTGATGAGTGTGATCAGGGATGCGGCAGATACATCGAGCCAGGGTTGATACTCAATCCCCGATGCGCTGTGTGTGGAAATCCGACACGACCGGTGACGCGTACTCACTACTATCTGAAACTCAGTGCCTTTGAGGACTTCCTGAAGGACTATCTCGAGAATCTAGATGGAACCAAGATTGCCAGAAACTACGCATTGGGATGGGTGAAGGAGGGTCTCAAGGACTGGTGCATCACTAGAGACCTCGATTGGGGAGTGAAATTTCCTGGAGATGAGAGCCTGACTCTGTATGTGTGGGTCGATGCGCCCATAGGCTACATGTCGAGTACTGAGCAGTGGGCAAAGAAGATAGGCAAGCCAGACGAATGGGAGAAGTACTGGAAGCCAGGTAATGGACGTCTAGTGCATTACATTGGTCAGGACATTGTATACCATCACTGCATCTTCTGGCCATCGATGCTGAAGGGCAGTGGATACAACCTCCCTGATGCAGTGGTTGCCTCTGGAATGGTCAAGATAGAGGGTCATAACTTTAGTCGCAGCAGAGGATACATTGTCTGGATCGAGGAGGAGTATCTAGCCAAGGGCCTTGATCCTGATTACCTCCGCTACTATATGGTGGCATCGACTTCCCAGACGAAAGACCTTGACTTTGCATGGGCATCCTTTGCGGACAAGGTGAACAACGAGCTAGTAGCAACTCTTGGTAACTTCATCTATCGAGGCCTCCACTTCACGAAGAAGCACTATGGCGAGGTACCAAAGGGCAATCTCGATAAAAAGCTAAACAAAGCCATAGAAGACACCATCGAAACTGTGATCGATGGAGTCAACGAGTATGAACTCAAGAAGGTCTCTGATGCCATTCTTGGCCTGGCTACAGTGGGCAATGAATACTTTCAAGCCAATCAACCATGGGCTCTGATCAAGGAGGACAAGGAGAAATGTGGAGAGGTACTGTTCAATGCCTTATCATTGACCAAAGCATTGGCTGTTCTGATTGAGCCAATCCTTCCCTCTGCAGCAGAAACTGTCTGGAAGCAACTTGGCCTTGATTCCGATGTTCATACTGTACTGCTGGAGGAGGCTCTCGTTCCACTTGAGGTTGGGGGCAAGCTTGGGAAGCCAGTACCAGTTATATCAAAGATTGACGACAAACTGTTGGCTGAACTCCAAGAAACCACCTATGCTCGCATAAAGGCCGCTGAGGCTGTTCAGAAAGGTGAAACCAAGGAGGAAGAAGAAGTGACAGATCACGAACCGGTTAAAGAAACAATAACCTTCGATGAGTTTCAGAGAGTTGACCTGAGAATTGGCAAGATCGCCAAGTGTGAACGTGTTCCAAAGAAGGATCGACTGCTGAAGATTACTGTTGATATCGGCATCGAGGAGCGGACGATGGTGACAGGATTGGGTCATCTATATGAGCCCAACGAACTTGAGGGCATGAGTGCCCTATTCTTGGTGAATTTGGAACCAAAGAAGATTGGCGGCATTGAGAGTCATGGGATGATTCTTGCCGTGGAGAAGCTAGATGAGCCAGGCAAATGGGTGCCTGTCACAGTGGCTGATGTTCCTCCAGGTAGCAAAGCCGCTTGAATTCAGTCTAGATGGGATGGGGGGTGAATCCCCCTCTCGGTTTCTTTCTTCAGTTATATTCTCCATACTCCCTGGGTGTGTTGGAAGACACAACAGTATTGATATTGAACATATTCCTGATTACTAATAGCGCCATTCGTGAACAGAAGGAGGGAGACCCTAGTTGCGACTAGCGAGTTATACATTCTCATTCGTTTTGGTTGTCACCATTTCGTGTACAAGCCTCCTTTCTTCTGCGGCCCTATTCATGCCGGCTTACGCACCTTCTTCAGACACCCTGATTCTGGAGATAATTGACGGGCCCGAGTCACTAGACCCTCATGCAACTGTCCAATTTTCAGACATATCTTCATTGTACAACGTATACGAAACTCTCTACACCTACCCCATAGGAAGCAATAATACTAGACTAATTCCTCTATTGGCAGAAGATGTGCCTGACATCTCTTCAGACGGGGTTTCATACACAATTAAGCTTCGGGAGAATGTCATCTTCCATGATGCTACTCCTTTCAACGCAAGTTGTGTGAAGTGGAACATTGAACGACTCCTCAAGTGTTTCTACATTAATGGATCTGCATATTTGTTCGCTGAAGCCTTGAGAGCCGGACAGGTCCTCGAAGAAACCGCGACACTAAACGGCACCTCTTCAGATGCTTTCAGAACTGCATTTGAAGACTGGAGAATGAACTCAAACTCAATAGAAGTCATTGACAACTATCGAATTCGATTTGTTTTGGACCGAGCCTACTCACCTTTTGTTCATCTCTTGGCAGTAGCTGGAGGCTCTATGATTAGTCCCACCTATGTTCTCAATAGTGCGAATAACGATAGCACGCCAATAGGAGGTGATTGGAGAGAACACTATGGAGTCAACTGCGGTGATAGCAGCACATACATGGACACGCATACCTGCGGTACTGGTCCTTATCTTGTTGAAGAGTGGTCGAAGCTCAATTTCCTTCACTTAGAACGTTATGAGAACTATTGGCGCTCTAGTGAAACTGAATCCCCAATAGCTCCCTCGGAAAACGCTGGCGCAATTGAATCGGTCTATATCCGATTTAATCCTGACAACACTGGACGTTCACTCAACCTCCGTACTGGCGTCATTGATTCGGCAAGCTGGCCTTTGGACATTGCAGATGAGATTTGGGACAATTTGACTCTCAGCTCAAAGGATCCCAACACCAATGTATCAACTGGAGGATTGCGTTTCACTCTATACAATCTAGGATACAATATGGGAAACTTGACAGTAGACACAAACTCGACTACAGTCACCACACGAAGTCCATATGCAAATCCTCACTTCAGACTTGCAACTTCACTCGCGTTCGATTATCAGACATTCTCTAGTGGCGCATTGGACTTCGGTATCCAAGCATTGGGGCCGATTCCTCAAGGCATGTCTGGGCATAACAGTAGTCCATTCGAATCCGCTTACAATATTACTGGCGCAGTAGAGCAATGGAATCTAGCTATGACGGATTCGATCTTTGTTGAATCATTGAACGACGTGAACAATACAATCATAATTCCATACCCTGCAACGAGCAGTGGAGGGACTCCTGCAGAAGTTTTGGTTTTTCGTGGTCTAGAGGAAATACTTGCCCACCCAGAAGCCAACCAGACTGGCTTGGATAGAGAAATGCAGTTTCTCCTCGAGCCTGTCCCGTGGGGGACATATTTTGAATACCTATCTGAAGATAGGCTGCCATTGATCCTTGCAGCTTGGAGTGCTGAACTCGCTCATCCTATTGATTTCCTCAAAGCATTCTGCTATCACAATGGCACATATGCTCCACAAATAGGCTATAACAACACGCTAGTGAACAGCCTGTACGAGTCAATTCTTGCAGCACTTGATCCACTAGAGCAGCAGATGTACATAGGCCTCATTCAGCAAGAATTGGCAAATGATGTCCCGTATCTCTGGATTCAACAACAGACTGAGTTCCGAACATGGAGGTCTTGGTTGCTCGGTGAGGGCTTAGTCTTCAATCCCATGCATGGCTTCTACTTCTATGAAATGCACAAGGACTATATTTCAGCACCTGATTTTGTCTATAACACTCAGTCTCAGACAGTCGCACTTTGTGTCCTTCTTGTGGCATTAGTTGGGATATTTCTCTTCATGGCAAAGGATGACTTCAGAGAAGGCACTCTAAAATGGAGGAAACGACTTCTTGGACTGCACATTATCATCGTGGCATATAACTCAATCCTGATTCAGCTAGTTGAGTTTTGGAGCAGTATATACGTTACTCGTGTCTTTTATCTCTGGAGTATCTCCCCCATATCCGTGCCTATCTTCCTCATCACATTCATCATTCCTGCAATCCTCATGTATCTTGACATCAAGAGAAAGAACGATTCACATCCAAAGGATTGGTTGCTAATCTACTTCCTACTAATGCTGCTGTTTCTAGGCGCCCAACCAATGGTTCTATTCTATTCGCAATACTGAGGTCAATCATCCAGATTCAATCAACAGAATTATGTTTCAGTGTTTGAAGCATTGTGAAGAGGATATACAAAATGCCAAGAATCAACTTCCTCTCGCATTCGGATTTGGAAGCAATCCATATTGCCTCTCTCACCATATTGGAGAAGACGGGTATTGCAGTAAAGAATGAGAACGCGATGCAACTTCTGATTGAGGCGGGCTGTACGGTTGAGTCAGAGGTTGTCAGAATTCCACCTAGTCTTGTTGAGGAAATGGTTAGAACTCCTCCACGCTCATTTTCATTGTATTCACGTGATGGCAGGCAGAGCACGGAGGTTGGGGGCGATAATATCATCTACAATCCAGCATCATC
>JBHLPF010000047.1:0-8621 GCA_048939765.1 Promethearchaeota archaeon
CCTGAGGACGTAGAGAAGTGCAAATCGGTTGAACGATACATGGCCCGTTTTGGATCCCGATTCTTCAAGCACGATAATACGTATGATTGGTTGACAAAGAATGGACACCTTCACATACTTGAGGATGATACGAGTCCTGTGGGAACTGCTTGGTTCAGGTACACTCAGGGAAGTTCAGGCTATGAGCTGACGGTTGACAGCACATGTTACAAGAGTGATGATGTATTTCCCTCCATTGTAGAACTGGTGAGGAACTATGCAGCCAATGCAGGAAAAATCACATGGCGAACTGACACGGATGTTCCGGTGAGACACTACCTCTCGGATATTCACAAAGCTGAGTCCCATATGCTTGGCTCAATGATGATGAGAGTTGTTGATTTCGAGTTATATTGCAGGAACATTGCAATACCTAACGAAACGATTGAGTCTGTTGTTGTTGATCTGGTTGATCAGCAGTGCCCGTGGAATAATGGCATATTTGCGCTGGAACCTAATAAGGGGAGTCTAAATGCGCGCAAGTGCGATGATGAACCTGATGTTAAATTGAATGCTTATCAGCTCTCAGAGGTAGTTTCGGGCATCACACCCCCGACCCTCCTCAGGTCTTTACGTGAGATTCACTGCAATGATGAAACAGCCAAGAAGCTTGAAGCCATCTTTGAACCGGATACATTCGTTTCCTATATCAGATTCTGACAAGGCTCTCTCATTGGTGGTTTTTGGAAGAATCCACCAACCGATGGAGAATCCTGTCGAAAATCGTTAGAATGTTCCCGATTGACGTTCTCTTCTGTAGGCGGCCATTTCCTAAAAGAACCATCCAATTTATTAAACAGCGTACATGTCATAGCTGTTTATTCCATTAGTAGGAATTGCGCGTGGTGTGTCCATATTGAGGCGAAGTAATCGAAAGGAGCTTTTTTTGAAATTCACAGCTTTTGCTACTGCAGTCATGATTGTAATTTCATCTGCAGCGATAATTCAATCATGGCTGATTCTAGATTCCGATGTGATTGTGGAATCAGGTCATTCTAATCAATCATTCCAAAGACGTCCTTGTGAAGTCAGCTCTACTCTTGCGCAAGCTGGATTGTGGGTTTCTTTTGATTCGTCACCTCCTGGGACTCCAGCCGAAACACATGTTACAGTTTCAGATACAACTGGAATTACCATTGTGGCTGATTTCTACGGATTCTGGAGAAGTAACTTCACAATAAATGGAACGAAATATGATAAACTAGATATGCCTGGTGCCACTTCCATTCAAGTACCAGGAGCTCCAGTTCTGCCGTGTCTGACCGAGTATGTAGAGATACCCCATAATATCGACGTTTCGATTGAAGTTCTGGCTTCTTCAACTGCTACACGAACCGGGTATAACATCACTCCTGCACCAGCCCAGGATATTCCATATGGAATGATTATTTGGAACCAGTCGATTCCTGAAGCCGCACCCCAACCAACGTATTTCAGTCCATTATATTCAAATGACACTTTCTTTCCGGGCGTCACCACAAGTACGGAAGGAGGATTGAATGCGGCATCACTTATCATGAGAGGGCGTAGATTATTGGAACTCAGTTTCTATCCAGTCCAATTCAACCCATTCACTACTACATTGCGTGTATATTCCCAAATTGTAATCAAGGTGAAATATAGCATCCCAGCACAAATCCAACCAATCGCGGAGCGTCTACGCTCTGTAGCTTTTGAGAGTATTCTTATCAACGCTATATTGAATTATGACTCCTGCGAAATCCAATACCAACCGCAGGCTGGAATAGCCACAGCACCAGACCCTGATGTCCCAGGTGCTGAGTACTTGATCGTAACGACTCAAGAATTCGAGGATCAGGCAGATAGGTTGGCAGAGTGGAAGGAGAAAAAGGGAGTTCCATCTGAAGTCGTGGTTGTTCCTAGTGACAGAAGAGACCTAGTCAAGAAAGAGATATCCGATGCCTACCATGACTGGTATCCAGCACCGACATATGTCCTACTTCTGGGTGATGTTGAATTCATTCCAGCCAACTATGATTTTCAACATCGAGCACAACTGGGCACATTAGGTCCAGCACTTTTTGATGAAAGCTATGATTTTCTGGGACGGCCGGCTGGGGACAAAGGCTACATTGCATCTGATCTTGGCTATTTTAACATTGAAGGAAATGGTTATCTTCCAGATATAATATACGGCCGAATATCAGTGGATACAGAAGAGGAGGCTCGGATAGTTGTGGACAAGATTCTCCAATATGAGCAATCCCCTCCCGACAATTCATTGTTCTACAACAACGCGCTGTTCGCTGGTGATTTCGATGATAGGAGTGATTGGAATGGAGTGGAAGATTCTGCATATCCATTCTTATCAGCCCTAGAGAGAATTCGACACTACATGAAGGCGATGTACACTATTCACATCAATTATTCATGCGCGTATAATCATTATGATCGCTCGGCGGATGGGTATTTGTCCCCGAAAGATTTGGGTGTAGACCTTGAAGACTTGGAATTCATTGATGGGAGTAAGATAAAAGACTCGATTGCAGATTATCTCAACTTTGGCTGGCTTATGAGCTATGATGGTTCTCCCTACTCTGACTTTGCAAAAGGCAATATTACACCAGGCTTCAACGAGGGCCGTTTCTTTGTCTTGTACTATGGCCATGGCGGTTCCAAGAATATGATCTATCCCATTGACGTATCATATCCCAGTGACGGTCATAATAGATATGACAGGGATGAAGTAGATGGATGGCAATTTCCATTCTTCGATATGTCCTACCTTTCTGATCTGACAAATGGACACAATACGTCTCTTGTAGTGAGTATTGCATGCGACACTGGTTGGTTTGATGGTGAAACTGATGAAGATGTTCTAGTACTAAGATCTCTAATGACAGAAGACAACCCGACAAATCCATTTGAAGACTATGCGGAGGAGTGCTTCGCAGAGGAAATAACAAGACTAGAGGGTGGGGGTGCTGTTGCGGCAATTTCATCTTCACGGCCGGCTTATGCAGCAGTCAGTGCACACCTAATGGACGGACTTATTCAAGCCTTCTGGCCGGGATTCCTTGAATCGACTAATCAACCGATATATGAGATGGGTGCAGCGCTCCTGTATGGAAAGCTATATGCCGCAAGGAAATGGAATGAGCTTCGAGGAGATTCCTTGCCAATCATCCAAGATCTTCAATATCCGCAACATAAAGTCGAAACAACCTTTGAACAATATCATCTCTTTGGAGACCCTGAAACCCAGCTTTGGACAGATGTCCCATCGAAATTCGATGTCACTCATCCAATATCTGTAGGAACCTCAGATCCACAGAAATTTGTTGTGACAGTCCGAAACGAAACTTCAGGTAGCCCGGTGCATTTTGCGAAAGTATGTATACAACAGAAACCAAGTATCTATCAAATTGGATATACAGATCCCAGGGGCCAAGTCATCTTTGATATATCGCCCTCAGCTACCCCCGATTACATCAATCTGACTGTGACAAAGCATAACTTCGAACCATATCAGGGAGGCATTCTTGTCAAGAGTGATAGTCCACAGATAGCGCTCTCTCAGTATTCAGGATTCCCTCAAGACGATGTCGTTTTCACAGTGTCCGGGTTCAACCCGGAGTTCCCAGTGCATATCTTCATGGATGAAGATTATGTGGATAGGATTGAACCAGGATCTCAGACACTTCAAGCGCCTGTGCCAGCTGGACCAGCAGGCTATGTCACTGTCTGGGCAGGCCAATCAGGGCCCTCTATGGCTCTTTTCGAGCCTATTGCCACTACTCGCTTCTTCAGATTGTCAACAAATCTCAATCCAGATCCGTACATCTATTCTCAGGAAGATTCGAATACATGGTACCTAGCAGGAGATGAGCTTGTCTGGGACAACCCATGCATTTCAATTTATGAAGGCACTGAACCAGTTACTGAGGTAAGGCAAGATACTGATTATGAAGTCAAGGTGACGGTATATAACAGAGGGAATGTCGTTGCTGTTGATACCAATGTTACTCTTTTGTACTCACGATTAGGAGGGGGTGTAACATGGCATAGAGCAGATTCGAAACTTGCTACAATAGGGCTCTCTGAACCGACCGAAGTCACCTTTAGTTGGCGACCCTTGCTTCAGAATACTGCATATCTCAAAGTAGATCTGTTCCATAATGATGAAAAGCCTGAAGACATGAGTGACAATGTAGGCTACGATGGATTCAATGTTATACCTTTGTGCTCACCAGGAACACGCGACCTGTATATAGGGAATCCAACAAATACAACAAAATACGTGTATATCAAAGTGATACAAAAGGGCGATGCTGGTGATGTGTGGAATGCCACAATACAGGATTATTCATCTCAAGCAATTCTCACAGATGAATATGAGCCTGTCACACTTTTAGTTGATCCTGCTAGAGATATTACGGATGACGAGTGGCATCTTTTCACAGTTGAGATTCATATTAATTGCCACTTGGTAGGCGGAATGGTTCTTAATGCAACTCAAATAAGCATTCAGTGCCCATCAGAGGGTGTATGCCCATGGGCATTGATTATAGCAATTATCATTATAGCTCTAGTCATTATCTGGTGGAGAAGAAGAGATTAGCATGGAGATAATAATCAAGCTCTAGATTTCGAGATGAATTGCCTAATATGCAAAGATTATCCTGCATCTCTCAAATACGTAGCAGGATTTTTAAGCAACCTAGCAGGGACCTTGCAGCTGTTCGCGTCCTATGGAGGAATGTGAAGAATGGATTGGAAAGATGGACTCATCATCATACTCATCCTAATCGTTATCTTCCTGTTCTTGGAAAGCCTAAACTTCATTGATCTCATACCCGCTGTTGGTCAGGGCTGGCCATAACGAAACGAGATTATTCAGGCATTCGAGTGATGTCTGAAAAGCAGCAGTAGTTTCCTATCACATGAAGGAGGATTTGAGAGTTGGAACGGAGAGATTACATTATCATTATACTTGTGATTCTCATCGTTTTCCTGGCATTAGAAGCCTTTGGATTTGTAAGTATATTCCCAGACCCCGTCCATGACTGGCCTTGAACATTCACGGGGAGCTAGATCGTCTGGTTCAGAGATAGCGATAGCTATAGCCTTCTTTGTAGTCTGTTGAAGTAAGGTCTCAAGAACTTCAGATTCTCATTCTTTAAAAGTGATTGAAGCTGCAGGACGATTTCTCTAAGAAGTGCATCATCACTATTCAGAAGCGCAACATCTGCCTTGAGTAATAACGCCTGTCCTAGAAATCCAGGGAGATCCTCGGACAAAGCCCTTTCCTCCAAAATCGCCAATGAGGGAGAAACTACTTCTTCCGTGCTGCAAGACAAAACTTCTATCTTCGCTAGTTGATGCAAAAAGATGAGTTCCATAAGAAGTGCCGATCCCTGCTGCTCATATATTTCCAACCCTTGTTCAATGCTGCTCAACGCTAAAGGAAGATTTCCCTCTTCAATTTCTAGAACACCAGTCACAAAATGAAGCCAGGCAAGTTGATCTTCGTTCCCAGACTTCACAATCGATTCTCGCAATAAATCAAGTAGGGCTTGAGCCTCAGTGAGTCTCTTCAAAAGAATCAGCGACCAGATTTGAAACAGCTTTGCATGATTAATCAAATATGGTCTACCCTTGAACTGATCCTCAGCCATGCAGCCCCATTCGAGTCCCGATTCAGGCTCTCCTATTACGTTGTAAAAGATGGATAGGAAAGAGGATGCATTTCCACTATCCAGACCTGCTCTTTCTCGAATACTTACAGCTTTCAAGCAACCATCGATAGCCCTATCAAAGTCACCTCTTATCGCATCCAGAATACTAAGATAATACAAAATATCAGCATAGTTCACAGGAATTTCTAATGAGGACTCAACAATCTGATAAGCTTCTTCTAATGCAGCTCTGGATTTCTTCCTATCAAAGTTCATCATGATATTTCCCTTTTGTATAAGGAGGTGTGCCTGTCGAAGCCTATCGTCAAACTTCCTTGCAAACTCAATTCCTCTATCGATGCATCGAAGCCTTTCTTCGGTGTCACCATCTACTTGTGCACGTATTGAAAGGTAATCATTCAAAACAATCTCATAGAACCCAAATCTAGAGTCACTATCGATGAGTTCACGAATCCGTTCCATGGTCGATGTCTGATACATTGTTCTGGGATAGTTTCTCATGTCGGCCTCAAACTTCATGAAATTCATCTCAAGAGCTATCCAATCATCTGGGTTTGTTGCAAGGACGGCATCAGCTAAATCATGAACCCTCTGTACATCATCATAGGCGCCCAGATACACTGAAGAGAAGTATAGGTTCGGGCCAAGAATTTGATGATCACCATATTTCTCTCCAATCTCTTCAATGTGTTTGTAATCCAATGCTATCATAGAATGATGAATTGCGAAATAGACAACCATGACCGCACAGTCAGAGTTGAGTACTAATTCACGCAATCTTTGCACAAAATCGTAGTAGTCTGACGCCTCTGCCATAATCTTCTCTAAAACGTTCTTTGTGTCCTCCTCGATAAATGGGAAATACTGAGTAATAGTTCCGATTGGTTCCATAGCCCAAATATCACATTAAGCGACCTTCTCCTTAACACTTTCGGAGAAGAGAGTCAACTCCGATTGAACTACTCCCGCGCTCGATATTGTTCTGATATGGTTCCAAGCCAAAGGTGACACTTGATTCCTGCTAATTTCTCTACTTTATTATTGGCCTTCTAAGTGCCGCATCTACCATGGACATGATCTGATTCCATCGATAGTGCCTCATATCAATCGCGTTGTAGGGGCATCCAGCAGAACAAGTGCCACATCCTTGGCAGAGCTCCTTTACAATGGTCATTTTCTCTCCCTCGAGAGTTGGTGCACCATACGGACAGAGCTCTGAACAGAGTTCGCACTGATTGCACAGTTCATCGTCTATCTCAGCATAAATTGGTTCAATGTCAAACCTCCCCGCAGAGATCAATGATAGTGCCATCGCCGAAGCTCCTCTCCCTGTTGACACAGCATTTCTGATGTCCGTGGGACCTAGACATGCACCTGCAAAGAATACACCATCTTTGTAAGACTCAACTGGACGTAGTTTTGGATGAGCGGCTAGGAAGAAACCGTAGTGGTCTGTGTTGACTCCTATGGTCCTTGCTAGCTCCAGCGTGTCAGATGCCGGGCGCATTGCAGTAGCTAGTACGACCAAATCATATGTAAAGTTTGTATTCCGACCGGTGTACAGGTCCTCTGATAAGACTCTCACCCTGTCCGACTCAGGAACCGCTTCAAGCTCTGAGGCCTTTCCTTTGATGACGATGACACCCATGTCTAATGCCCGATTATACAGATCCTCATAGCCTGGACCATGAGTCCGAACATCGATCGCATAGATGAAGACCTCAGTACCTGGATACTTCTCCTTGATCTGTGTCGCTTGCTTGAGTGAGTTCTCACATCCATAGTAGCAACAGTATCCTTGATTGGCTCTTGGATCCCTTGAGCCCACACATTGGATAAATGCAATGCTCTTCGGCGTCTTTGCGTCCGTGGGTCGTTTTATCTTGCCATGCGTAGGTCCTGCGGCATTAGTAATCCTCTCGAACTGAGCATTCGTGATCACATTGGGTACCAGCCCGTATCCATACTCCCGTGATTCGTAGGGCTCATATGACTCGCCGCCAGTCGCCACAATGATAGCACCGACATTCAGATCTATCATTTCATCTTCCATGTTGTGGATGATGGCATCAGGTTCACATTTCTCTAAGCACATCTCACACTCACTACAAACAGCGCAGCTCAAGCACCGATCAGCTTCAGCGGCTGCAGCCTTCTTGGATAGACTCAATTCGACCTCCTCAAAGGTAGATCTGCGTTTGCTCTTTGCCAAAGTTCGAATTGAAGCTCTCTGGCCCCGTTTGAGATGGGTTATATCGACCTCTTCGCTCCGTACCACTCTCTCTCCCAATGCTCTTCCTTCCAGCAAATCGACCTTCCGCAAATGCCTGTCTATTGATTCAGCAGCTTCCTTCCCCTGCGCGATTGCTTCTATGACGCTAGATGGCCCCAGGACGACATCTCCACCTGCAAACACGCCTTTCTGGTTGGTTTCGAGTGAAACCTCATGCACTGAGAGAGTTCCCCAACCTGTAGCATCCAATTTCTCAAGACCCGATAGGTTCGTGCGTTGTCCTATAGCTATAATGATTGTGTCGCCATTGATTGTGGGTCCTGACTCATCTGAGAATCTGGGAGAAAATCTACCATCAGGAGCATAGACGGTCGTACAAACTGTTGTTTCCAATCCGGCAACCTTGCCATTCTTCTCAAGAATACGGTCTGGTCCTAGTGAACCCATGATGACCACGCCCTCCTCCTCAGCGTCTTCAATCTCCCAATCGTGAGCAGGCATCCTGTCACGAGATGTCAGGTCCCGTGTTTCAAGACAGACGAGTGTAACCTTCTTTGCCCCAAGTCGAACCGAGGTCCTGGCACAGTCAATTCCCACATTTCCTCCCCCGATGATTATGACTCTCTCACCCATGTTCTTTGGTCGTTTGCCCTTCTTCGCTTGCTGAAGGAAAGGAAGACCAAGCAATA
>JBHLPF010000047.1:8721-14853 GCA_048939765.1 Promethearchaeota archaeon
CGCTTCATCATGCTCACCTCTAACGCAGTCATCCTCACATGGATGGTGACAGACACGCCCCAAGACTCGTTGAAACGGTGCTGATTTCCGCATGACATCAAGTGCCTCTTTGAGTCTACCATCCTTGTAGAGGCCAATGAAGGCTTGATTATTGACCTTGGCAGGGCATGCGTTGCGGCAAGGGGAGATTCCCAGCTTCTCAATGGTGTAAGTATTAGGGACTGCTTGCGGAAAAGGTCGATAGATCGCCTTGGACTTGGTCAGTCCAAAGTCATACCGATTTGGGATTGACATGGGACAAACATCCACACACTCACCGCACGAGCTACACTTCTCGGGATCGATATAGCGTGCCTTCTTTCTTACCTTGAGTTTGAAATTGCCCACAAATCCAGCTACTTCTTCCAGTTCGCTATAGGTCATGAGATTGATGTTGGGGTGTCGTTCTACAGAGGCCATAATAGGTCCAAGAATGCAAATTGCACAATCATTCTGAGGAAACACCTTGTCTAAAAGGGCCATTTGCCCACCAATGGTTGGTAGTCGCTCAATGAGATGAACTTGGTATCCTCCATTTGCGGCAGCCAGAGCAGCAGATATTCCAGCGACACCTCCTCCAATAACCGCAACCTCCGGAATTATAGCGACACTCTCGAGGTCCAGCGGCTCGAGGTCTCTCGCTCTTGCCACCGCCATCTCGATTAGACGCTTGGCTTTCTCAGTTGCCCCCTTCATATCATGCATTGTGCACCAAGATACATGCTCTCGAATGTTCACCATCTCAAAGAGGAACCTGTTGAGACCTGCGGCCTCGATTGTCTTTCGGAAAATTGGTTCATGCGTTCTTGGTGTACAAGATGCCACGATCACTCTATTGAGGTTGTACTTCCGAATCGACTCCTGAATGGTCTTGAGGCCATCGGTTGAACATGTGAACATCAGATCTGCTGAATGAGTCACATTGGGTAGGGATGCTGCATGTTCACTTACTGCTACCACATCGATACTTGCTGCAATGTTCAAGCCACAATGACAGACAAATACACCAATCCTAGCATCACTCTCAACGCTCATTTATGCACTCCCGTATTAATGGGGTTCCAGAAGAAGGAAGTCCGATAATATGCAGGGAGTGTATGCTAGGTGACGCGGTGGATGAAGTCTAGGTAGACACGGACAGTTGTTCGTTGTTCCATGTGCCTACAGAACCGTATTCCTATAGAAACGGCTACAGAATGAAAAAGCTAGCTTGTTTGATAACGTGCAAAAATTGACATTGAATGTTCTTTACTGTAATTATCCGCCAAAATCACGTTTGATTTCGTCATAGAAATGTCATATTACGAAACTTACCTAAAGGGCCCCATTTGCTTCCAAATCATCATAGCTAACGGAAGATATAGTTCACGCTTGTAACCTAAAAGCAGCAGCTTTCAATGCAAAAGAGCCCTGAAACACATAGAGAGGATAGAAAGAGTCCGAAATGCGTATCGGTTCAGGAACGATTACCAATGAAGCGGGGTCTAATGATTAAAGACTGGCATCTCTGATCATTTCCTCAATCTTGATTCGGCCAAGTCTTGGATACTTTTTCACAGGATAGGATAGAAACACATCTACAGATTCTGAAAATGGTGCATTCTTCGCGGTAGAGGAGATCTTTTCAGCATCACGAAAATGCTCAGTCACAAATTTGGCAAAGAGAATTGGCTCCATTGCAGAGGCGAATGAAAACCAAAACTCATGAGGGAATGTTGTGCGCAGCCACTCGTCCATTTCATCCTTCTTGAATCGTTGTTCCTTGAAAGCTATCTTGAGGTAGAACTCTGCATTATTTCCTAGACCCAAGTTCCATCGCACAGCAAACCAGAATGCATCGCTGTCTTGTAGCTCCTTGATAGCCCTGCTTGCTCTTCTCGCTGGTAGACCAGTTTCCGCTGCTATCTCACCAATCTGCATCCTGGCGTCCTTCAGAAGAGGTTTCAGAACTCGAAGATGTAGGTTCTTGATCTCAAATTGCTCACCACGTTGTGTCACTATTGTGTGCAGCTCGGTATGGGTTACAGAGTCGAGAGTCCGAAGGAATGCGGAGATTCCTTGAAGTCCCTCCGCACCGCTATACTCGCATTGGAGAAAGTATAATCTACCAACTCCTGTAACCACTTGGCCCACTTGGACAACGTTTAGATTAGCACCGATTAGGTCCATGAAATCCTCCTCGTCCTCAGAACCGTCTGTATAAATCAAAGCAACAAGGTAGTCAGAGTTGACCATTGCTGGTTTCAAGAGAACTGAGAATTCCTCGATAACACCAGTTTCAACAAGCCGTTCCATTCTCTTTTTGATCGCAGTAGCAGTTAGTCCAAGTTTCTCAGCGAGTGCCTGATATGACAATCTGCAATTCGAATCAAGTGCGAGAAGAATTCGTTTGTCAATAGAGTCCAAGACATCCACCTTGACTGAGCTCAGTCAATTTCTGGCGGCATTAACACTGTAAATAGATTATCGTCAGGAGTGTCGTTGATCTCTTTTGTTGCACAATAGATGCATCCAGTTGTGATGACTGACAACTCAAAGCCAACTTCCCTGAGTTTCTTGAGATATTGGAGATGTTTTGAGAGTCCCTCGATGAGTTCTGAGGAGCTAAGCTCAATCAAATCAGGATTCTCAGGAAACGACATCTCAACAACAATGGAAAAAGCATCTCCACGTTCGTCGTATTCGAGCAGAATGCGCACCCAAGGCGTTCGATGCATCAGGGCTGTCGCTTCGTAGGAACAAGTCGCATCTCTGAAAATTGATACGGCTTCATCGAATTTCTCTTTCAGGCTATACTTCATCTAATATCACCACTACGCCATTTTTATCGCATAGATTGGAAAGATAGAAGGAGCACGAAGAGTGCTCCTTCCAAGAAATCTAGCTACTAATCGCTGGAATGGATGCAGGTTCTTCTTGGATATCCATGGAGTCACTTACTCTTTCCCGCACAAGGGTTCTGTAGCCAAAGACCAGGACTAATCCGATTACTATTGGAATGTACAGTAGGGTCATGTAGACGTAGCCATACCCGCCAGGCACTAGTTGTATCACGTTGATTGGAATAATATCGCTCACCGTGTTCCCCATCGCGTGGAACAGTACGGCAGCTAGAACGGATCCATTCGTATTGTTGAAGATCCAAGTTCTCGTGATGGAAACAGGAATCCACCAGATGAAGAAGATGAATAGTGCACGACCCTCCCATCCAGACAGGCCTGGAATGAAGGCAAGAGGCAAGTGCCAGAGGCCCTCTATCACACCCAGAATAGTGCTTGATGTTGTTGCATCAAACCGGGCTTGTAGCATTGGGAGTGCATAACCCCTCCAACCAAACTCTTCGCTCAGACCTCCATGAAGACAACTTGTCAAAAAGGGAGCTAGGAGTACCAGAGGATTGCTCAACCACCAGAGCCCAGGTTGTTGGATTCCTAGAATGAATCCACTGGCTCTTGCCATCAGAAAGAACAATAGATAGAAAGCAAAGATAGCGATGAGCCAGTTTGCTGTGAATCGTCCACGCCGGAATCTAGTCCATAGTTCCCTAACACCTTCTCGTCCTTTTGTCTTACCCGCTAAGACGAATCCGCCAATTGTTGGACCAAATGGCATTGGGAGAAGAACAGCGAGCAGTGAAACCAAGCCAGCAAAATCGGTACCAGCAGTACCTACTCCAGAAGGCATCTGTAACAACCCTGAGATGAACAACGCATTAAACGCCCAAGTCCATCCGAACGCGATGCCGAAGAACAACATCAAATTCTTCGGATCAAATTGATTTGCTCTATAGTTTTGAAATACCATTGTAATCAGAAAGACGATGCTGTGATTGATAATATATTGGCCTTAACTCAAGAGTTTGGCTTTCATCTTCATCCTTCCTTTAACGTCACAAATCTAAACCAATCACTTCGTTTTTGTGCATAATGGGGGAATATCTGCAGAATTCCCGGAAAGGCCAAAGCCAAAATCAGTTGAAACATGGATATGTTATTCTCCTCGCAAGTTCAAAACATATCCCAAAAAAGGGTTTGATGATTTGCTGGCAAGATTTGAGAAGCAATAATTCAATGCTTCAGAACTTTTCCAGGAAGCAGTTTTGCATGATTCTCGTGCAGTACCACCACTTCGCCATTCACAATTACGCAATCAATACCTTCAGGATACCTGTGTGGGTAGTTCACGAGCGGGAATTCATATGGAAAATGGCATGTCGCCCTATCTTGAATTGTTTCAGGATTGAAGACGACTATGTCGGCCCACATTCCCGTCCGGATGAGTCCGCGGTCTCTAAGACCAAGTTTCTGTGCAGGAAACGATGTCATCTTTCTGATTGCTTCCTGTAATGTGAGGATTCTCTCCTCACGGACATATCTTTGGAGAATATACGGGAATTCACCATAACTACAAGGTGTATACCCATATAATTCTGAAAGGACTCCATAGGGAGCAACTGCGTTTCCATCACTACATATCATCATGAGAGGATGCTTCAGAAGAGTTCGAATGTCATCCTGTTCAATGTAGTCAAAGATTGCTGTTGCTTCCCCATCTTCCTCAATAATCAAGTCCATCAAAATGTCAAAGGGATCGGCCGCTCTGATTTTAGCTATGTCTGCAAAGCTCTTGCCAAGAAGGCGTGCATTCTTTCTGGCTTTGAAGAGGAATACTCTCTCCCATCTTCCATGCTTGATTAGTCCACAATAACCTGGACCGGGATAGGCATCCTCCAGCATTTCATACTTCATTCTCTCGCGCAGATCTGAATCTTCTAGGCGGCCCAAAATCTCATTCTTTGAACCAGCTTGAGCCCACTGAGGTAGAACCTGTATGAGATTCGGATTCAAATCTGTGTGCGCATCATTGTCCATCGTTATATCGAGGCCTCTCGCTCGAGCGGCATCATATAGAGCCGCCATCTCTTCGAAGCTACCATGTCCTCCATATTTCGGACTGTTATGTGAAACCTGAACTGGAATTCCTGATTTCTCTCCAATCTCGATTGCCTCTTTAAGCGCATCAACTATGGTTTCCCTCTCTCCCCGGATGTGAGATGCATAGAATCCTCCATGCTGACCAATAACTCTGCATAGCTCAACGATTTCAGAAGTTTCTGAGAATGAACCAGGAAGATAAACCAGCCCAGTCGAAAGCCCAAATGCTCCGTCATTCATTGAACGATCCACAAGACGCTTCATCTCCGATAGCTCTGTATCTGTGGGGGGCCTATCTTCGAAACCCATAACTGCCGCTCTTACTGTGCCTTGCCCAATCAATGTTGCCACATTCATAGAAACACCCTGCTTCTCCAATCTAGCAAGATATTCTGCTGTAGTCGTCCAGTCCATGGCCAAATGCTCGGATTCTGGCTCCCACAAAGCTTGTATTTCATTTAGGTGGTCTGGATTTATTGGGGCTGCACTAATGCCACAGTTCCCCACCACCTCTGTAGTCACCCCCTGTCGAACCTTGCTCTCAGCATATGGATTCAGCAGCAGTGATAGATCCGAGTGGGTATGGATGTCCACAAAACCGGGGGAAACCACAAAACCTGTGGCGTCAATGATTTGGTCACTTCGGCTTCTCGCTAGGTTTCCAATTTCGGAGATCATTCCGCCTTCAATTCCAATATCTGCATTGTACCAAGGATTGCCAGTCCCATCAACTACAAGACCATTGGCAACCACAATGTCGAATGTCATGATATGATTCCCCTGCCTGAGAAGCTGTTGAGATTCTAATAAGAACTAACGCGCTGGTTTGTCTGCTTCATTCCTCAAAATCAAGCTTCCTACACTGATTGTGAGGGTGTCTGCGTAGAGGAAGAACAGAAATACTTCCATATTAGTGATAGATGCAAACTCATCTCGAGGAGGTATTCGTACGGACAAACTGATTATCGCTGTTGCCCCCACCGGCTCAGTTCCTCGAAAGAAAGACACACCCTATTTGCCTGTGACGCCCGAGGAAATAGCAGAGACTGCCTATCTTTGTGAGCAGGAAGGCGCATCAATCATTCATGTCCACTGCCGCGACGAGAACGAGAATCCAACAAGCGAATTTCGAATATTCAAGGAAACAGTGGATAAAATT
>JBHLPF010000047.1:14953-19150 GCA_048939765.1 Promethearchaeota archaeon
GCCATTGGTAGGGCACAGTTGGAAGCTGCAACGCTTTCTATTCTCATGGGCGGGCATGTGAGGGTTGGCTTGGAAGACAATATCTACTTCAGGAAGGGCGAATTGGCTCCCAATGAGGCATTTGTCACTCGAATCAGCGCTATAGGCCAAGATCTTCAGAGGGAGATAGCTACTCCGGATGAGACAAGAGCTATATTGAATCTTGATATCAGAAAGTGAATAGAAGATTACCATGAGTAGATCCAGATAGGATAGGAGGACCACGACCGGCGTGCCCTTTCGGGGCATGTCAGTCTCAGTCCGCTTGTTTACGGATGAGCCTTCATCCGCTGCTGTTCACGAGTTGCTTGCTTGGCAGCTCGAGTCTTGGTTTTCCGGGAGGGATGAAACGGACAGCAAAGATGGCTTGAATCCAAACTATCTTACTTACTCTTGGAAGACCGGCGTTGCATCTCCTTGTTCATCATAGGTATATCCAGGAAAGTGTCATCGACAAGCAGCTCCTCAGGAACCACTGCAGCTAATGGCTGTCTTTGATCAACATCTATCCCCGGGATGTAATCGAAAACATCCCTTAGCTTGGCATTTAGAAACGAAAAAAGATTGGATAACGGGAGTTCCATTGGGCATGCATCCTGGCATTGTCCGCAGTTGACACAGGAATCAGCGACATGTGCGAGCCTTGTGAGTGGAAACACCGTATCTGGAGGTATTTCACCGCCTTCCAAGAAGCCTCTGTCTGCCTCTAAGAGGCAGTGGTCGCAGTAGCATATTGGACATGCATCTCTGCATCCATAGCATTTGACACACTTGCTGAATTCATCAAGCCAGTAGTTCAATCTCTCAGAAAGATCAAGGTCTAGTATGGGCTTGAAATCACGTTCCCTCCAAAGATGCGCAAGCTCCTTTTCAGCCCTGTCCTTCTCAGCTCGCCTTTGGATGCTCTTCTTGTCGGGCTTATCAGCAGTGATGTATCCCTTCTCTATTGCCTCCTCTATCAGCAAACTGCCTTTGTTCGAGCATGCTTCAATGAAGGTAGTTTTGCCCTCTTCCTCTTCAGTTCCCCACTTTCCACAAGCCAAATCTGCAAAGATTGGAATGTTGAATTCGCATCTTCTGCAGTTTTCACGACGACCATATCCCTTTTCTTCCAGCTTCATAAGGTCAAGTGCTTTGGTATTGCCGTCTTCAAGAAAGACAGATAGCTTTCCTTCATCGATGTCTTCCCCAATTACTTCGTTCGGATTTACTTTGAATTCATCAATGAACATCTGTTTCGCAGTCGCAGGCGATATGGTCCCTGTGCAATTCAGTCCCACGAGAATAAGGTTGTCAAGCTCAATCTGTTCTCGCTTGTTGAGTTCAATTATTGCTCTGATATCACAGGGCTTCCCAACGACCGCCAATCGCATCTTCGAAGCGCCATCGAGATACTCTTTCACAAATCGAGGGATATTTGGGATTGAGCAATGAAGCGAGCCAGTAGACTCGACCAATTCCTCAGGCTCAGTTATTAAAACAGGGACACCTGCATACCTATTGCCATTTTTCGCCTTGGCGGTTACTACGCCATCAACCTTTCCAGTTTCAAGTAAGAATCGTAGAAGCGAGGTAACAGCACCACCACTCTCAGTCTTTTCTAGGATTGCTGAATCCGTAGTTCGAGCAAGGTACATATTCGAACTCATTTGACCACCTCCATTTTCACAGCACATACCTTATACTCTGGCATCCCGCAGGCAGGGTCAAGTGCGGGATTGGTGATCTTGTTGGCATTAGACTCATTGAAATGAAATGGGAGGAAAACAAGCCCCTCAGGAACATCCTCAGTCACATGTGCTTCCGCCTCGACGGTTCCTCGTCTGGTCTTCAATGCAACCTTACTGCCGCCTCCAATCTTCTCTCTAATTGCATCTTTTGGATTAATCTGAAAGAAACCATTTGGCACTTCAGCATCGAGTTTAGGAGTTCTTCGACTCATGGTGCCGGTATGATAGTGAAATATGCTTCTGCCTGTTGTGAGGATATACGGATATTCTGCATCAGGCAATTCAGCAGGAGGTTTGTAGTTCACCACTTGAAGATGGCCAAGTCCATCAGGAGTGTTGAATTTCTGTGTGAAGAAAGTACTGGTACCAGGATGGTCTTCTGAAGGACATGGCCACTGAATACCTCCTACAGTGTTTTCAAGCCGTTCATAGGTTATGCCCTTGTAGGGTGGAACGCACCTTCTTATTTCCTCGAATATTTCTCCTGGTGATGAGAAATTGAAGTCTTTCTTGTGACCCATTCTTTCTGCCACCTCACATACAATCCACCAGTCAGGTCGGGCTTCGCCAGGAGGGTCGATTATCTGGTTTATCTTCTGCACCCTGCGATCTACATAGGCATGGATACCTTCTCTCTCTACCCATGTACTAACCGGGAGAACGATATCAGCCAGCTGTGCAGTTTCAGTTGGAAAGATGTCTTGGACTACTAGCAACTCCTTCGCCTCGAGATCCTTCTTCACATTGTCAGCGTCAGGAGCTGCCATCATTGGATTCGTCCCTATTACCCAGAGATACTTCGTCTGTTGGATCATCTTTGTATAAGGCAATCCAGGCTCGGCAGGTAAGCCTTTCACTCCCCAGAGCTCCTCAAACTTCTCGTGAGCTCCTGTGCCCACCCTTTGGAATCCCGGATAGAACACATTGAGGCAACCCATGTCACCGGTGCCTTCGCCATTGATTTGGCCGCGCGTTGGACAGAGACCTGTGCCTGGCCGCCCGTATTGACCGGTTATCAATGCAAGGCTAGCCAGAGCCTTGATGCCATCGGCCCCTGTCGTGTGTTGATTTAGTCCTTGATTGTACAATACACAACCTGTCTTTGCCTTTGCAAACAGCTGTGCTGCCTTCTTCACATCCTTTGTTGCGACGCCAGAGATTTCTTTCATCTCCAAGAGGTCTAGGGCTGCAAGGTGATCTCGTAATTCTTTGATCCCGGTAGTTCGGGTTTCAATGAATTCCTTGTTTTCCAGTCCTTCATCAAGTATGATCTTCATCATGGAGTTCAGCACAGCTACATCTGTTCCTGCCTCCAGTTGGAGATGTATGTCACCAATCTCTCTGGCTGTGACTGTGTTTCGTGGGTCTAGCACAATTACCGTTGCACCCTTCTTCTTCGCTCTCAGTATCCGTCGTGTCATCATGGGGAATGTTTCACTGGGATTAATGCCTACCAGTAGGAAGCAGTCAGCATTCTCGAGGTCAAGTTGAGATATTGGCATCACACCCGATCCAACAGTCGCACCAAGACCGGCAGCAGTAGAGGAATGGCAGAGGCGGCCACAGTATTCGACGTTGTTTGTCTTCATGACGACACGAGTGAATTTCTGCTGAACATACGCATCTTCGTTTGTGTTCTTTCCCGAAGCGAGCAAGCCGAATTCATTTGGACCTGCCTCCTTTAGCTTCGAAGCAATGAGATCCAGTACCTCATCCCAACTGGCCTTCACTAGCTTGCCTTTCTTGCGGATGAGAGGTGTCTTCAATCGATCTTCGGCATAGAGGAAATGATACGCGTTTCTTCCCTTGGGACAATTGCCTCCTTTATTGATCGGATGCTCGTTCCATGGTTCTTGGCCAATGATTCTACCGTCCTTTAATGTCAAGTATATGCCACAGCCACAGCTGCAATATGGGCAGATCGTCTGCTCATATTCAATCAACTATCATGCCCTCCCCAACAAATTCGGGCCAAGTCTTTCAACCTGCTTCACAAAATCATTGACTACCTTTGCGAACTTGTTTGCTTCTGATGCAGAAACCCATTCAAGTCTTAATCGATCAGGTTCAATCCCTACTGTTTCGAGAAGTGTCTTGAGCATCATGACTCTTCTTCTCGTTAGGAGATTCCCAGATTTGTAGTGACAGTCGCCAGGATGGCAGCCCGCAATGAGCACACCATCTGCCCCCATCATGAAAGCCTTGATCACATGAGTAGGGTCCACTCGGCTTGAGCAGTTGACTCTTACCGAGTGCACAATAGGGGAGTATTGTATTCGACTTGTCCCAGCCAAATCTGCTCCAGCGTAACTACACCAGTTACAGAGAAACGCGATGATCTTAGGTTCAAAGCTCTCTTCATGCGTAATCGCAGTTCCCTTTTTCTCTGCTCGCGCCATTTTCATCCACCCTCATTATTTCGTTATTC
>JBHLPF010000048.1:0-18911 GCA_048939765.1 Promethearchaeota archaeon
AGGAGAGGTAAACATCCGACAAACCCTTTTCTGGAGCCCAAACATGTAGCAACCATCAATACAAGCAGGGAGTATGCAAATTGGCTGAGCAGTTCCTAAGTCGTCTCCAAGATATCGAGAAAGCCATAGCGGGCTTGGATGACACATTGAAGCGCATGGTGACGATTCTAGCTAACATGGATGAGATTCGTTCTGATATCAGATTGACCAAAGACGAACTCCTAGAAGCCATCAAGGCCGCGCCTGTTCCAAGCTCAGACTCTGGAGGAAACTTGGACCACGTTGCTGATCTTGTCAAAGGCCAATTTGACCAGATTGCTACATTTATCGGCGAAGCTGTTGAAGCCATGAAAGATGATATAGTAGATGCAATGAAGCGGATTCAAGCAGCTGCACCACCTGCTACTGTCGTTACATCAGCACCTGCCACTGCGGCTGCTCCTATACCAGCTCCTGAACCTGAGATTGTAGTGACGCAGCCTGCTCCAACACCGGCTACGGTGACAGTTCCCGCTGACAAAGCTATGATGATAGCTGATCAGTTGGACAGCATTGTTGCCAGTCTGAAAATGGGCTGCAAAGCAGGAGACGTTCTTGACCAGATGGACGAATCCAAGGCCAATATTCTGAAGGTTGTTGAGAGTGATCCGGTCATGATAAAGATCGATCAGTGGAAGGGAATAGTTGCTGCTTATCCAAAGAGGAAAGAGCTTCAGGCACGGGACATTTTGAAGATCAAGAAGGGCATACGTGCCGAAATTCCCAAGTACCGTCCAGCATAGGCAGGTTTCTTTCCTTCGAAATCGAATCGCGAAGTTTATAGCCTGAGATACGACCCCCCATTTGAGGTTGGAGGTTGATTCGCAGAAGAAAGAAGCCAGAGGAGGTTCCTCCGCCAAATCCCTTCAAGGCTCTGCTTGAGTTTACTGAGGCAGATGAGCAGTATGTCAATATGATGCTCAGGAAGACTGCAATGCGGACTTTGACGAAGCATAGAAAGAACCCACAACCGTCGGGCTCACAAGTAGTAAATCCGGAAGTACATATTGATCCTGAGATCGACAGGATGCTTCATGCAATTGAAACAAAAATGGGAATCCATAACATACCCATCGTTCCAATCAGAAATTGCCGGAAGTGCTACTTCTCCTCAGCATTCAGAATTATTGCGAACGGTTGGTATTCGCTCTGCACAAACATCGCTAGAGCACCTAGCCTGCACCGCGGAAAGTGGGTCCATTGCGAGAGCAATCTTTCATGCTGGAGAGCGCCTTGAGTGTAGCGCTGGTCTCGGCTGTATGCTATTCTTTTAGGAATCTTTTGATAATTCCCTCTACCAGTTTCAGATGCTCATCATCTAGGACAGAAATCTTTGAGCGTATCCAATCCACTCGCAATTTCTTCTCGACCAGAAATTGTCTCCCCTTGTGTGCAACAGCTTTTCCAGAGGTTCTAGGTGATGTTTTGGCCATGCGCGTTGCTATGACCAATCGAAAATAAGTGATTTCCACATGAACAACAGTCAGACCACTTTGCTAAAGAGGATTAAAAGCTAAACAGGGCTTGTCCAATTCCAGTACAATGACATGGAGAGCTTGCTTGGTTTGGTAGATATTCGCCTCACTATAGTTGACGCCAAAGGAAACCAGAAACTTGGTCGAGTCGATAGGGAAAATGTCAGTCTGTCCTGGCGTAATATCAATGAAATTGACCTATCTCCACTTGCAGGAAGCAATGACCTCAGAGAAATTCATCTTGGCGAGAACCAGATAGGCACAATTGACCTATCCCCACTATCAGAATGCTCCAACCTCCGAGTTCTAGATTTGTTTGGGAACAAGCTTGCTTCTATCGATCTTAGTCCACTTGCTTCCTGCAAGAGCCTAGAGATTCTAAGGCTCAGTTGGAACGAATTGAACCAGGCAGACCTAATTCAAATCAAATCATGCATGAGCCTTCAAGTTCTGGATCTCTACAATAACAAAATCAAGAGTTTAGATTTATCCCCACTTGATTCGCTCTCAAACCTTAGAGAAATCCGCTTGAACGAAAACCAGCTTCGTGATATTGAGTTGAAACCCTTACAATTCCTCGAGTCTCTGGAAGAATTGGATTTGAGTTGGAACCAGCTGCGGGAAATTAATCTCTCCCCACTTAGGCACTGCTCAAATCTGCGTTCCATAAGTCTACAGGGGAATCGGCTGGCTAGCATCAATCTTGATCCATTGGGATCATGTCAAAAGCTCGAACGGCTTCGCCTCTATCGAAACATTATCAGCCAAATTAATCTACGCCCTCTGTCTCATTGCGTTAATCTTTTGGAGCTACATCTAAGCTGGAATCATCTCAAAACCATCGATTTGACTCCAATTGGAGCTTGTAAGACTTTGCAGGAGCTGCATCTGGATGAGAATCATCTATCAGAAATAGACCTTGACCCTTTGGTCACTTGCCGTGTGTTGCAGGCTATTCATTTGAATGGAAATCAGCTTGAGTCTGTAGACCTCACTGCCTTTTCTTCTGGTACTTGTCTACGAGAAATCGGACTCAGCCATAATGCATTACAGAAGATAGATCTGTCGCCCCTCAGCTCGTGCGCTACTATCGGGCATCTCAGTCTCAACAACAATCGTCTTGAGAGCATCGATCTCAAATCACTTGAAGTTCGAAATGCTCACGGGAAAATCGACCTCTACAACAACAATTTGAAGACAATTGACCTGAGTCCTTTGCTTTCCCTTGACTATTGGGCTGATGTCAACCTTGACCTGCCAGTCATAGTGACTGTGGACCCAATATTCTCTGGAGAAGACCTCAATCTCAAGCTGTCGCCTGAACGAGACTGGGATATTAAGTGGCATGATTACCGATTGAAACTTGAGCGGGAAGGATGGGGCTCACTAAAAGCAACTGTGATTGAATATCTTGGCAGACTCTCAGGTCGTCACAAATTGGCAGGTCAGAGGAGCTTCTTGGAGGCTTTGGGCATACCAGAGTTCAATGGTTTTGATGGCGACTTGATTCCTATAGTTGAATCTATAGATGGCATTGAGGGTTACAGCCAGCTCATTGATAATCTGTACCAGATAATGGTTGAGCGTCTACGCGAGCAAGTAGCATCCAAGGGGAACACAGTTCTACTTGATGTTGAAAGAATGCGCAAGGGGATGGCGGCTGTATTGATTACTGACATTGCCAAGCGTCGCAGAGAAGAGATTCTTGAAACAACAGTGCGTATCTCAGATGAGATAGTGGACATAGAGCCCCTTCTCCTCACTGCTTACGGATTTGTAATATTGACAAAATTGAAGATGCCTCTTGAAATTTCCATTCGGGACATGGAGAAGGTTCAGACGGAACTGAGCTATATTGGCCTCTCTTTTAAAACAACAAGAGAGAGAATAACCAACTATCCAGTCAACACATCTGGGGATATGAGGCAATATCTAAAACGAGTCTATGCAGAATCTCTGAAACAGACGCCGCGTAGGGCTAAAGGGATCACTGATTGAAAAGCCTTGCATTACCAACGTTTTCTAGTTCTGCTTCTTCGCGTTCGACTCCACGCCTTCTTCATATGATGAGCTCGGTGACGCGCCTGAGATGAAAACACCAGCAGGTTGTCTGAGCGGTTATCGCCTCTAATCTTGTTCTTATGATGAACAACTTCACCTGTACGAAGTCTTCGTCCCATCTTCTTCTCAGCAGCCCATCTATGTACAAGCCTTCCGGAATCCTTGAAGCGGAGATACCCATTGCTATCTTTGTACGTCTTTCTACTCATGTGCTGGAGTCATCTGGCACACCTAAAAGGTGTTATCAATCTGAGAGTTCGCGGAGAAGGCAGTCAAAATGCTTTAGTAGAGCTATGTCAAAAAGCAATACGGTGGGTTGCTAGCAGGGATCTGGTATTTTGCTATCAAAGATACCACACCCAACGAAGCCTTGCTGGCTCTCACCACTTGAAGCTAGACATTCTCATCTAGATACCAGTTTATTCTCTGCCGCCAATTTAAGCCCCCCTCTAGTCGGGAGCGCTATCTGCGAGATGCTTCATTGTCGCTAGAACTCGAATCACATCACTGGTACTTACAACGCCGATAATCGCATTTCCTTCAATGACAGGAAGACACTTGACGCCTGCCTGATCCATTACAGCTATTGTCTGACCCAGGTCAGCATCTGGACTTATTGTGATTACAGGACTTGTCATAACATCCTCGACAGTAAGTGAACTATATGCATCGTCCGAGAGCAGTCGTGCACCGATGATCTCCTTCCTTGTTACCATTCCCGCCAAGACATCGCCCCTCGTCACAATGAGACTGCCAATGTCCTCAGCTGCCATAAGCTTCGCCGCTTCTTTTACCGGTGTGTCAGCCTCTGACGTGACAATCAGAGACGTCATGAAGTCTCGGACCTGCACCTTTGTTCCTCCATTGCAGTACGTGTTTAATGAGTTACATCTCCGAGCTTTTCCTCTCCGCTCGGGTCTGTCTTAAAACGAGCTTGGCTAGCTTGTCAAATACGTCAGTGACAGCCGCTCCCGTCTTTGCGCTCGTTTCATAGTAATCAGCTTGAAACCAGTCACGCAGCATCAATCCAGGTTCTACGGGGACAATTCTGCTATCCAATAGGTCGACCTTGTTGGCTGCAATCACTACAGCCGCATTTGGACACGTCTCACGGAATGATTCAAACCAGTTGTTCATAGCCATGAATGTTTCGGGACGTGTCACATCGTATGCTATTATGGCCCCTGCTGAACCCTTCATAAACTGTCTACGCAACTCTCGATAAGTGGTTTGACCCCCCATGTCCCAGACTATCAGCCGTACTTGTCTCGTCTGTCCCTCATCATCAGTCACGCTAACATCCTTAGAAGCAAAGGTGGTTCCAATGGTCTGCTTATAGTCGGCGTCAAATGAGTTCTCAGTGAACCTTCTAATTAATGAAGTCTTGCCGACGGCGGCCTCACCCAGGAGAACAACTCGAAACTTGAACTCATCAGACGAATCGTCTGAGGAGTCTGCTGCTGAGGGTGTCGGACCTTCCGTCATTCATTGGTGCCCCTTTTCAGGGTGCGCTATGCACCTGATGCCAGAATCTCCCTGCTACTTCTTATATCTTTTCTGCGGGGGGTAGCTAGGGGGTCTTTTGACCCCGCTACCATTTGCCGTCCCTTGGAAGGAATATCTCAAAGGCCAAGGTGGGCGTACCAAGCTCAAGATTCGCGAGGACTTCCGGAGAGATTTCTCCAAACAGACCAATTGGCTCCCCATCCAGCAGAATGTCTGCACATCTTCCCTCGATAAAGGTCCGATCCTCTCGTCTTCTGTAGGAAAAATGTCCATCCAATCCCAGGTTCCTTAGGAGAAATCCAATGTCGGTTGCCAAGTCTGTGATGTTGACAGCTGTGTCTGTAACAAGTCCACACACAGATGGGATTTGCTGAATGCGAGTCTCCATCATCTCATCAGGAATTGTAATCTCTCCCACCTCGAAGATCTTCTGTGGATATTCTGCATGTTGATTTTGAGCGGCAAAGCCAAGAGCAATCGGGAGCAATGAGTTTCTCAGAACTGAATAGTCCCTGCTCTTGGGATTTCCAGTGACAACCAATGGTCGATCTCTGAGCACTTTGTTATTCAATAGGTCAGGGGAACTCATGATGTAGCTCATAATCTCCTGATATTCCGCTCCAACCATGAGGTCTCGTACCTTGTTCCTGAGCCCGGTCACTGGTCTTGCTTTGCCAGTAGTCATAGTCTGTGGCATCGCAGGCACTATTCTATCGAACCCGTAGCCGATTGCAATGTCTTCAATGATGTCGACAGGGTGCAAAACATCAACTCGATAGCTCGGGATATAGACCTCAAATTGACCGCCTTTTCGGAGTTTCGCACTGTATCCGGTCCTGCTAAGTGCATCAATGATCTCATCCTTTCCAAGGTCTAGTCCAGTCAATTTGTTGATGTCATCGATGGGTACCACCATGACTTCAGGTGAGAAATCTGGGGTTTCATGTATGGTGCCATCAGGATAGACCACGGTGAGGGATTCCACTCTTCCCCCTCTCTCTGCCAGTGAGGCGGTCATGATATTAAGCGCCTGATGGATTGTAGGCAAATGTGTGCCAGTCACCTCAACAAAGAGATTGTTTGTTTCAGTAGTTATTCGACCTAGGTGATTACTGTTGATGATTGGAGGGAGGCTCAATACCTTTCCCTCAGAATCCTGAAGCAGAGGCCATTTCTTGAAACCTGAGATAATTGAGCCATAGTCAATCCCTTTCTCATGTTCTGAGATGATGGTTGGACCATCCATCTCTATCTCATAGCCAAGTGGAACGAACCTGATATTTTCTGGCTTTTCAGGGCTATAGATTAGGGGGAATTCCATCTCATCAAAAACGTAGAGACCTATGCTGGCTTTCTGTCTGTTTCTGCCATGAGTCGACGTGAGTGCTTCCTGGAGGTGCATATACTCCTTGATTAATTCGTCACTGGTCTCGACTCCTTTCACAATTGAACACACCAGATAAGGTCGTATCTTTGCGAGACCGGGTTTGACAAGTGCCTGGAGTCCTGATTTCTTCACCTTGTAGTCCCGAAGTCCGGAATCAATACGAAGGAATGACCTAACAGCCCTAGCGATTCCTTCTGTTGAAAGCATATCCTGTCTGTCAGGATTTATCTCGATCTCAATGATGTTGCCATCGATCTTCTCGACCTCTGCCTTAATTAGAAATAGGGTGTCTTCGAGTTTCTGAAGTGACATCTTCTTCCCGATCAGTGCAAAGAGGTCATCAATTCTGCTTTCGATTATCATCTAAATCACCTCCCGAATGAAGCTTGCCTTTCTTAGCCAAGTCAGATCTTTTGAGAACAGATCTCTGATATCATCGATTCCCATGGCTGCCATATAGAGACGCCCTGAGCCTATTCCCCATGCTAGGACCGTATCCTTAATCCCCAACGGATAGGTCACCTCGGGTCTGAAGATTCCCGATCCACCTAGCTCTATCCAGCCAAGTTTATCATGCTTGCCAAAGGTTTCGACACTTGGCTCTGTAAATGGGAACTGACCTGGTTTGAACTTCAGCTTCTCAATACCCACTGCATTGCAAATAGACTTCAGATATCCCAGAAGGTCTCTCAGTGTGAGACCTTTATCCATGATTATTCCCTCACACTGATTGAACTCCTGTGCGTGCGTGGCACTCAGCGTCTCTGACCTGAAGTTGCGATCTATTATGAACATCTTCTGAGGGCTCTCTCGATGTTCCCAGAGATATCTCATCGAAACCGGTGTCGTGTGAGGACGCAGGCAGAGCCTTGTTGAAATCTCCCTGCTGAAGGGCCAGTCCCATCCCTTTGATCCTGTGTTTCCTCCATTCTCATGCACTGCCTTTACGGCACGATAGTATTTCGCGTCTCTGATATCTCCGTGATCAAATGGAAACTCAATCCTGAACTGGTCCTGGACTTCACGTGCAACATGATCCTGAGGGACGAACAAGGTATCGTGCGCCCAGAACTCGGTTTCGACAAAAGGGCCATCCCATTCTGTGAAACCCAGTCCAATCATTATCTCTCTCAACCAATCATTGAACTCAACATATGGATGCTTCTTGCCATAATATTCGTAGGCAGGTTCCAACTCCACGTTGAATGGTCTGAAATCTTTGCCTTCCCAGGACCTGGTGGTCAGCATTTCAGGTGTCAAATCCACAATGCCACTGACTTCTTCCTTGAGCAGATGCTCCGCTGCCGCTCGCATTTCTTCGGCGACCCTCGCCAGAAACATCTTCGATGTTTTGGCTGTGATAAGCGATCTTTCCAAAGCAATCTTCAAGGATGATTCATACCTTCGAGGGAATCTGTGCTCTCCTCTCAGAATCTTCGAAAGGATGCTATCAATTGGAGTTTCAATGCTTCCAGCACTTGCAGAAAGAATCGTAGTTCCATTCTCCTTTGATATTGCGAGCCAACCATTCTTTCTTGTCCAGCTGAGAGCAATGCCTTTGGATTCCTCCGATATCCCACTATTATATACAGCCTCATCCAATTTGGCGCGTCCACCAAGCTTTGCGACAGCACGAAAGAGCCTGACCTCCGGAAGACCATTCTCTGCATAGTCAAGCCCCTCATCCGTGAGATAATATGATGCAATTTCTTCTGTATTGAGTTCGATTAGCCCCTTTTGTGAGAGAGAGTTGAAAATCGAAACAACGCGTTCTTCATTTTCGCCAAGTCTTTTGGCGATGATTTTCGATGTTGTTCTCTCACTGCTGTCGACCAATTGCTCAAGGACTGCTCTCTCTCCTTTTGTCAGCTGCTCGGTCATATGTCTATCAAATCTCCTGAGATTGTATCGTGATGCTTGGAATGAGCCGCCTCATACAAACTGAGGTCGCAGAAAAAACAATCCATTGCTATAATGATGTAAATTGGCGGTACATCCCTTCTTCACCTATCTACTGCAGGTTCAGTCCTGTCTACCTTTTTAACTTGTCGCCATTCAGTGGGAATGTCTGCTACGTAATGTTAAAATACGGACTTACACGCGATGACCATGGCGGTTGCCTGACGGCCACTAGTTCTTATAGAAATCCGTCAAATCAGATAAGAATAAGAGGTGAAACAGAATGTCTGCCGAGCGTCAGAAGCTCAAGAGAAAGGTTCAACAGCTCAAAGCACTCAAGGGTAGACATAGTTCTTTCACCACACTCTACATACCACCGACCAAGAGCCTGGTCGATGTCACTGGATTTGTAAAGACGGAGCTGGCAGGTGCTGACAATATCAAGAGCAAAGCGAATAGGAAGAACGTGCAAGACAATCTCACCGCGATCCTAAGCGAGCTCAATCTGGTCACTGCATTGCCAGAGAATGGCATGGCGTTCTTCTTTGGCATCCTTGAGGAGGGTGGAACAACCCAAGAGATTCGGGAGATTGTCATCCCTCCCTCACCAATCTCACAGTTCACATACATCTGCGGTCGAGAGTTTATAACGAATGAGCTTGAAGAAATGACCCTACCCAAGAGTCTGGTCGTCATCACTCTGATTGAGGGGGGAAAAGTCACCATCGGATACCTACGCGGCAAGCATATGGAGCTCGTCCGTGATGAGGACTTCTACATCATCGGAAAGACTCGTGCTGGCGGTCAGAGTGCCAAGCGATATCTGAGAATTCGAGAGGAGAAGATGCTAGAATTCTTCCGACATGTAGGCAGGATGCTGAAAGACCTACTGTTGGATGATATCGACAACGTAGATGCGATTGTGCTTGGAGGCAACACAATAAGGTGTCAGGAATTCCTGGAGAAAGGTGACTTAGATTATCGAATTCGAGAGAAGATTGCAGAAACCATAATTCCAGTTAGCGTCATAGATGAAACAGGACTATACCAAGCCATGAAAGAGGCATCTAGGGTTCTCAAAGAAACCGAGATCTATGCAGAACGTCAGATATGGGATGGATTCATGGAATCCCTCATGAAGGGTGAGAATAATGTTGCGTATGGCGAAAAGGAAGTTTTGGACGCTCTCAGAGCCGGTCGTGCAGAAACCATAATGGTCACTGAGGATAAAACTGCCCTCATAGACTCTCTATATGATGAGATTGATGAATACGGCTCCGATTTGATGATATTCTCTGCTCAGACAGAATCAGGTGCACAACTGAAATCGTTTGGAGGCGTTGCTGCGCAGCTTCGATGGTAGTTATCAGTCCTTTGGAATGCGTGGCATCTCACGAAGCATATCTATATCCTCAGCCCAAGCTACAAGCTCTTTGCCCATATTCTCCAAATATTGAAGGAGAATGACCTGATATTTGTGCAGATGGTGTTGCTCCAGTTTTTTCTGCTTCTCGACATAATCTCTCACTCTTCTGGGAAGTCCTGCACTCCAACGCCTGACAGCCATCTCGGCTTTCCGATCGCTAAGAACTCTCTTGGCTGTCCTTGACCTCCGCTTCATAACCAGAATCTGTTCGAGAGTCTTCTGAACCGCAATTGTGGCCGCGACAAGCTCCTTTGCATCCGCCTTTAGGCTCTCATTTCGTGTTGTGTAATATATCTCCTTGATATGTCGTTTAGCTTTGATAACGTAGTTTAGGAGTTCTATCATCTCTTGCATGCTTTTAGACTCCACATCAAGAGAGATTACTCTTTTGCCTACGCAGCTGAGTGACTACAGACATCATTTCTTCCATACGGACAGCCTCTGCACTTCCCTGCGCTGGGACTGGCCTCCGGTTTTCTCCCCTGATACCAGACCTCATCTAGTTTTGCCAAGGCTTTCAATACACGTTTTTGATTGAATCTTCTGCTATATACCGTTCCATCTCCACAAGACATGCAATCAACTTGGTTATTTCCAATACAATTCCTCGCAGTCCTCTGCAAGCAATAGACGAGAACTAGCTTGGCGGTGGCGCATGAAACACCAGTTTCCATCAAGGCAAGGGCATATAGCTCTGCCTGGAAAAAGTCTTCTTTCCTAGCTCTATCCGGAATATATCTTGTGGGAAACTTGCGTTCTATAATAGCATCAAGTACTGGTGCATCTTCCCAGTGGAGGATTGCATTGTCAAACCTTCCATTGAACCTGTGTCCCATCGAATGGACTGATTGTTCACTGAATAGAAAGGAGCTTTCAGATCCCGGCTTGTTTCTCAATTTGATGAATTCCTGAAGAGTCCATCTACTTGGTTGCGCCCTCCTAATTCGCCTTCCAGTTGAATGTAGGATTCCTCCAGAGTTCATATAGATTATTGCGAAAACGCCTCCAATGAATATGGCTAGTAGAATGCCATTCGTGAACGGATCCAATTGCATCATCCTGCCACCCATAGAATAGCAGCTACTATTGTTGCAAACAAAATTATTGCTCTAATCAAGCGACTGAATGAACGGATGGGCTGGGGATTCAATCCCACTTCGCGATGAAGCCGTTCGCCATCTCTACTGGCCTCAGAGGGTTTCTCTCGGCGCGAATTTTGAAGGTAGAATCGATGTTCACAGAGATATTGAATTCGTAATTCAGACACATCTCGATATCGTCCCAATGCGCCTCTCCTTGAATCTCTCATCCTACATCTAGTGATTGGTGACCTATGAGCCCTCAAAAGGGGCACAGTTTTCGAATTTGAGCGGATGAGGAAATGCACACAGGTCTGAGAAGTGTTTTAGCTCTACATCGCAATCATAGGAGCTTTACTTATATTCGTGTGACGTAAATCCTAGGATGTTAGACTTCACCAGCGGAGTCTGGGGAAACTTGAATGGGTGATATGATGTCTGAAGACTACGATGGAGCTACGGCTGGCAGGGTTCTCGTTTTTGATGCCAACGAGACTGTAAGGTTTCCAGCACAATTCAAAGACGCCATGGGGACCAATAACGGATTGATGGTGCTAGTGCACAAGGACCGTCTCATCAAGATTTTCCCGCTCGAAGACAAAGAGGTAAGCTTTCTGTCGGTCGAGATTAAGAAACTTACAAATGACTTCCTAACACAACTCTCGCAGGTCTTCAAGTCAGCAGGCCTGGTCGATTTGCTATTTTCAACCGGTGTCTGCCTTCGTGGCACAAGATGTTTCTATGAGTGTTATTTCAATCCTGGACAGCTTACCAACACCTTAGATGATCTGAGAAACGAACTTGCTGCATTAGAGGGCGTTAGCTATGTCCACATAGAAAACGTGCATTCATGATTGAATCGGTGAGTTGCTGAGGGGACATGCAAGACATAGTCATAGACCTGATACTTCAGGGCTATCTAGGTCTATTCGTGGTCTGCCTCGCTATCAACTTGATACCGTTTATTAGCCCCAGTAATATGGTGCTGGCGGCCGTCGCCTATCTCGTCATGTTTCCCGGAGATCGAATCCTTTCCGAGGCTATTATAATCGCAGCTCAGATTGGGATTGTAGTCGCTCTTGCCGCAACAGTATCAAAGGTCATCCTGTATTATGCGATGCGTGGTTCACGTGTTGTTTTGTCAGAAAATATGCTTGCGAAAATAGACTTGGAGCGGAAGAGAGTAGAGAAGTGGGGGGCTATTGCTTTGTTTCTATCAGCAGGCTCTCCAGTGCCTGACGACCCGATCGTTATCTACTGCGGTCTTACTGAATACAGCGTTCCAAAATTCTTTGCTAGCTATTACATCGGGAAGGTGGCAGTCACTATTCCAGGTGCGCTCATTGCATCAGCAGTAAGTTCGCTTTTTGGTTCAATGCCTAGCATTGTTGGTTCCATTGCATTAACTGCCATTATTCTTGGAATCATCTTCAAACGCAGGTCTGATGAAGATGGCATCAATAAAGAAACCGTCAGTCCTCGTGAAGAAAAGGGAGAGCAGAATTGGCATGGGTAGGAACTCTTAAGAGCTTCACGACGATGTAATGCATCGCTTTGGTGATAAGATGGCAGGAAGAAGTACTGCAGAAATCAAATGTGTGAAATGTAAGAATGTATACGAATTCGACGTCATTGATCACATTGACCTTTCCCAAGACCGCGACCTTCTGAAGAACCTAAAGGCTGGAAAGGCAAACCGAGTTCAATGTCCCAAGTGCAAGAAGGTTCAGTATCTGGATCGGAGTATAGTCATCAATTTTGAGCCGGAGAATCTCATTGTTGTCTATGATACTGCAGCCAAGAAGAAGGAAGTCCGCGAAGAACATGAGCGAGACTATCAGACTGTGATTGGATTCAACGAGATTCTAGAAGAGGTAGGAGAGGAAACTGAATTCAAGGTCATCTCTACAATTGATCAGCTAAAGGAACTCGTGGTTGAATACATGAAATCTCATGAGTAGGCTGATGACTAGAGTTTTCTCTTTCCAAGTAGGAACTCTTCCACCCATCTCTCAGCTCTGTACATGGTAGTTGGAGTGGGAGGCATCTTGAATCCATAGGCTGAGATTGACTCCAGTGCTCCACCAGTCTCTCTCTTGAGGGCTAGTTTTGCACCCCGGATTGCATCCATAAGGATAGGTCCTGCATTTGGACCGTCAGTGACTTCCATTCTGATATCAATCTTAATCGGTGCACCTCCAAACTGGCGGCCGTGTACATAGAAGTATGACTCCCTGCTGTTGTCCATGAATGGAACAAAATCTGAAGAGCCAGCTACAAGGGGCGCGTCATAAGGTAGGTCCTGACTGATCGCGCTGCTCTTCACCCCTCGCTTCCTCATACGCCCACGGTAATGCGAATCGAGTGACTCAGCTCCTCCGCCCACATCTAGCTGATAGCTTTTATCGACGCGTACTCCACGAGCCACGAGGAGCTGCAGCAAGTTCCTATGAAGCACCGTTGAGCCAAGCTGGTCTTGGAGATCGTCTCCTATCAAAGGCAATCCTTTCTCTTCGAATTTATTGCTCCATTCCTGGTCAGAGGCAATTGGTATTGGAGCGCCGTTGATGAATGCACACCCAGCTTCCAGACTGGCGCCAGCATAGAATTTTGTTGCCTCTTCGGCAGATCCTGGCAGTAAGTTGATGACGACCTCTGCATCTGAGTCGCGAAGTATCTTGACAACATCTGAGTCGGATTCACTGGAAACCTTGATCAATGCCCGAAGCATATCATCTACTCCATCATGAATCGGACCCTTCTCTACTTTCACGCCCATCTTGGGAACATCTGCAAATCGAATCACATTGTTGGGCTCTGCAAAGATTGCATCTGATAAGTCTGCACCGACTTTTCCCTCCGCAACATCGAACGCTGCTACAAACCTGATATCTCTTACGTGAAATCCGGCGAAATCTGGATGGCTGAGACCCACCAAGTCGTCGCTAGCTTTCGCACCCCTATAGTATTCTACTCCTTGGATCAGAGCGCTCGCGCAGTTGCCTACACCAACTATTGCTACATTTATCCCATTCATGCTATACACCTCTGACTACGAAGATAGGCTCGGGACCGCACTCCCATAGTGCGCTTTTAAAGTTTTATGACCATATAATAGTGCATTAATGAGACGTATGAGACCTCGGGGTTGTTTCGTCGAGAAGAAATGCTTATGTTGTTAGGAAGCATATTCTAATCTGGACGACTGGCTGAAGCCTGTTGCTCCTCACACATGCAGAAGAGTGTGTGACCGGATTCAGCGTCTTTCCGAATGTCCTCCTGTAGGGAGATTCGGCTCTCACCCAGTGTTCAGAGAACGGCGTTGTATCACGTGGTTTGGAGCACCACTTACTCACGTTCAAATTGAGAGGGTGGACCTCAAATGCCCAAGATGGGCACCAAGTCTTTGGCTCCGGCCAGCGTCCCCCTCTTCTCTAAGTAATTGCTTCTTAAGGCATGTCTTGTTCTCACAAGTGCTCTGCCAGCAACTCAACAATGTCAGCGACGCCGATAGAACTCCCTAATTGCCTCGCTCCGGCATCCAGATTGCTAAAACAGAAGGGACATGCAGAAACAATGAGGCTAGCTCCTGTTTCGATTGCTTGCCTAACCCTATCTGACGCTATTCGTTTGGAGAGGTCCGCGTCGTAAGAACGCACACCTCCTCCTGCGCCACAGCATAGTGCAGCTTCTCTCTTGGTTTCCATCTCCGCTAACTCTATCCCCGGAATGGCAGAGAGAACCTCCCGTGGCGCATCATAAACTTTGAATTCTCTGCCTAGATGACAGGGATCATGGTAAGTGGCTATCCTTTTCCGTCCGGGTCCACGAAAGTCTAAATCTCCATTTCTTATGAGTTCAGCCGCATACTCCACAATGTGTATCACCTGAGGAAGCTCAATACCGAAGCGCTCGGGAAAATCTGACTTCAGCGTTTTTAGGCATCCAGGGCAAGATACAACGATACGCTCAGCTCTTGCCACTTCAAATGCTTTCTTGATTCGTTCAGCATTCTCCTTAGCTGCCTCGACTTTGCCGGTCCTAATCATGATAGACCCACAGCATGGTTCTTCCTCAAGCACCCCGAAATCTTCTGCAGCTGCATTCAATATCTTCACAGTTGATATGGCGATGTTTGGTAGTTTCATCCCTGCAGTACATCCTGTGTAGTAGATTGTGGATGCCTTGGCTGGGACATCAAATCCAACCTCCCCTACCCAGTTTCTCCTGATGCTGTTGTTATCCTCATAGGGATTCAGATGTTTCAGAATCTGTTCTGTGATGGCATCCCTTGATTCATTTGGTGCATCACTTAGAACCTGACGGACTTGCTCGAGAGTCTGGGTAGGGTCGAATTCAGCTGCACAGATCTCTGTGCAATTCCCACATAGCATGCACGTGAAGATCGACTCGACATTTTCCGCATTCTTCTCCAGCCTTCCATCGAGGAGCGCTTGTGCAACTTGGATTCTTCCTCGCATGAAGCTGGTTTCGAAACCACTTGAGTTCCTCCAGACTGGACATACGCCATCGAAGCCCATAGATTCCAAGACGGCATTTCGACAGATGCCACACCTTCTGCACTGAGCCAAGTTCTCAAGGAGGTCATCTATGTCTACTCCGGCCAACTATCAAATACCTCCTAAAACACCCGGATTCATTATCCCCTTGGGATCGAGCGATGCTTTCAGAGACTTCACAAGTTCAAGGTACCTGTCCATCTCCTCAACGCCATCACTCCAATAGGGTGCTAGCTTGAAAGGAACTGCACCAGCCTTGAATAGGCGGCGAGCTAGCTCTCCATGTGCTTCACGCGCCCTCTGCGCTTCATCCTTATCTTGTGGATCATAGAATATCTGTGGATAGAAATTGTAGCTAGCATGTCCCGATTGGAAACCTGCAGTGTGACCTAGAATGTTATATTCCTCCATTACGGACCAGAATTCTTCGAGAGTCCTGTGCCAATTTGATGGGGTTTGGTGGTGATACAATATTCGCCAATGCCACCTATGAACATAGGAAGCTCGAACCAGAATCCTCATTCTATTCTTCCACTCACCTTCTGGCAATTCCTTGATGCCGATTTCATAGCCACCAGTGCTTTCGCATAGCTTCTTTGTCATCTCAATATCGCTTTGGAGTTGGTCCTTTCGTAATGATCCAAGAACAAGAGAAACTGTGTATTTTGGCCAATCATATTTGGGAACTCCAAATTCCTCTCCTATCATTTCGAGGAATAAATCGAGAATGTGACCTTCATAGATGACTGCCCAGAGAGAGCTAACATCATTTTGCTTTAGCTCAATTAGGAACTTCTCAGCTTGGCCTGCATCTTCAAAGCCAAAAGTATTGTAGTCGAACTGATGCATCCGCTTGTGGGTCTTGAGGGATACTTTCGTGATGATGCCAAAACTGCCTAAGGAACCAATAAAGAGCCCAGTAAGGTCTGGACCAAACGAATATCGCAGGAAAGGTCCTGGTGCATTTGGATTAGCCTCAGATCCAGTCTGAATGATGCGGCCATCCGGTAGCACCACCTCCAGTCCTAGGACAAATTCTGCAATGCATCCGAATTTCGAAGATCCAAATCCCGCTCCGTTTACAGCAACATTCCCTGCGACTGTCGCTGAAAGTGATGAGCCAGGGTAGAATGGAACCCACAGGTCGTCCGGCTTGAGAAAACTGTCAAGCATGCCGTATGTGACACCCGCTCCAACGGTTACAGAGCGAAGTTCTTTGTACAGAATAATATTGTTCAATCGCATCATTTCTATGACAAGTCCGCCTTCTTTGGGAATAACTTCTCCTTGAAGGCTAGAACCGCCTGATCTCGGTATGACTGGGATTTGATTCTTGTCTGCAATCCTCATGATTTGCGCGACTTCATCGGTATTTCCAGGACGGACCACAGCTCCTGGCATCACAGGGTCATAACTAGTTGATGCTGAAACAGCATATGCCGTGAGAACATCTGTTCTTGTTGATACATACTCCTTCCCTACAATCTTCTCCAATGCAATGATAACCTTAGGATCCATTTCATCACCTCCGCGTACCTGAGCGAATCATAAAATGCATAGAATCATCATCAAGTCGCTCGCAGATTCTTTTGCCGCTTTTAATAGATGCTGCTCACTTTCTGACATCATTAACAATATCAAGAAACTTCTTGACATTTTCAGTGATGACCTCATAGCGGCCATCCTTTATTGCCTTCTTATCAGTAATGGCGCTACCTACACCTAACGCAAAAGCCCCTGCCTCCAGCAACGGACGTGCCGTTTCTAAATTGACGCCCCCTGTGGGTACTAGCCGAATCTGTGGAAGAGGTGCTCTCACAGCTTTGATGTAGTTGGCTCCTCCTAGATTCCCACAAGGAAACACCTTGACAGCATCCGACCCGAGGTTATGCGCGTCCAGTATCTCAGTAGGTGTGAGTGCGCCAGGAATGCATGGCTTGGAATGCTTCTTTGTAGCATCAATAAGCTCCTTTGAGTATCCTGGACTGACGATGAATTCGCTGCCTGCGGCAACTGCTTCATCCACCATCCTTCCATTCAGAACAGTTCCTGTACCGACTAGCACTTTGTCACCTAGTCGCTCTGTAAGCTTTCGCACAACGTCTGTTGCTCCGGGCACGCTAAAAGTAACTTCTATGATTCTCACACCACCCTCAATCAATGCATCAGCCACTTTCATCGCGGTATCAGATGAATCGACCCGAATTATGGGTATCAGTCCTGTTTGATGAATCAGGTCAAGTGCTTTTTTCTTATTCCACATGGTTCCCAACCTACCTGTCAATCCTAAGACCACGATCGCGCCCCTTGATGAGTTTCTCAACCTCTGACTTGTAAACGAACGCTAGGTCTCCCGGCATTGAGTGTTTCAGGGCTGAGAAGGCAGCACCGAAATCAACAGCCTTCTGTAGGTCCTCTAGTATAAGATAGCCATATATGAAACCAGCACTGCACGCATCACCCCCGCCAAGTCGGTCGATGACCTCGACATCATATACCGGGCTTTTGTAGACCTTTCCATTGGAATATGCGAACACCGACCATCTGTTTGTAAGAACAGTGGGAGTTTCTCGAAGCGTGATTACAACCACTTCAAATCCAAACTTGTCAGTCAGTTTCTTAGCCACTTCTTCATAGTCGCTACCCTCAATACCATAGACCACCTTTGTGTCCTCTTCTGTGGTAATCAATATGTCAAAGTATTCTGAGGCTGGCTCCGTAAACTCTCTTGCCTCTTCAGGTGTCCAAAGCTTACCTCGATAGTTCACATCGTAGGAAACCTTGCAGCCCTTCTCTTTCGCTACCTTCAAAACTTCCATTGTGACGTCTGCACATGAGGCACTCAATGCAGGAGTAATGCCGCTGGTGTGGAATAGCTTTGTGCCATCGAGTATTTCAATCCATGGCACTTCTCCGGGCATGATTTTACTTATGGCAGACTCTTTCCTATCATAGATGACCCGATTGGTCCTTGGTGCCGCTCCAAATTCAACGAAGTAGACGCCACAGCGACTATCAGGGTCCCAAAGAATATGGGATGTATCAACACCATGCTCTCTGGCTTTGTTCCGGATGAAATGACCAATGGAGTTGTCACCAAGCTTCGTTACATAGGCTGAATTGAGTTCAAGACGTGCACATGCCACCGCTACATTCATCTCGGCGCCTCCTGCATGCGCGTTGAAGCTGTGAGTCTGCTCAAACCTCATGAAGTTGGGAGGTGAGAGTCGGAGCATGACCTCTCCAAAAGTGACTACATCGTATCCCATTAAATCACTCTCTTTGGTCGATTAAACAAGATGGGAAAGAATGGCCCGAGAGTTAAATCTGCCGAAGATAACTAGGTGCCTATGTGCTAGGATTAAACTCTGTGCGCGCGATTACTTCATCTTGGACGAACGGATCAAGCTCAATGAAATATGCGCTATAGCCTGCAACACGTACAATGAGGTCCCTATGTTGGAGTGGGTTCACTTTCGCATCCTCCAATGTTTCTCTGTCCACGACATTGAACTGCAC
>JBHLPF010000049.1:0-11059 GCA_048939765.1 Promethearchaeota archaeon
CCAGCCCAGCTGGACTCAGAAGAGGTGTTGTGTTTGTTCAAAATCTCCTCTAATCCCATCACCATAGCTTCCATGGTTTCATCAGTGTAGGAGAACTCAAAGAACACTATTGCTTTTGTCTCATCGCCCATTGCTGGAACCGTGATTCCTGACGCGGCTGCCTTCTCCTTAATCATTTTCAGTGCATTGGGACCGAAGTACTCCAAGAAGTTCATAGGAACAGGGCTGTCTGGTGCACGAATATCGTATACGAAACCAACAGCATCCTCCTCGCTCTTGAAATACGCCATGACTGTCATGATTTCCTCAGGCAACTTGTTCAGTCCCAGCTCTACCTCAGTTATGACACCCAAGATGCCCTCTGATCCAATGAAGAGGTCAATGAGGTCCATGTCAGGCTTGGCAAACAGACCGGCGGCATTCTTGGTCTTTGGCATCGTATATGAGGGAACCTGCACGTCGACTGCATTCCCGTCGCTGAGTACTATCTCGAACTTACCATCCTGAGCAAAGACCTTGCCACGTTCGATATCTAGGACATCTCCATTCATCAGGACCACCTGAATCCTGCACACCCAATCACGCACTGCGCCGAACTTGAACGTCCTGGCACCAGAAGCGTTACAGGCAACTATTCCTCCCAACCAAGCACTCATCTCAGTGGGATCAACAGGGAAAGTGAATCTATCGGATTCACCAAGGAACTGCTCAAGGGCTTTCTGTTGCTCAGGCGTTCCCTTTCCCTTTATTGAATCAAGACTTCTGGAGTTCACTGCTGCAACTAGGTCTTCCAGAAGAACGCCAGCTTGGCCAGCGATTGAATAGAGCCCTTCTTCAGCTGAATAGTCCATGTAGAGTAGATCGCTCATTTTCTCAAGATTCAGAACTATCCCGCCTAGTGGGACTGCTCCACCTGTGAGACCTGTACGACCTCCTTGAATGGTGACGGGAGTACCAGTTTCAAAAGCCTCATTCATGATTGCAGCAATCTGATTCGTAGATGTAGGAAAGCAGATTTTCTCTGCGACTCCATCAAAGGAGTGACTCTCATCGTCTAGGTATAGAGCGTAAGTATCAGTTATCTCCGCCTGGTCTGTGACAACCTTCATCTCGGAAAGGTCTGCACTGCCAGGTGCCTGTGCTTCAAGCCGATTGGTCATGTTGGGACTCCTCTAGCAGCTGATTGGGTGGGCCATCCAAGTAGTCAATATCAAGCATTTGGTATGAAACCGATTGAATCTCTGGGGAACATTAATGAGTGGGACAAGAGTCCTGTCCTCAATAATATAATGGTTTCAGTGATATGATAATCTGGTGAAAGGAAATAATGGTGAGAATTGGGTTCGAGATAGTCGCAGCAATGATAGTCGCAGCAATGAGTATACTCGCATTCGTCTTGGCCATTGTGTTCAATCAACTAGGCATTGCAGTTGTTGTGGTATTTGTCGGCACATATGCGCTCATCAGCTCAGAGAAGCTAAACCGAACAGGAATGTCCCTATTGGGCATGGCAATAATTGGGGCGGTGTTCTGGGCATCACATCTGATTCTTGGAAACGAACAACCCTTGGTCTTCCTTGATCTTGTGCATAACATAGAATGGGACACGGTACTCTTTGTCACATCAATGATGATCATCGTTGCAGTGGCAGGTGGGTCTGGAATGTTTCAGTATCTTGCGCTGACACTAGCTAGACCAAGTGGAGGAATTCATAAGAGTCTCTACACCATCTTTCTCCTCTTCGTATTCTTTATCTCTCTCTTTTTGGATAATGTATCTACTACATTGGTAATGGCACCTCTCACGATACAGGTGTGTAGGGCACTGGAAATCGACTTCAAGCCGTTCCTAGTCAGCGAAGCAATTGTCTGCAATATTGGGTCTATCCCCTCTATCGTGGGTGCAGTCCCAAACATTGTAATTGCTGAGGCAACAGAATTAGATGCCGGTCTACTTTTCATTACCTTCATGCCCTTGTCCTTCTTACTCCTGTTGGTCACATGGTTCCTATTGGGTCGTTATTACAGCTCGTCTTTTGGAGAAACCGATTTTGATAGAGTGGATTTCCTGTTTGATATAGACCCATCGATGATGATTAAATCCAGAACTGATTTCTGGGCATCTGCGATAGCTTTTGGTTTCCTCGTCACGGGATTTGCACTTGGTCCATCGCTATCAATAAAGCCAGTCATGGTAGCGCTCCTTGTCGCAGCAGCACTATTGATATTGGCTCATGACAGGGCAGTTGAGTTCCTTGCCGAAGTGGGCTGGGATACCGTATTCTTCTTGGTTGGCCTCTTTGGCTTGGTAGGAGCATTGTCCTTGACAGGTCTCATCGATGCACTTGGTGACGCATTAGGAAGCATCATAGGGGACAACTCACTACTAGCCATTGTATTCATGATTTGGGTGCCAGCCACTCTTTCAGCATTTCTAGACAATCTACCGGTTTCTGCAGTACTTGCCCCGATTGCATTACAGCTAGCGCCAGTCAGCTCAATACTTCCTCTGACGCTTGTCTTCGCAGTAGGTGTTGGAGGCAATGTGTTCACTCCTCTTGGTTCACCATCTAATATGGTAGCAATTGGATTCTCAGAGAGAGAACACGATCCAATTTCATACAGGGATTTTGCAATTGCTGGAACAATTGCAGGTATGGCTCATTTGATTATTGGCACCATTTACCTTCTGCTGGTCGAATTCATCGAACTGGCGATCATAACAATTGGAGGAATAGCCCTATCAATCGTTGGTTTCGTGTTTATTCTCCTTCCTTATATTCGGGTCAATCAATACATGCCAGATGGAAGTAGGGGAAACTAAATAGTGTATCAGCCCCCAAATTCACGCGGTGACATGCCGGAAGTGTCGTCAAAGCTGCCTCCATAATAGATAGGGTTATTTGGCAGCTGTGATGGCGCCTGTGCTAAAGACGAGAGGTGAGATTGTTTGGTTGCAGAGATTATAGTCACAGTGTTTGTAATCACATACCTCGCCATTTCGTCTGAGAAAGTGAATAGAACTGCTACTGCACTGCTGGGCATGGGTGTTGTAGGAATCGTCCTCTGGGCTACTGGCACAGCAGGGTTCGACGAAGTATCAGATCGTATCGAATGGACAACCATCCTATTTGTGACCTCTATGTTCATCATAGTCACAATAGCAGCATCTTCAGGAATGTTTCAGTACCTAGCGTTGGAACTCACGAGGCGTACAGAAGGCGCAACGAAACGCCTTTTCGTATCACTGCTTGCCTTTGTGTTTGTCATTTCCCTTTTCTTTGATACCACATCCACGATGCTCATAATGGGACCTCTTACAATAGAGATATGCAAAGCTCTTGAGATCGATTTCAGACCATTTCTGATATCAGAGGCGGTCACATGCAATTTCGCATCAATTCCCTCAATTGTAGGAGCAGTACCGAATTTGCTCGTGGCTGAAGAAGCAGAAGTTGACCCAGGTCTCTTGTTTGAGCTTCTGATGCCCCTCTCGGTGATTCTATTCGTGGTTTCTGTACCATTGCTCCTACGATTCTTTGATGAACAACTCAAGCCCTCTGAGGAGTATCTTGTTTCTCAAATGATGCTCATCAATCCCCAATACATGATACGATCGAGATCGGATTTCTACCTCTCGATAGTCGCAATGATCATCCTTGTACTCGGATTCACTCTGGGCCCTGCCACAGGACTACAGCCCGCAGTAGTTGCGATAGCAGTGGCTGCTGGGCTTCTTATACTCGCACGTGAATGGGTCGATGAGATTTTGAAACGTGTCAACTGGGGTACTATTTTCTTCCTAATAGGACTGTTCGGGCTCATTGCTGCACTGCAATTGGTTGGCATAATAGTAGCCATAGGAGAGGCAATTGATGGTCTAATTCAGGGAAATGTGCTGCTTGGCATAGTCTTCATGGTTTGGGTACCAGCACTTCTATCTGCAGTCATTGACAACATTCCAGTTTCAGCTGTTCTAGCACCTATTGCCGCACAGTTTACAGTAGTCAGTCCTCTTCTCGCCATCGCGCTCATATTTGCAGTCAATGTCGGTGGATTTCTTCTTCCAATCGGCGCACCGGCTAACATCTTGGCATTGGCGCTCTCTGAGAAAGAACACAAACCAATCAAGATGGTTGAGTTCGCCAAGATTGCCACTCCTCTCGGATTTCTGATGCTGGCGATTGGAACCGGATGGTTATTGCTGCTAGGGCTAGCAGTATAAGAAGAAGGCGGCGCCCCGCCCCCGTCGTGTGCCGCCGGGAGGACAGAACTCAACGGAGACTGGACACCGGGTTGTCAGTATGTGCAAAGGCTATTAGCAATATGGGTTGTGACATGCGCAGCGGAGAAAGAGAAGTCAATGCCAAAGCGAGCTCGATGCCCCCATTGTGACCGACTGTTCAATCGGGATGTGCTTGACGCTCACATCCAAAAATGTAGAACTCGGAACAGGAAGAGCATCGAAGAAGCAAGAACTAGAAAGAAGAATCTGGTACTTGACGGGAACAACATCGCATATCATCTCGCACCAGCTGGCAAGCCAAGAGTTGCTAATCTTGTCCTAGCAAGACAGAGTCTTGTCACCTCTGGCTACAGACCAGTTACTATCGTGTCAGCGGCGCTAATCCACAAGATTGACAAGCCAGACAGACTCCGGGAGATGATTGACTTTGGATATATTATTGAGGCACCAAGAGGGAAGAATGACGACCTCATCATCATTCAGACTGCACAGCAATCAAATGCAGATATTGTGAGCAACGACAGATTCCTTGACTGGCAGGAGAGATTTCCTTGGATCTCCAATCGTCTGAGAAGATATCGGATGACTCCTTCAGGCCTGATTCTGACTTGAGCGGATGACCTCCAGCAAAACCGTTAAAATCATTCAGAGAATGCCACACTGAAACACACCTGCGGACTGGTGAACATATTATGCTTGCCCACGAATTGAGAGCGCTTTACTTGAAGTTCTTCAAAGGGAAGAAACATGCAATAATAGGCTCTGCGTCGCTGATGCCAGAGAATGATCCAACTGCGCTCTATGTCATGGCAGGCATGCATCCACTCATGCCCTTCCTGCTAGGCCAGCCTCATCCTGAGGGGAAACGCCTGGCTAACGTCCAGAAGTGTATTCGAACCATAGACATTGACGAGGTTGGCGACACAACACATCTCACATTTTTCGAGATGCTGGGAAACTGGAGCCTCAATGACTACTGGAAGAAAGAGGCGATAACATGGAGTTACGAGTTCCTCACATCCAAGAAATGGCTGGGATTTGCCCCGGAGAAACTTTCAGTCACTGTGTTTGAGGGTGATGATGATGCACCGAGGGATGATGAAGCAGTTGGGGTATGGCGGTCTGTGGGGATTCCGGATGAACGCATCTATTACCTTCCGAAGGAGGACAATTGGTGGGGTCCCCCTGGCAAAGTAGGGCCGTGTGGACCATGCACGGAGATGTTCATTGAGGTGGATGAGATTCCGAGGTGTGGCTCTGATTGTAAGCCTGGATGCAACTGCGGACACTTTGTAGAGGTCTGGAATGATGTATTCATGGAATACAACTTGAAAGAGGATGGCAGCTTCGAGAGATTGGAGCAGAGGAATATTGACACTGGCATGGGAGTAGAGAGGACTGTAGCCATGCTTCAGGGAGTTCCATCTGTCTTCGAAATTGAGCTTTTCACTCCACTTATTGAGAAGATCAAGATGCTCTCAGGAAAAGATGTGATGTCTGAAGAGGAAGACCGGCTTACAAAGATAATATCCGACCATGTCAAGTCAGCTGTTATGATCATGGCGGATGATGCTCATATTGCCCCCTCAAATGTAGAACATGGATATATCGTGCGGAGGCTATTGAGAAAGGCGATTCTCAGCGCAGACAAGCTTGGCATCGGCAAGGGATTCATGGATGCACTCGCCGACATAACAATCGAGATGTACAAAGACGTCTACGAAGAAGTTGAAAGGAATCGCGACTTCATAAAGAAAAACTTGGAGAGTGAAGAGGCTAAATTCCGTAAAACATTACGGAAGGCACTTGGAAAGTTTGAGCGCATGTTCCAAGAAAATGGGGCAATCACAGGGAAGGATGCGTTTCTTCTATTCACTAGCTTCGGACTCCCTCTTGAGATGACAAGGGACTTGGCTCAAGAGAAGGGCATAGAGATTGACGTCGATGTGTTTCGGAAGGAGTTTGAACATCACAGAGATATATCTAGGACGGCGACTGAGGGAAAGTTCAAGGGCGGCCTTGCGGACCATGGCGAAGAACACACAAAGCTCCATACAGCAACTCATCTGCTGCAAGCAGCACTGAGAAAGGTACTTGGCGACAAGGTACAGCAGAGTGGTAGCAACATCACAAAGGAGCGGCTTCGATTTGATTTCACATTCGATCGCAAGCTTACACCAGAAGAAGTGCAGCAAGTAGAGGACCTGGTCAATGGTATTATCAGAGACGACCTAGAAGTCACAAGGCAGTTCATGCCTTATGATGAGGCCATAGCTCAAGGTGCGATGGCATTCTTCAAGGAGAAATATGGAGACACAGTTTCTGTGTATTCTGTGGGCGATTTTAGCATGGAACTCTGTGGTGGACCCCATGTCGAACGAACTGGTATACTCGGCAATTTCAAAATTACCAAACAAAAGAAGATTGGTGCTGGAATCATACGAATTCGTGCGATTCTTGAGCCTCTTGACGCATCCTAAGCCCCGAAAGACTGTGAAACATTAAGAAAGATTCAAGCGCAATGCCCATATTGCCTCGCCACAGTAAAAGAAACAGAGAGGGATTTTTGAGTCCCTTTGGTCTCCCAAGATGGAGTGCATTATTCAAACTGAGTGGAAGAAAATGGGAACGTTTTCGAAGATTTTTGGGCTTGGAGACAAGGACCTCCAAAAGCAGGCTGATGAGCTTCTCCTGAAACTAAGCAAAGCATTGCAATCGGCTAGTGCAAAACTGCATGTCTGTACAGATGACTGGGAAGACGGCAAGATGAAGCATCTTGACGAATTGCAGGATGAAATCATCACCCTTGAGAGAGAAGCAGACTCAGTCAAAGAGGAGTTGTATGAGAAAATATTCTCTAAGCGAGCCTATCTCCCTCAGCAGACCCAGGAACGATATCAACTGGTCCAGCACATGGACAGCATAGTGGATGCCACCGAGGAGGCAGTCAGGATGATGCTTGTAGGAAGAGACTACAAGCCACCTGAGGAGCTAGGAGATATTGCAGAAAAGAGCTGGATTTGTACAGACCTCCTTCAGGATGCAGTCAAATATCTCTTCACAGATTTCAAGAAATCTGTTGAATACACTATGAAAATCGACAGAGTTAGGGAGGAGGCAAGAGACCTCCACTTCAGACTGCTCGAGAACCTGTTCAATGACAAGAAGTACACGGCAAAGGAAGTCAGCATGTTTCGCGCAGTATCAGAAAGACTGATTCTTGTAGCTGTTCGGTCCGAGAACACTGGCGATTTCATCCGCACGATAGTGCTGAAGTACTCATAACAAAGGAGACCCCAGGAATTGGAACCAGTCCTACTAGGTGTATTGCTCATCATCAGCTTCCTTGTCGCTTTTGCCATTGGAAGTAATGACGAAGCAATGGCACCGGCTGTTGGGGCGAAAGTCTTCACAGTCAACATAGCTGTTGCCATTGGCGGCTTAATAACCATGTTAGGGGCAGTCACTATGGGCGGCAATGTTTCTGAGAAAGTTGGCTCTGACTTGGTCAGGGGCTTGACACTTTCCCCAGAGATGGTGTTTGCCATTCTGATATCAATGGCTATTTGGCTATTGATAGCATCCGCAACCAAAGGACTTCCGATTAGTACGACACAGTGTATAGTAGGGTCTGTGATTGGTGTAGCCATATTCGCGCCCGTAATGGGATATGTCGGATGGGGTGCTGAGGCGGTAGACTGGTTTGTTGTGCTGGAGGTATTTGCAGGATGGATAATCTCGCCAGTAATTGGCTTCTTCATCGCTGCAGCAGTCTTTGCGATGGTAAGACGCATCCAGAAAAGAGCAGAAGGACTATCTGACTTCGAGAAACAGGAGAGGATTGCTTCTTACGGTCTAGCGGCCTTTTTGATATGGACTGCCTTGAGTAGGGGAGGGAATGACGTAGCCAATGCTATAGCCCCTATTGTAGTGCTTCCCGATTTCCAAGGCACGGTCGAGTTTGGGATCATTATTCTACCCACGGTGTTGTTACCATTACTCATTGGCGGTTTTGGTATGGCGCTGGGACTGATCATAATTGGTAGAAAGGTGATTAGAACACTTGCGACTGAAGTTGTGACTCTTTCTCCTTCTTCAGCACTCGCTGCGAGTATTTCTGTGGCATTGATAATGTTTGTAGGAACTCTTCTTGGATTGCCTCTTAGTGGAACCCACGTCCTTGTTGCAGCGCTAATTGCGGTGGGGTGGGTGTCAGAAACGCCTGTTCAGATGAAACAAGTAAAGGACATTCTGATATCGTGGATTATTACCGTACCAATCTCGGCAATTCTTGGAATGGTAGTGTTCGCAGTGATTCTTGGGTTCGTCTAGTTATCATTACTCAATATCGGGGATTCGATGAATGAGAATATGATTCCTTGCCAATTTGCCCAATTCACTGGCTTCGTCCTCCGATAGATGCACCCGTTTCTCGGAGTCTGGAGTATTCCTTCTTGTTGCCTCTATTATTGCCAAGTCAGCTTCACGGACAATATCTTCAGCACCTCTACACATTCGCGTATCGCCGGTGTATGCAATAGTCGTATCACCCACACGCACTCGATAACCTAGGGCGGGCATGAGCTTGTCTTCATCAGTTGTATTCTCCATTCCGAAATGCTCCACTTCAATTGCACTCACCTTGAAGAAGTCGGTATCAAATCCCGTCCCATGCGTCATCTCATGATACCAGAATTCGAATGGAAGAGATTCCTTGTAGGCGCTTCTGAAGCCTTTGATGCTTTCAATTGCCTCTATACAATCCTCAGGGAGAAGAATGTGCAACTTCTCAGACCTCTTCATCATCCGGAGGAAACCAAGCATGGAATGCAGTCCGCCCATATGATCAAAATGGCCATGCGTAATGGCTATCAAGTCTAAATCATGGACGAATTGGACACCATCACATTCCAACAGGTCACGCAGGGAACCATCACCGACATCAAGAAGCATCATTCTTCCAGTGAACTTAGAAGTGATGATAATAGTGGTGCTTACACCAGCAGCACTGAACGGAACTCTGACTTTCACCTCATCATTCTCCCATGCAAATGGACCGGTCTCATTCATCTTCATCACGTCATTGGCTTGGGGGAAGAGCCGGAAAGGCTCCTCCATCTAGGGTAAGCCCCTACTGGTCGTAGCCAAGTTTTGGTACCCTTGCTAAGAAGTTCATGAAATAGGCAACGACAACTGATACTACAAGACCTGCAGCGGCATATAGGAGGGAGTCCAACAGAGAAGGTGTTGCTCCACTTAGAATCTGGAGCCAGCTCCAGTAGAATCCCGCAATAGTCATTCCAGAAAATGCTACTTTCATCAATGGAACCTTTACACTTCGCGTCTGGAAGATTCCCATATCAGTAAGTGCTGCAGCCAATGCACCGCCCTTAGCCGGCTTGAGCTTCAGTTTCTTTGAGAAGGCTCCAACTGTGACTTTGCTCTTTGGTCTTACTACCTTCATCGCCTTTGGCGCATATTCTGCAATGTCTTGAGAGAAATACTGCACTGCTGATGGCTCATCAATGCCACACTTTGAACATTCAACAGCATCCTTCTTCCATTTCTTGCCGCAATTGGGACATCGTTTATGGTCCCAGGATTTTCCCGCTGCGTCGCTGACTCTGCGGACTAACTCATCCTTGCTGATTGTTTCGCCACCCTTCTTAGGTTTCCGTCGCAAGACTACTGCAGCAGGAAATATCCCGACATCTGAACCCCTCTCTGCTCCACGCATCTTCCGTGCAGCCATGATTCCCTGCTGGAAATCATCAAGAGCCATTAGAAGTGAAAACACGGCCATCACTGTAAAGCCCACAGTAATCAGTCCAGTGACAGACATAATGGCGGCTACGCCTGTAGCTCCAATTTGTAGTACAAAATCCTCAGGCAGGGTAATATTAGTCCCCGGGTCACTGAGCAAGGAGTAGATAAAGGCTACTTCACCGATAATAGTCCCAGTGATTAAGTCAATGCCTCCGAAACTAAGCATCGAGCCGAGGGGTATCGATTCATTGACTAGCTGTATAGGAACCCCTGTAGGAACAGTTGATCCAATTGGAAACTCCTGATTGATGAGCGGGAATCCCATGTATTGAATTACGAATCTCATGGCATGGATTGTGAGATTCTCAATTGCCTCAATGGTCAGCTCAAGCTCGAGGTCAGTAGTCAAGTTGTAGGTGATTGGAGCTGCAACATCAGATTCTGCAGCTGAAACCCCATTGACTTCTAAAAGGAATGTCAGAGCATCATCTTCAGTCCAAGTCTGAGCGTGGACTGGGGATAGTGGATAGATGCATAGAATTCCAGCAATAAACACAATAAACGCAAGGTGTGGTAGCGTCTGCTTCATTTCGAGTAAGCCTCCAATGGCAAGAGCATTGCACGTTGGAAGGTCTACATTGCTTTAATGGTTATCGAGTCTCTACTGCTATTGTCCACCCATTGCCTCTTTGAGTTGTCGGTCAAACTCCTCGTCATCTTCCTCAGGATCGAATGTGACATGGCGTTTAGGAAGCGGTTCTGCGAATGGCTCCCAGTGCAATGCTGCTCCAACTCCTATGCCTCCAAAAGTGGTCATTATACTCAACAGGAACATTAGACTCAGCCTGGCTGCTTCCTCATCTGGAGGAACATCTGGTCTGGCAACGATTATGCCAGTGTTCTGTAGAATTAATGCTATGATAACCCCTCCAATTAGTCCACTAGCCAGAGTAATGAAGAATCGGTCTCTCCTACTCAAGGACTTGGATGCACCCAAGATGTATCCCACGAGAAAACCCACCATAAGTCCTGGAAGACCTGCATATA
>JBHLPF010000049.1:11159-14523 GCA_048939765.1 Promethearchaeota archaeon
TGACTGGGCATATCCTGATGCCCACATTGGGGCCCCATCCAGCAAACTAGCTGGTCCCCTTCCTGATGCATCTCTTTCCCGCAATGTACTGGAACGTCTACTTTCTGTCCACACTTCGGACATACTAGTTCTGCCATTTGTGACAAAGTCTCCATTTAGAATATGGCACATTATGTGCCTTCATTAACAATAGTGAATAGAGTGGTGCTATAAACATTTGGCTCGAGGAAGGACACAGGAAAGAGAGAACAAGAACCATGTGGTACTGGATTGAACTCAATGGAATGATTCGATCACTTTGGATAGTACCTAGCAGGATCCTCAGAATATACCTTCTCTTCTGTCTTATGCGCGCCCGGTGTATCGAGTTCTATATCACGCTTCAAGGCGCGATCAAGAGACAATATTTCCCCAAACACCTCATTCTGGACGATGAGCCGCTGAACCTCGTTGCTGCCGGTCCAAATTGTTGCCAGTCTCGCATCCCGATAGAGTCGCTCGATAGGATAGACATCGGTATATCCGATTCCTCCAAGAATCTGCATTGCTTCATGCACAGCTTTGAAGCCAGCTTCAGTACCGTATGCCTTCGCTTGAGAGACCTCCTTTCTACACCAAGCACCCGTGTCAGCCACTTTAGCTGCACGATATATTAAACCACGAGCAGCATCGAGTTCTGTCACACGGTCTGCCACCTTGAAGCTAACAGCTTCAAACCTTCGGATTGGCCGGCCAAATGCCTCCCGCTTGTCTGCATACCTTGCGGCAAGCTCTATGGCCACCTGACCCATTCCTACTGCTCCTGCAGCAGATGTCAGGCGTTCGGGAACCATCATGGCGTTGAACACATCATTTCCACCATGCAGGTCTCCAACGAGGCTAGACTCGGGAACCTCAACATCCTTCATCACGATTCGTGCCGCACCCATGCCGCGGCAACCCATGAGTTCGTACTCTTCTTGGACTTTTACTCCAGCATCACGGTCGACCAGAAAGGCACTGAGGGATTTGTGGGGCGGAGCTTCAAAGTCGGTCTTGGCATAGACCAAGAAATAGTCAGCCCCAACCCCTCCAGCTACAAATCGTTTCTCCCCATTTATGACAAATACATCCCTCTCCTTTATAGCGGCCGTATTTGTGCCGAAGAAGTCTGACCCTCCTCTAGGCTCCGTAAGGCCCTCACCACATATTTTCTCACCTTTGAGTGTTGGCAGCAAGTACTCCCGCTTCTGTTCCTCTGTTCCGCACTTCTCTATGCCTTCCCCAATTATACTGGGAAGTGAATAAGCGCAGCCAAGAGAGATACCCAAGACACCAACCTCCTCCACCGCAAGCATCTCAGAAACCCAACCAAGACCTCGACCACCATACTCCTTTGGAAATCGTAGCCCGAGTAAGTTGGCTTTTGAAGCAGCCTTAACAAACTCGTAGGGATACTCTTTCTCTTTCGAGTCCATGGCAACAATCAGGCTTGGGTCCACCTTATCTCTGACAAATGCACGAACTTCGTCACGCAGTCTCTTTTCTTCATCACTCAATAGAATATCAAACATTGTCCGTTCCTCGCGATTAGATAGCTATACACCGCGCAATAAAGAGTCTAGGGTGTCTTGAGAACCAGGGTCCCTCCTGATATGAATGGCATCAGTTGGACAGACCAGTTCGCATACTAGGCACAAGATGCACTCAGCATCAAGAATGGGATCAACAACATCTTCGCCATTTTCAGAGGTCCAGGCCGCAAAGACATCTACAGGACATGCAGTCACACATTTCATGCATCCGATACATGACTCAAAATGCACACCAGCAATGTCACCATGGATCCGGCCATCTGTTTCATCCTTTGACCAGACCGAATGGCCTTCGTGTAAGTCAATTATTGACCAAGTGGTTCGAAATATCTTATCAATGGGCACATGGCGTATTTCCACAGTGGGGCTTTAGAATATACCGTGAGAATGATAGACGATGTTCCAACTGTTTCATTCACGAGAGGGGTCTCCAATTCATAAATCATCTACCGATACCAGACTTTTCGAGAAGATAGTCAAGAACACTCTGCCAGATGGTGCCATCATCTCTCCACTTGTTCTCGAAGTTGTTTGTATTGACCCATTCTCTCAGGGCGCTCGTGGCAGCAGCTGAGAATTCTTCGTCTACTGCTGCAAGGAAACCTTGATTCACCAGTGCTTGCTGAATCTGGATTGAAATATCGCCTTCTATCCGTTGCAGCCTGCTGGGATCTTCTCTATTCAAGAGCGTCATGTCATATAAGGCAAAGATACGCTCTAGTTCTTCAATCGGCTTTGGATGGTCATCGACTCTTACGTCAACATACCTATCATTTCCACCCTCATAGCCTCCTTCCTTTCGGACTACTAGGATTGCAGCCGACTGCATTCCTCTCCTATCACCACCAGCCGCTTGTCCAGCACTGAGTGCAGCAAACAGTCTGTCTATCAAATCACCCTCTGTCTTCTCATATGCTTCAGCCATATCTTTGACCACGTCTTCACCTGCCAAGATGTTCCCTTGACACGCATATCCATCGCCAACCACATGGCCTGCCCACTCCATACATTCTTTCCCAGTGTGTGACACAGCAAGGCCTTTGGAATCAACAATTCCAACTTGTCTATGCTCAACCTTGTCATCATCCTCCAGCAGAGCCATCAAGGTCTCTGAGGCATTCTTGCCTTCAGACAGGAGCTTCAGTCCTCTTGGACCGTAAGAAGTATTTGCCCAAGCCTGAGTCGCCACCCCACCTGCCTCAGCCAACGCCCATGGGACAACAGCGCCTACAGCAGGAAACTTGGACTGTACAATGATTCCAATATCGCCATTTGAGGGGTCTCGTGCTACAACCGAGAAGGTCGATGGATAACAATTCACTTTCACTAATTGTCACCTCTAGAGGACAATGAGAGTTTAGAACCCGTTCCTCTTTAGCTAGCTGGTTCAACGAGAAGAGAAATAAAACAAATCTTAAGAGAAGGAAGTTCTGAAAGAGGGGTGCCTTCCCTGGGTGCATGATTTGAGGAGACTCGCAATCGATGGCAGAAATCTATGTCTGGTACGTGAATTCCTCCGGACAAGAGAAAAGCATCGGCGTCGAATCAAACGAAAAGTGCGTCAATCTTGACCTTCGGGATATGGTCTCAGTAGACATTTTGCCTCTCATTTGGTGCCAGAATCTTGAGGACTTGACAATTCGCAACAACAAACTCAGAGAGATAGACCTCTCTCCACTCTCGAAGTGCCCGAACCTTCAAGCACTCAGGCTCAACAATAATCTGCTTGAGAAGCTGGACCTGTCCCCGCTTGCTGAGTGCTGCAATCTGGAGGAGCTAGCTATCCATGA
>JBHLPF010000049.1:14623-18853 GCA_048939765.1 Promethearchaeota archaeon
GATAGCGCCGTAATTCCAAGGATTGGGTCATAGTCTAATGTTTCATCTCCAAAGTACTCGAAGGCGATGAAGATAGACTTGTGTTCTTGTGCCATGAGGGGGTCTCCATGGGAGGCTCTAACTTGGACTTGATGAGACGCATTACCTGCAAAGGCGTGCTGTGAATATTCCATCCAAGCGTTGTCAAAAGAGAATCTTTCATCTTCATGGTCAATCCTTGAAACATCTCTCTCACTGATGTTCTGGTTGTGCTCACTCTCACCAACTGCGAATTGAAACACCAAAATGGAATCAGTACTTGTCCATTCCCAGCCAGAAACCCTAAGATCGAACTTGAACTGGTCTGGTGTTGCCAGATAGAAGTGGACGCAAATCTGAATCTCAACATCCATTGGATCTGTGTGGCCTGGCATGCCAGGCATCCCAGGAATAGTTGTCATTCCGGGTCCATGGTGGTCATAGGTGTTAGTATTTGTGAAGTTGAAGTGTATGGCCGTGATTACATCGTTCTGCTCTTCAGTAACGAAGCCACTGAACACCCAGTCATCCATTGGTAAACGGAACGCAGAACCCACTATAGGGTCGATACCACGATCAAAGGTTCCATTCTCATTCGTATCATTTGCCTCAAATAGCCTAAGGAACGTGACATGATAGTCGGTTCCAGGATCGGTTTCATTCCACCATGCAAAGTGGGGTACCTCGCCGTTTGCAGCCACTCGGACTCCTATCTCGCCAGTCGTGATTGTAACCACTCCAAGAGATTCCTCAAACTGGAACATTTGGTGGTGGGGCTGAGCTGCCACGAATGGCACTGATGCCAATACCATCATTGTGGCGAAGATTGCTAGTAGTCTTTTGTCAATCAATGATTATACACCAAGTAATTGATTCCTCAAGTTAGTATATAATCATTCTATTCCAATGCTATGGAAAAGCGACTTCGAGAGGACTCGAAGTCATTTTGGCACTCTAAATCAACGCTGAACTGATCAAGGCCAAGAGGAGGATGTTCAAATTCGTGACTATGAGAGTCACAATAGCAGCTCGAGAACTCCTTACGGCCTTTGCATGTGACAGCGCAATTGTGAGAATATAGGTACTCCACGTGATGATACCAAAGAGTAGAACTGTTAGAGGCCAGCCATTGAGAACACCCCAGTCTGGAATGAAGTACCACATCAGTTCCACGAGTATGTGAGGCACAAATGCCATTGGTATAGCTGCAAAGAGTCCCTTTGACATGCCTCGTTTGTGAAGAATCGGGATTGACAGGGCTTCAACAAGCAAGTAGGTAGTAATCCAAGCTATCATTGCTGCAAGGATTGTAATCCCGGTATCAAAGGCACCCTGAAGAAAGAAGAGAAATACAGGAAGAAGACCTACCTCTGCAGCAAAGTATCCATAGAGACCTAGAAACACTACAATCTCAAAGAAGAATCGAAGGGGATCAGACTGAATTCGTTTTACAATCGGCTTCATAGCTAATATGTCTAGTACTATGTCACTAGTTGTGCTCCCATTCTCACGTGTGATCACAACGGCCTCTACCTCATCCTCGCTCTGTTGAATGATATCATATGCTGCTTGCCCGAGCTCTGTCAGAGAGTACAACTTGTTCCCTGTACGTGACACCAGAGGGTCATCTGACTTACTTAGATTGTCCAGGTGAAAATACAGTGTGCCTGGTTCGAGTCCCAACTCTGTCAGATCAGTGTACGATACTGCGCCCTGGTCTCCAATCATGGCTATTATCTGCCGTCTAATGGTGTGTGATAGCGCGCTATATACGGCATCCATTACAGAGTCCTTATCCCGCAGAATGATCCCTCAAGCTGATTTCTTCAGTTGAATCACCAAGACAATGAGCACTTATTCATTTCTCTATCAGCGTCGGGCCCAGACCACTAGATTTCTCGATCTATCAGGTACAAGCTCATTCTGGTGATAGTCTGAAAAGAAATCAAAGTCCTCGAAACCGGCGGTGGTCAGTGCCTTCTTCACCATATCCTTGTCAGTATGTAGGACACGTTGCGTGGAGATTGCCGTTTCCCAGTCAACACCTCTCTTGACAAATGAAGTAGCCACTAGTGTCGACCAATGTTTGGCACCATGTTCATAGAATCTAGAGAACACTACTTCATCACCAGCAGCTGTATTTCCACCCTTTATTGGAAAGAACCTGAATCCTGAGTTTAAGATTTCTTCGAAGTTTAGAACTTGGAAAATGAATGAGCCAGACGGATTCAACACGTTATGGACTGATTCTACAACATTCTGCAGGACTTCGATAGTAGGCAACAGTGCCAGCGAGTTCCCAAGGCAGAGAACAACATCAAAGAATCCTTCCACTATTGAAGAGAAGCTTTGCATATCGGCGATTCGAAACTCAACTTCCACTTTGTTGTCCCTAGCATGATTTCGAGCTGCCGTGATCATGCTTTCACTGGCATCAAATGCAACGACCTGACAGCCAAGAGATGCAAGCGCGACCGAATGCCTTCCACTTCCACAGGCCATGTCAAGCACTCTGCTTGAGCTGTATTCGGTCATCACTGATTGCAGGAATGGCATCTCTCTGCCAAGTCTTGAATCCCAATCGATTGAATTGTCGTACGCTAATGCCAACTCATCAAAGGATTTCATAGCGGTCAACCTCGAGATTGGGAGGTGTCAACTTCATCCTGTGTAAACAGCACACGCCCTTCCATTCCTCCCGCCACGTTGATCGTCTGGCCACTCACATGACCAGACAGTCTTTCTGATGCAAGATAGAGTATTGTATTGGCTATGTCTTGAACAAGGGCGACTTTACGCATCGGAATGGTCTGCAGAATTCGCCGAACCATGACCTCATCATTCATAGCATCTTCAGACATAGATGTCACAGTCCATCCTGGATTTACGAGATTCACTCTTCCCTTACGTGCGAGATGGACTATCTCATTCTTTAGACTAAGCATCAAGCCCTGAAGACCTGCCTTTGAGGTTGAGTAGTCGCTGTACCAAGCTTCACCGAAAAATCCAGCTGTCGATCCGATGAGTATGAGTGACGCATAGTCGCCAGGGTTGGCTTCTAGGTTGGCGAAGAAATGCTTCGAGCATAGAAAGACGCCGGTCAAGTTCACAGCCAGTGTATTCTCCCATTGCTCCAAGCTCATCTCATGGACGCCCACACCCACATGATTGGCAATGCCCGCATTTGCGACCAAGACATCTACTCTGCCAAAGGAATCAATGGCGCTTTGAAAGACCCGTTCAACATCAGATTCCTTGCGAACGTCGGCTTGCACAATGCAGGTCCTATTGGGCCATTTGCCGGCAAGATCTGCCAGTTTCTCCTCAGAGGTCCGATAGGTCGCTGTTACAAGAGCCCCCTCTTCCAAGATCACCCTAGTCGTTTCAAGTCCAATGCCGCCAGAGGCTCCGGTCAGAACCACATGACGGTCCTTCAAACCTGCATCCATGAGAACATCCTCTTCAGAATCTGTCAATTTGACTGACAGCCTCTCCCCTTTCAAGGATTGTGACTTGAAGAAATGCACTCGAATTCTGTTCGAGTAACCCCGAGGTGAGATTTCCATAGATTTCGAATGGAACTATTATATATCTATTTGAAAGAATCTACCTTGGTGATTAGATGATCACAGTGCGCAGAACACTAATGTTTGCATTAGCTCTGGCGGCCTTATTGGCAGCTTTGCCTTTCGTTGCCGCACAGAGCACAGGAATACAGTATCAGCACGCCAATGGCGTCGTGACTCTCACTACCGATGATATTGGAATCAAAGTGAGTGCAGTCAACAATGTGCCGCATTTCCAATTCTGGGATGAGAGTGATGACACACCTGGGGCAGACTATCATGTCACATTCAGCAAGCTGTTTGAGGCGAATGATACTAACAATAATGGGGCATATGATGCAGGAATCGACTACCGCTATGGAGACCCCTACACTCTACCAACTGATGACTGGGATTTCAGCGGTTTTGCCACTGATGAGGAAGATGGTGTTGTGACTGGTGTTCACTTCAATTTCACCAATGAGGACACCTTCGTGCCTCCAATTTCAGTTGCATTGGCTGAGATGCCAAGCTCTATGAATCTTGAGATCGAGATTCGAGTCCATATCAACCTGACTAACTCTAATGAGATGAAGTTCGACATTAAGCTTGAAGGGTGGGAATGGGCATATGCAGACTCGATACTCGTGTTTCAGTTCACAGTAGC
>JBHLPF010000090.1:0-4640 GCA_048939765.1 Promethearchaeota archaeon
AGACTCTGAATCGTACTAGTAGTATTGAGCTTCAGTGTTGCGGAAAGCGAAACACCCGAATCAGAATTGGTTGTAAATCCAACGCTCACCTCATTCTTCTCTGTTCCCGATTCCGCCCCTACAGTGTAGAATGATGAAGGGTCTTTTTGGTTCAGATATTCGGTATAAATCCAGTTGGGATCAAGTGGGTGTAGGGCTATCCTTGCTTCATCAACAGCCCCATCTAGCTCATATGTTGGCCTTGAGAGGTAGAGCGACTGTGCTGTGCTAAGACTTCCGAAGCTTGTCAGCGATGAACCTGATCCTGTTTCAACGCCATCCCTGAATATGAGCACCCTGTTGGTTTCTCTATTTACTACTGCAACGACAAACATCCACTGACCGAATGTAACAGGCGAGTAGGTTGTGGTCCTTGCCTGTGTGCCGTCACTAATCCAAGAATTGATTGCGCTGGCATCGCTCGCTGTTTCAATCTCATATCCAGCGATAGCACTAGTATCACCACCTTTGGAAATTGGCAGCTGCCAAGTACCTGTGTTTGAATCGACTCTGAGCCAAATGCTATAGGAGAAGCTGGACGTACCGAAATCAAGATGGCCATCTGCTGGATCCCCAAAGTCTACACTTCCATCAATTCCATCGAAATCGTATGCTTGGCCAATCGCACCTGTAGTCCCTTGTGTAACCCCACCACTAGAGGTCCCTTGAGTTCCATGGGAGGTCGAATCCAATGCATTCCCTGTATCTTCAGACAGATGCCATACTCCGGCATAGCGGCTAGACCAAACACCGCCCGGATTCTCTTGATTGCCGATATCCGGATTTCCATATAGCATTGTGATCTCAGTGTCCACGGCAGAAGAGAGATACGGTATGCGAACCCATGCAACTAAGTGTGCATGTGTGAGATTGTATGTCTGATCAAAGATCTCTATCTCATGATCCAGAGTCAACTCCCCGATTTGGAATGAAATGTCGTCACCATCAGCTTGCACTTTTGTGCGCAAATCCTCATCGTAAAGATCGATCAGAAGCGGAAAATCGTTGAGGTCAGCTAGGACTTTACTACTGTCCACTGTGATCGTCTTCTTATTGGCAAAGGCCTGAGGTCGAAGAAGAGCTTCGTTTCCTATCGAGTAGAAACTTGAGGGAGCATTTTGGTTTCTGTACTCTGCGAGAATCCACTCTGAAGTGATTGTAATGCCAAGAATCCGAACTTCGTCAAGCAGTGTGGACGCAAAGAGATTAGGTGAGCCTGCGTTGTCGTAGTTGTCGCATGCTGCCATCAAAAAAGGCTCTGGTGAGTCAATACTCCCATAGCCTGTGATGTCCACCGGCGAAGTAGGGACTTCAAGGCCGTCTATGTAGAAGCGGAGCAGATTCCCTGCTCTGACCATGACTGCGTGGTGCCAGAGGCCATCATTTAGAGCTGATGGGGAGTAGATACTGATCTTTCCGGGCGTACCAGAATTATCGTCAATTTCCGCTTTTACTGTTCCCGAGCCTGTCACTGAAAGCATATATCTGTAGGCATCAGTTCCGATGGCTCCTTTCATAGCGAGTGGTACGTCTGCGTCCGAAGTTGCGAACCACGCACTCAGCGCAAAATCGTTAGCGCCTACGCTGAGTGAAGGTGTATTTCCACAGTCAACGTAGTCATTTGATCCATCAAAGTCTAGAGACTCCCCTATTTGGCCGGGAACCTTGTCTGCCAGGACCATAGTTCCATAGGTGGTCCCATCATTGTTGTTATCTGTGCTATCATTGATTTGAGGGGGTGGCTGGGCAGCAGATGGGTTATCTCCTAGGTGCCATACCCCCTGATATCGAGTTTGCCAAACAGCGTGGGGGTCTTCTTGACTTGTCGCCGCAGGATTTCCGTAATACATAGTAATCTTTGTATCAACAGAGGATGATAGATCAGTTTTGACCCACGCTACAATGTGGGCATGTGTGGAGTTGTAGGACTGATCAAAAAGCTCAATCTCATATGGAAGGAGCAAGTCATCTTTTGCAAACACAATGTCGTCCCCATCAGCTTGGACATCAATCCTGAGATCAGTATCATAAGTGTTGATTAATAGCGGGAAGTCTGTCAGGTCTGCGTCGACTTTTGTGTGGTCTATTACAATCTCTTTCTGGTATAGAAATTCTCCTCCTATTCCAAGAAGAGGTATCTCACTTCCAACAGAGAGGAAACTGGCAATGGCATGCTGATTATTGAATTCGGTTGTAATCCAATCAGCAGAACGAGCTGCATATGAAATGCGAACCTCATCGATGGTTCCCTTGAACCAGTCTGCGACCCAATCAGAAATCAGAACCCCGATATTGGCCGTATCAGTAGTAAAAGTTCCCGCATCTTGTATACTGGTTCCTTCTGACGAGCCATCGACATACAGCTCTCGATTAGTCTTCGTGCGTTGGACAAACGTGACGAAGTGCCATTGGTTGTCCTCAACATTTGTCGAGCCAATCACCTGTGCATAATCGCCAGTGGCTGTTGTCGAATAGAATCTCACCTCTGAACCTGTGTCATCTACATACAGAAAGAGATACTCTGTCACGCCAGTATTGCCCTCGCTGTAAATCGTTCTCTGGTCCGCGGTGTCAGCACCCATTTTAATCCATGCTGAGATTGTCCAAGCTGCACGGTCGCCAATGACTGCTCCGGGAAGATTCACCTCATCATCAGACCCATCAAAATCCAAAGAACCATCGATCTGCCCTGCTAATTGGTCGCCTGAAGTCATGCCGCCTGAAGAAGTACCATCATTGTCACTAGGAGTAGAATCATAAATTGTCCCTGTTGGATCGTCATTCAAATGCCACACTGAACCGTAAGAATTGCTCCATACACTAGTAGGATTCTGAAGATTCTGAATCGATGGATTCCCATAATACATTGAAACCACCGTATCCATGGAAGATGACAGATTAGTCTTGACCCAAGCGACGAGATGTGCATGAGTAGAGTTGTAGGTTTGGTCGAAGAGTTCAATCTCATGCGGAAGAATCCAGTCATCTTTCAGAAACAAGATGTCATCGCCATCAACCTGAGCATCAGTCTTGAGGTCAGTATCATAAATGTCAATCAGCAATGGAAAGTCTGCCAAGTCTGCATTTACCCTTGTGTGGTCAATGACTATGTCTTTCTTGTAGTTGAATTGAATTGTCCGTGATAGTTCTGGACCGAGGAATGTTGTGGGTTCGGAACTGGTATAAGATCTGAGAAATGCATCATCCACATAGATTATGTTGGGTTCAGTCTGGGGAGAAGCCCAATAGAATCCCGCACAATATCTATTGATTCCTTCCGTACCTATGTTTCTACCAGACTCATCTATCTCAAGATTTCCGTCAAGCCATACCCTAACCTCGCCATTTGTATCAGATATTGTGGCCTGCATTTCCAGCGTGTACCAGATCCCAGTTGATAATGTACTTGTCGTCCCATAGCCATACGCTTCTCCTGCGATAGCATTCCAGACGTATATGGTCATGTCATCATTGATTGTGATTGCTAGTTGGTTTACCCATGTAGGCGTGTTGTCGATAAACTGCATGACGGTCACATGGCCTCCACTAGATATAGAGAAGCTCGGGTCCAGGTATAGGTGAGTTCTAGCAAGAAGTGACGTTTCGTCTGTGAAGTCCTTCCAAACCATTGCTTGTGGAGTGGCAAGATTGTCATTCTCGCATCTGGCTGAGTAAGTTCCTGTGTTGGGCTGAGGTGGGCCGGTAATGGGTGATATATCATCGCCTGCCGATCCCACGCTCCAGCCATCCCATGCGCTCAGATCACCGCTCTCAAATCCATCATAGAATAGGAACACGCTTGAGCTATCGCTTGGAGGAGAGCCAGGCGACGGATTACCATAGTAGAGGTAGTAGCTGGAATCTGAGGAGGATGCAGGAATTGATGTCTGTGTCTTGAACCATATCTTTGTAGAATCACTGTTCCAAGATGAGTCAGTATCCAACATCCTATCGAGATCATTCCATTGAGATCCATCCCAGTAGACTATACGAATATCATTCCCATTTGCTAGGGATTTCCCTTCACTCACCAGGGTGGCATGATCAAATGTCAGATGAATCGAATATCCCGCAGGGACATCGGTCGTATCAGCAGCGACAGTTACCTCTTTTCGATAACTCCAGTCTGGATTGAACCATGCTATTTGGCTCTCTTGGCCTAGACTATAGAATACTGACGGACTGATTTGGTTCTTGTAGCTTGTCAAAATCCATTCGGAACTTCGAGCGCTTTTTGAAATCCTTGCCTCGTCAATTAGTCCATCCCACTCTTGATCAAGCCCTACGGAGCCTGGATTGTTTCCAATATCAAGGACCGAATCTCCAACCTGCATTGATCCGGTATAAGAGGCAGTATTTCGTAAGATGCCATCAACAAACAGATACAGATTTTGACCAGTTGCATCAGCAACGCCTGCCAAATGATGCCAACCACCATCGTTAATCAGACTAAAGGATGTACTCACCATTTGTGTGTCATCAACGAAGAAAGCCAATGTCGAAGCATCCAGCTTTCCGAGCCAATAGTTTCTGTCGCCTACTTCATCCCACTTGGCAAGGATAGTGTCTGAGCTGCTCTCCGTATTATTAGTGCGTACCCA
>JBHLPF010000050.1:0-7286 GCA_048939765.1 Promethearchaeota archaeon
GCTAATCCCTGACAGGGGTGATAGATATCATCCTCCATGTTGATAATGGGTATATGACTCCAATATGCGAAATTATTGATAATCTCATTCGCTCGGCCGTATATCCAGCCTACGGGGTCTCCGTAGCAGCGAATTGCGATCGCGTGACCCATTCTTGCTAAAACACGAGCTACATCTGACACACGTTCAGTGGAATAGGCTTTCTCATCACCCTCAAGTGCAGGAGCGTATATCTTGCTTGGGTCCAGGAAGTGCGCATGTCCTCCTAGCTGCGTCATCCCTGCCTCGAATGAGTTACGGGTTCGGAGACTCTGATTATAGAAGATCATAAACAGCGTCTTTGCGTCAAGGAGCTTGTGTGGTTCTCCCATGGCGAACTTCCGCTTGAGGTCAAGAGCAACATCAATGATGGTCTCCATCTCCTCCTTCGTGTAGTCAAGAAGAGTGATGAAGTCTTTACTGCGAAAAGTCTCGGTCTTTACCATTGTGATTCACGAATCACATCTTTGTGAACGACCTGTAGAAAAAGGTTGCCAACGGACTGCTCCTAATGCTTAAGTGTCGCCCTGTACAAGATGTTTGAATACGATTCTACAAGGTTGGAGAGCGAATGAGGAAAAGAAAAAGCATCAACCTAGTCCTCTCTCTCATTGGACCGATTGTGCTGATTGTCATTTTGACAATGCCTATTGGTCCGCTGGCTGGAGGGCTTCAGATAATCGCCCCAACTGGAGGCATCTTCGATGTTGGTATTGGAGTAAACCAACCAGAAATGCAGACAATTCAATTGCCTGGACTGCATGCGAATGTTGTTGTACTGCAAGACCAATGGGGAATCCCCCATATCTATGGAGATACAGTGGAAGATGCGTTCATGGGGTTAGGGTATATTCATGCAAGAGACCGACTGTTCCAGATGTACATGCAGAACTATCTTGCAGCTGGAAGAATAAGCGAGATCGTTGGCGGTTATGCTGCGGACTCAGACAGAATCTATCGCACACTGGGATTTGCCAGGCTGGCACAGGAGACGCTTGACTACTATGTGGCAAACTCTGATGATAATAATATCGCCTATACACTCAGGTCAATTGACGCTGAGGTTGAAGGAGTCAACGCATATATTGACACATTGACGAGTGCCACAATGCCTATAGAGTTCAAGATTCTCGGATTCACTCCTCCACACTGGACACGTCTGGACATCTTCATTTTCGCACATCTACAATCATGGGGTTTGGCAGGTGGTTTCGGTGAGCTACGCAATCAGTGGGAGCAAATGACAATTGACAATGACACACTGTTTGACGACGTATACCCGGAATTCATGCCTTATACTGTACCAATTATCTCTGAACAGTATAACCTGAGTATTGCGGAATATCCGGATGCCAACGGTGGATTTCCAGGGATTGCAAATCCATCCAGTTTGAATGTGGGTGTCATAGCTGAGGAGGCACTCATTGCGCAGGAGAAGCTGGAAGTCTTGCTAGATGCTTTCGATGACATTGTCAATCCATTTGGCGAATTAGACATCGTTGGGAGCAATAATTGGGCGGCAAATGGGTCGAAGACCTCAACCGGTGAACCAATTCTTTGCAACGATCCACATCTCAGTTTTCAGACCCCATCCATCTGGTATGAAGCGCACATAGTCATACTAGGAGAACTAGATGTAACGGGAGTGGGTTTTGCAGGAATGCCTGGAATAGTCCTTGGGCATAACGAACATGTTGCGTGGGGATTCACCAATGTCGGTGCAGACGTCTTGGACGTTTTTGTTGAACAACTCAATCCGTCCGATCCTGATCAGTACATGTATAATGGACAGTATCGAGACTTTGAGATTGTTGATGAATCCATCCGTACCAAGGAAGGCGAGGTTATTCCCTTTGAAGTCAAGATATCAGTTCATGGACCGCTTATTGATTCGATTACAAACACCTATGGCCAAGATTCCGAAGGTAATCCAAACCTCGCAATGAGATGGACCGGAAATGACGTGATATTCAATATCGTGGCATTAGGATTACTGAACAAGATGAGCGACCTTGATAGTTACTACGATGCATGTTATTGGTGGGATATTCCTGCCCAGAATATCATCTATGCTGACGATCAAGGGAATATCGCATTGACGGTATGCGGACGGTATCCGGTTAGAACAGGATATGATGGCTCGTATCCAGTGCAGGCTCTGAATGACTCCATTGGGTGGGCGGGCTACATACCGTATGCCTACATTCCAAGGACAGTCAATCCATCTCAAGGCTATATTTCGTCTGCGAACCAGCTCTCAATAGACATGTCAACCTATGGCTTTGAGCTACTCGGACCATTTGTCGATGGCTATCGAGGCCGAAGAATAGACTACCTCCTTGCCAACGACGACGACATTACTATGGATGACATGAAGAGGTTCCAAGCAGACGCGCTTGAAGTCAGAGCGCAAGAGATTGTGCCCTATGTCGTGGATGCGTGGGACAATGTTGGGGATGGCAATGCCACAGTTGATGAGATTGTAGGCTGGCTTGATGATTGGGACTACGTGATGGACACGGATGAAAAGGCGCCTACTGTTTGGATGTTCCTACGCGACGCTTTGCACTACGAAGTATTCGATGAGATCTGGAGCATTGATTCAAGCTTGCCTCTATCACGGACGCCTATTCTCGAGGAGTTCATCAGGACCAATAATGCCTACTACCTAGACGATCATACAACGACAGGCGTTGTAGAAACTCGAGACGAGATTCTTGTCAGAGCTATCTATCGAGCGCTTGATAATCTGGTTGCGGATCCTGTTTTTGGAAGTAATCAGGCAAACTGGGACTATGGCAACAAGCATGTTGTGTACTATGACCATCTTGCAGGCATGACGACCATCGGTGGCATTCCTCATAGGGGACAGAACACACTCCAAAATGCAGGCGGATGGCGAGTAGAACATGGTCCATCATGGAGACTTGTAGCGGACCTAAGTAACATTCAGATGAGTTATGGTGTCTATGCTCCAGGGCAGAGCGGTAATCCCTTCAGCCCTCACTTCGACGACTTATTCTGGCTCCAGTGGACCTATGACGACGTCACTGAGCAATACGGCTACCATCAGATATACTTCTACGCTACTGCTGCGGCGTTCCAAACTGCAGACACAGATGGAACGATGATAGAAGCTGTGATCACCTTTGTCCCATAGGAGGAATGAAGATGAAAAGAATAGACGACATTTTCCCGAATCTTGGATTTGTCCCAGCACTGATCATCGTCATTGTGTTGGGCATAGCTCTGCAGCTCAGCGGGGCATGGATAACCATGCTGATAGCTGGAGTCTTTGGAGGGCTCTTCACAAGACGACATCGACTTGCGTTCCTCGCGGGACTGCTTGGGGTTGGCATTGCATGGACAGGTCTCTTTGCCTATCTGGCGGCAACAGCTCAAGCAATGGCTATTGCCAATTTCTTCATTGCCCTCTTGGGACTCACAGGAATGGGTTGGCTGGTCATTGTGATCAGCGTTCTGTTGGGTGCACTTCTCGGGGGATTTGGCGGCCTACTCGGGAGATCAGTTGTTGAGTTCATTGATGAATTCGCATCTGGAACTGAACAAGCCCCCGCTTCTTATGAGCCTGCTGACGAAACCGCACCAGAGGAATAGAAACTGATCTAGCTGTGGCAAACCAAGCCACAGCACCCCCCATTTTTCTTTCACCTTCTTTTGAGAGCGAAGCCAAGAACCAATACCAATGCAGCAGCAGCTATAGCAATCAGGCCAAGCATAACAGTTGAGCTCCGGGAGGTATGGCTGATAGTTCCCTCCACCTGTTTTCCGTAGACTGAGGAGTCATTATCGTAGACAACATACCAACGACCAGTTTCGGGGATGTCGATCCTCCAGGAGAAATCAGTCAGGTCTTTCTCGGTAAATAGGGGAATTGCACTCAACCCCTCAGACCAGTCTTGATAGCTCTGCTCATCAAAGATGTAAAGGTCAACTCCAGCGCCCCATCCCACCCAGAGATCATACTTCGTCTGGTCGTAGATGAAAAGATCACCATCAATTGTAACTGTGAAGCTGCCTTCTAGTATATCCCCTGCCTCACAATCGAATGAATAGACTTCAGAGGTGAGAGGACTCAACCAGAACTTATGAAAAGCCAGAGGCAAAGGATTGGAATTATTGTTCTCAGTAGAATTGACGGTGATAGGCAATGTATTTAGCACTACGAGAATAATTAGGACATTGATGGGTTTCACCCGAAGGCCCTTATAGGTCAGCATTCCACCTTCTCAATAGGAATATGCTGCTTATGAATTAACTTGATTTCTAGAAGGAGAATGCAAGACCATTTTAGCGAACAGACTCCATGAATGAACATGGCTCAGAGGGTAACTCAGAAGGCTATGGAAACTGGCATCTATCACGGGTACATCTTCACCTTTTTGCTAGCTTTGCCGCTTCAGTTGATTGGTCATTGGAGTTTGATGATTATGGCGGGAATTGCTGGGGGAGTAACAGTGAAGAAGTTCAGAGATGCATTCATCGCTGGGTTCCTAGGAGTCGGAACGGCCTGGGCAATCATCTTTCTTATTCTAAACACTTTTGCCCATGCGTACGACATTGGAGAGTTCTTTGCAGCTTTCATTGGACTACCAGGGTTCGGTCACGTGATAGTATCGATATCCATTCTTATTGGCGGTCTACTCGGCGCAAGTGGAGCTATTATAGGGAGGGCTATTACGGAATTGCTCGAAGATGTGCGACCAAGAGCGCCGGAGGACTAAACAATAGTTCATAAATGACAGCTCTTATATTGAAACGGGGTTGGAGCATGTCAAGGCAATAAGAGGAGAAGGAATTCCTTTGCATCGCAAAATCACCGACGAAGTCTATTATGTTGGCGTTGATGATCACCACACCGCTCTCTTTGAGAATCTGTGGCCCATCCCATTTGGAGTGTCCTACAACTCATATCTGGTTGTAGATGAGAAGATTGCGATTATTGACACCGTGAAGAACATCTTCACTCAAGAATGGCTTGCTAACATTCGTGAGATTGTTGACCCAGAAAAGATAGACTACATCATCTTGAATCACATGGAGCCCGACCACACAGGATCCCTCCCTAGGATAGCCGAGCTTGCGAAGAATGCCACTATTGTATTCACACAGAAGGCCGCTGGCATTGAGGAATCATTCTACAATGTTGGTCTGAAGACGAAAGTGGTGGAGGACCTTGAGGAGCTCTCACTCGGAAAGAAGACCCTGAAGTTCGTGCATATTCAGTTTGTTCACTGGCCAGAAACCATGGCCACATATCTCGTGGAGGATGAGTTTCTCTTCAGCTGCGACGCATTCGGTTCATTTGGTGCCCTCAATGGGAAGCACTTCGATGATGAGATTGACATGCGTATGATTGAAAGCGAAAGCAAGCGATACGTCTCCACAATCATCACCTCCTACTTCAAGTTCGTCCAGCGGGCAATCGAGAAGGTAAAGGGTCTCGGCGTGGGCATCAAGTTCATCGGACCAAGTCATGGACCAATCTACCGCAAAGACCCAATGTGGGTCATAGACCATTTTGATAAATGGAGCAGTCCTGAACTTGAGAAGTATGTCACTATCGTTTTTGGATCGATGTACGGCTATAACCTTCGCCTCGCCTATACACTCAAGAAAGAACTCGAAGAACTGGGCGTAGATGTCAAGATACACAATATCTCCTATAGCGGCATGGACAAGGTCATCACTGATACCGTGCGTGCTGGTGTCATTGTACTTGGAACACCGACCTATGATGCGTTCCCGTTTCCGAGGATGTGGGCGTTTGTCAACGAGATGGAAGGAAAGCGCTACGAGAAGAGACCAATCGCACTCTTTGGGACCTATGGCTGGGGTGGTGGAGGTGTGCGCCGCCTCAGGAAGCAACTCGAGGAGAGCAAGTTTGAGATACTTGAGCCTGTAATCAGGTGCCGAGCCAGGCCAACCGAAGAAGAAAGGCAGGCAATCAAGACGCTAGCCAAGAGAATAGCAGAGACGGTCAAGTAGCAGGTGTACCCTATTCCTCGAATCAATTCAAGACTGCTTTTGGAATCAGTTAGTCCCTAAAGTAAGATTTTTAGTGACGACACTGTTGGCTGGAGCAGTTATTCAACAAGTGCGGTGATGCATACTGCATGATAGAATGACGGAGGTAAGAGAGTTGAAACTCAAGGGAACCAAAACCGAAAAGAATCTCCTTACATCGTTCGCTGGCGAGTCGCAGGCACGAAATAGGTATACAATGGCTGCCAAGACTGCCAAGAACGAGGGCTATCAGCATATTTCTGCAATCTTCCTGGAAACCGCAGGCCATGAGCTGGAGCATGCTAAGAGATTCTTCAAATACTTGAAACAAGGCGATGCCACTGAGGCTCTCAAAGTTGAATGGAACTTTCCCACATCAGGTTCGTATGAGGATACTGAGTCAATACTCAGACATGCCGCAGCTGGGGAGAAGTATGAATATACCGAGATGTACCCTGGCTTCGCGGATATTGCTGAAAAGGAAGGATTCAAGGAAATCGCTCATCAATGGAGAATGATTGCCAAAGCTGAGTCCTGGCATCATGCCCGCTACATTGCCTTAGCAGAGCAGATCAAGGACGGTTCTATCTTCAAGAAGACTGAGAAAGTCAAATGGAGATGTGCCAACTGTGGATATATTCACGAAGGAAGCTCGCCGCCTGAGAAATGTCCTGCCTGTCAACATGAAAAGGGCTACTTCATGTTGCATTTCGAGGAGTATTAGTTTTACTTCTTCAAAGCCTTGGCCTATATGGGGCCAAGGCGGATCCTATTTTTGACGCATTGATAAAGAGAGAGATGAGCGGCCAGCAGACTGCTGTCAATGTTGGGGGTTGAGTTTCATTAGGGGAGAAAAATACATCAATTTTCCTGCTAGTCCGCTCTGTTCATTGCACTCGCAATCCTGCTTTTGTAATGGTGTAAGACACGGTCAAATATACTGAGATTCTCTGAGGGTTCAGTTGTTCTAGTATTTGAAGTCCTACTGATTTTGCTCCAGTATAGGAAGCGCATTGACCAATGTTCGACAGCTGAAGTCGAGTGAATTGTCTGGAAGCTGTAGAAGGGAATTCTACGCAATTTCACGTGACATGATACCGAGTTAAAATGATAATCGGTGTAAGACCATATTCTCCTGGACCGGAGCCCTTTGGCTTGAGGCCATATTCTCCTGGACCAGAGCCCTTCGGCTTGAGGCCATATTCTCCTGGACCGGAGCC
>JBHLPF010000050.1:7386-18699 GCA_048939765.1 Promethearchaeota archaeon
GAGCCCTTCGGCTTGAGGCCATATTCTCCTGGACCGGAGCCATTTTGAGAAACATTTGAGAAGCCGCCTCAGGCGGATTCTCTCCCTCTTTTCTTGAATTACTGCATATGTAGTATTCACACAGCTTGTCTTGAGTATTAGGCACCATCTATTTGGACAAAGAATATACGAAGCTATAGGGTTCAGCTATTGGCGGAGATAGGTCCTTTGAGCGCTCTCATGTGGCTTCATATTTCATTTGAGATGGACGGCACAGCAAAGTATGCTCAGTTGAGCTATAACGAAGAAGGACCAGTCCTCATCGAAGAAGGCAGTACTTACGCGAGATGGCAGGATCTAGGGCATATACTAATTGGTGAAGAAATCAATCTGGACACGACAGGTAATCGGAAGAAACTGAGAATTGAGCCTCCAATGAAGGTAAAACCAATTCCGTGCCTAAAAACTGAAAGATTATTCATTCTAGATGGTAGCAGACCTGAGCCGCTATATCCGCCTTCCACATCCGGTTGGTATAGTAGAATCGCGAAAAAAGGCAGAAGAGCTGCCATCTTCCTACATGAAATGGTTGAAGAGAAGGGATATTGGCTTTCCATATGGGATGCAAGAGCCAAGGAGTTTCTAGAGGCTCACCCAATTCTGCCTTTTGAAAAGGGAGCATTAGAGGTATCGGAGGAAACCGATGAGTACAACGAGATGTTCAGAGAGCTATCAAGTGCTACTAAATCAGAAGCTGAGAAATGGATTAATAATGTGCTCTCCGGCGCGCCGCCGGACTGGAATGGATTGTCTCAAATAACAAACGATGTCTATGTTCCTGGCTTGAGAGTTGGGAGCGACATGAAATCCACCTTAGATCTGCTAGTACCAAAATCATTTGATTCTGATACAAGAACGCAAGTAATGGCTTTTCTAGGAGCAATTGTGAAAGGGCATCAACCTGATGAAGACCCGGTTTCCTATTTTGAGAGATTTCAGTCCAAACAGGTCCTTCGAACACTCCTTATGGGACATCTCGACTGTGTTCTAAGTGGAGAGCAACCTCCATCATATGTTAGGATAATGCAGGAAAGCTCCTTGCAGCGTGCAGGCACGCCTGTGACAACAATCAAAGAGTCACTTGATGCAGATCCCTGGCATCGGACTTATTTACAGATATATGACAGATTTCCGAAGATATTCGATACCACATTGATGTATTCGCATATGTTGAATAGCTCCGGCAAACTCATACCTAACTTGCCTGTGACTAGGGCACAGGCCGCCAAATCCCGCAAGAAATGGATTGAAAGATTCAAGCTGCTCGGGGGTGGAATCATGCTCCGGAGCATACTAAGACCTAGCTCCTTGGGACTGGTAAGGGTCGCTTACACTGGATTCGCACACCAATGGCCAACTATTCATATGAGATGGTCTGCTACTATTGCTGGCTCCGGCTTTAGGCAACCAATTGCACAAATAATGGAGATGCCATATGACAGTTTGGAGGTAGCTCTCAGAGCAAGACCAAGCTTGATGCGTGTTGATTGGACAGGGACCACTGTCAATGAGAGCTTGTTTGATATCAAGTCTAGAACCTGGAGAATACCCGTAGGCAGAATTATGAGGTCTCTGGACGGGAAAAGAACGCTTAGAAGACTGGGAAACGAATTTGGCGCATATAGAGGGTCAAAGACGCACTCTCCTACAGAAGTTTGGGTAAAGGCACTTGATGCCTCCTCCAACTTGCTGTATCTATCAGACTTGGAACAAGACAAGTATGTAGAATACAGGGGGTTGAGTCGTTCGCAGCTGCTATCAGCACTAGAGGAAATGAGAGATAGGGGAATCATAGATACTAGATACATCCCCACCACTATTCCCGGGCTGATGATGGTTGCAACCATTGCGCAAGGCAATGCCAGCAACGTGTGTTCACTCGGTCGATCTCTAATGAAGTATTCACCAACTGCAACTGTTCATCTTGCCAAGAATGGAGAATGGCTATTGGCACTCTCAAGACAACCGACATCAACAGCACACCACTTGATAGCTAGTCTGCCTGCAGAAGCTGCAGAGAGAGGAATAGCACTCAGATGCAACAGACTCACATCTTTTCGAAGCTACACATGGAGCTTCTACAAACGACTATTGAAGGATGATGGCAGTTGGGAGAATGATGTAACACAGATGCTGAGTCAAATTAGAGTTCCCTATCATGAAGAAGCGGTTGATGGAGATTAGCCGTCCCATTCTGCTGGAAGGCGGCCTACAATACCTCCAACTCTCTTCCTTACCAGCACAGCAATAGCTGCAACAATTCCAAGTCCTCCAATCCATGAGGTGGTTCCTGCATCCATAGGCAAGGAAGATGCGGCACTGCTTGCAAGGATAGACAACACTGAATTCACACGCTCAACCGCTGGCAATCCATTGACGTCAATCTCAATCAGGTATTCGCCCTCAAGTTCAACATAGAACTCTATGATTGAGTAGCCAACTTTGTGCACTATCAAGGACCATGTGCCAACCAACTTTTCCTCTGGATTGAAAATCGAGAGCTGTAGACCACCTGTCCACACTTCAGCAACACCAAGAATACTGTAACTCATATTGAGTGTACTATTCAGACCCACTTGAACAGGGACTATAGGTGTGACTTCTAACAGTAGTAACGGAGTCACTAGTAGCGAGAATCTATTCGTGGTGGGTGCATAGCTGTCAGTCCCATTGAACTTCACTTCAACTGTGAGATTTCCAGCCAAGAGACCTTCAAGCATAGTATCCACTCCCCCCCGGCTCCCAGTAAGGACAGGGAGTTCAAGCAGGAGCTGATCATCCATCCAGACTAGAATTGTGAGCATTACTTCCGGAATCCTAAAGACACCTGAGGAAAGCGTGATGGAAAGTGGCACCAGTTGTCCATATTCCATTGTTGCAGGACGATCTACGTCAACATGGCTCATGTAACGAATTAGGACAGTTATCAGGCGACTTGTGGCTTGCCAATAATCTGTGCCTTCAAACAAGAGGGTCAATGTGTAGTTTCCCTTCAATGAGGGGCTCCATGATATAACGATGCCATCTGCACTGACCGCATAGGCAGTTCTTGTCGTGAGGGGTGAACCATGGATTTCTCTTCCATTGGGTGCATAGAGACTCGCATAGACAACGGCCCCTTCAGTAATATCACCAATGCTATCCACGAGGGTGAAGGTAATCTCTTGTTTCTCATTAATAATTCCAGATAGTCCTTCATCTGAGACTAGTAGCTCCGTCCATGCTGTAACATTGAATTGAACCTGGTTAGTGCAGCCAATCCTCAATGGGCTATCGAGTACTATCAAGCTCAGAGTATAAAGACCAACTTCGAGTCCCTCTAGTGAGATACTAATCTCAACATCAGATGATTGGAAACGCTCTAACAAGTCCACGGTTCCAATAGGTCCAATCAGGTTTAATGATGTACCTAGCTCATTCAGAGCAATTGGAGAGCCTAGCTCATCAACGATTGACGCAGTTAGAAATGAATTCGAGGAGCGCTCAATGGAAGAGCTCACGCTGACTGTGATGTTTGTTGTGCCGTATACCCAGACTCTTTGAGCTGAGTTTGAAGCATGGTAATGTGTTGTTCCAGCAAAGGAAAGGAGAATAGTGTAGTTGCCCATCCTGCTCAGAGTGATGTTCAGGACAATGGCGTCCTGACTGTTTTGGACTACATTTTGAGTCATCATGAGCCCAAATTGGTCATGATATGCAGAGATCTCGATTGTGAATCCTTCAAGAGGAGTGCCGCCTGTGTCGGTTAGTAGCACGGATATTGATACAGGGACAAGTGTAGCTATGATAGCATCTGTGGAGATGATAGACGCGTGGATTTCTGTACTGTATCTCACACTAACCTCAGTAGAGCCCATGGCCGGAAGGTAGACTCCGAGTCCATCAAAAATCGCAGATATTGTCCAGAGACCCTCATCATCTATCTGCACATTCCAATAGGCTCGACCTGCGCCATCTGTCACAATGGTCATTGGTCCGATTGTTGAACCGCCTGGTCTATCCAATACAATGGTCATCTCTCTGCCTGCCATTGGAGAGCCCTGATAGTCCGACAAAAGAACTGTGATATCAAGCATGTCGCCCACATCGAGAGATGTCTCTGATAGACTTACGTCTACTTTGCTCTGTGAATAGACAGTGTGATAGGTATCATCAGTAAAGCTATGCACAGATGTAGCACCTGAACAAGAGAGGTGAACAGAATAGAGGCCAGTCATAGTAGGCATAAAACTCACGATAGCAATCCCATTGCTAGTCGTGACGGTTATCGAATTGGACCAGTAGCCAAGTCTAACTGGGTCACCAATAGGATTGTCGAGTGATACGACCACCTGTAGATTCTCAACAGGTATTCCAAGCTGGTCAATGATATTGAGTGTGATATTGACATCTTCTCCCGCTCGAGGCGGATCTGGCACAAGGGTGGTTGTTACCATACAGACCGTCTTTACATTGAGCTGTTCCTGAGTACCACCGCCAATCAAGAACTGTTCGGCTGTCGGAGATGCTCGAACTGTGAGAATGCCATGCGAATCTTTGGCATAGTAAATCGCCTCAGCAATGCCGCTAGCATTGGTTGCTTGGTCAGCCGTCCAGACGGGAACCAGATCAAGACCCAACACCTCGAAATGAATCGCAACTCCACTGAGAGTTCCTCCAGTCTGGAGAACATACTGAAGCCTAGCTGTGTTGAACATATCCACTGAAGTTGGTTCGAGAATCAGATTTGCGCCGACTATCTCCAGGACTGAAACAGTAGACTCAGTCGAGTTTGTATAGTAATAGGGGTCCCCAGCATGAAGGAGAGTTATTGAAGCCAGACCTCTGTCTTCTGGAACCCAATGTACCGTGAGCAAACCGTCTACTGACTCAACTTGAGTTTCAAAGACAACAATGCTGTTTTGTTCTATTGAAAGGAAGAGTGTTCTTCCGACTACGTTCTGTTGATATGCATCAGTGAGGCCTACATAGATTTCTAACGATTCTCCGAGCAGGCAGGAAGGACTATGACTTAGTTTGATGTTTGGAGTCAAATAGACTCTCTGTAGAGATGAGGTTGTGGCTGATGAGTTGAAGTATTCGCCGGCATAGGTTGCGTTGACCAGAAAATCGCCAACAGAATTAAATTCATGAGCAAGTGTGCATTTTCCATCGGCCCCAGTCATCCTTTCAGCTGAAACAATGACAGTACCGTTGGAATTTCGAACTTGAATTATTACTTGCGCACCATTAAGTGGAACACCACTCCAGTCTGTCAAGGCAACTAGAATGCCTACAGGGGTTCCTTGTTCAATAGGAAGACCTGGAGTTGTTAGACTGATGGCTGTGCTTCCCAGAATTACGTCCGTTGATGCTGCACTCGCAGATAATAACCATCCTTGTGAAGAAACAGTCGCAGAAGTAGAGAGCGTGCCAGGCTCGAAAATTTGAATCAGAAGAGTAATCGTACCATCACCCTGTGTTGAATTCCAAACATCAAGCAGTATTTGACCATTAATGGTGAAGATGGTCCGGACTGTGGCATCACTGATTGCCAATCCACGATGGTCACTGAGTGAGATGATTACAGTGACCAGTGAAGAAGACTCCTGACCAAGGGGTACCAAGGCATCAATATTCGGATGCTCGTAGACATCCGCACTCTGAGACGCTGCAGCTGCGTCATACCAGGTCTGTTGTCCGGAGGAGGCGCTAATGCTGTTTTGTCCCCGAAAGAGAGGCGTCCAAGCAATCTGAAGGAGCCCTCCAGACGTTGTCCCAGACTCTTGAATCTGAATGACACCCTGAGGATTGTGAACGGTCACTGTGATGGAAAGCCCGCTTATAGGAAACCCCAGGTGGTCTTCAGCTGTGACACTAATGAGGGTTTCAACTCCGACATCTGATGGTTGAGCAATTGAAAGGGCTAGTGTAATGGGAATCCATAAGGCAAAGCGGCTGGAATCGGTTGCACTTCCACGAGAACCTGTACCTGCAAACTCAGCTTCAAGTTCATAGGACCCTGCGGATTCACCGATCCAAGAGACCTCCACATATCCAGTCGCGTTCGAATTGAGGGTGTACTCAGCCACCACGGTAGACGGAAGAAGGATGACTCTGAGAGTTATTGATTCACCAGAAACGGGATTAGAGTGCGAGTCCTTTAGCAGAGCCCAAATGTCCCATGTTGAGCCTACTGAATTGGCATCACCAATTCCTCCGACTATAATCGAGCTGTCGGACCAAGCGGTGATCGTGTCAGATTTCGTTGAATACCGTAGATAGCCAGTAGCTGCAAATTCCACTTCTACATCGTAGATGCCATTCTCATTGATTGAAACAGGCACCAACACATGTCCGGTTGAGTTCGTAATCATGTTTGTGTCAATTATAACGAAGTAGGAGGGGTCTGTCACCTTGACATGTACATGATATCCCGCTAAAGGAGTTCCACCTGAGGTGTCTAAGCGAGCCTCAAGGGAGACCTCGCTATATTGATTGTAAGTTCCAGTGGTCAGCCAAGTCAGAGTCGTATCCTCATAGACATGAATCAGACCTGATGATTCACAACCTACAAGCGGACCATTTCCCAGGAAGCTGATGGTGTAGTCGAAGTTGCCTCGTTGAGAAGGAGTCCAGTGAAACACGCTACCTCCAATCGAGGAGATTCCCTGCGTGGTGTGGACTATTTGACCAAGCTCATCAACGATTGTAATTGTGGTTTCCTGAGATGCAATTTCAGTCCCATTTGAAGAGTAATGGAGTGACCAGTCTATGTTTGCCTGTTGGCCCACTGTCCCAATTGCGAGTGAAGGTGATATTAGATAAGTGCTCACTGGAGCTGATATGTGCACCGTGTCACGAAGCATAAGGGTGTCGCAGTGCCGTCGCTCAAGTGTCACTGTAAGATTATAGGTTCCAGTGCCAAAATCCGATGACGGAACTTGAAAGTCAAATGGGGATGAATCCTGATACGACCATTGCTGGTATATGGGGGGATCTCCCAGTTGTACTGTGATATTGGTTACGCCAGCATCAAGTTCAGGAGCAATGGTCCAAAACACTGTTCCATTGATGAAACTCCCTGCAGGCACATTTGGAGTATCTATTGTGAGAGTTCCTGCCAAATCTCCATGAACATCAACCGTTGACATGGCAAACGCACGAGAATGGCTCCAATCTGCTACAACGGTGTAGAGTTCTGCCTGTCCTAGGAGTGATGAATCACTAGGGACATCTATTCTCAATGTATCGCTATCTGCTACATTAGTGAACCTGGTCCATTCGCGAAACGCATAGACCAGGACGCTGTGACTACTGACAGAGGAACTAACTGCCACATCAATGTACAGGCTCGATCCAAGAGTGACTGTAGCATCAGTTGATGCTGAGATGGAGGAAAAGGGTATATCAATCAAAAGAGGTCTCAATCCGAGGATTGAAACCATTTCAAGGGACTCCGCGGTATAGACAGGCTGCCATTGTCCGGTTGCATTCAACCAACCATTTGCGAAGGGCGTTGGTCCCAGTGCACTCAATACGTGTGATGCATCAATACTCTCGAGATTCACATCAAATCCTGAAGCATTGAGTAGGGCGAGGGTTGCCACATCGCAGCTCAGCGCATAGATGTTGTTGTATTGGATACGCGAGCTTATAGAGGAAGATATCTCCGAAGCCATTGCGGCATCTACGATGTTGAGTCGCATCGCGGCCCTAGTGCACAGCCAATTGATTGCAGACTGATCTCCTGCATAGGGCTTAATGGTCCACCCACTCATAGACCATTGTCCATCACTGTAGTCATTCAACATTGCAGATTCAAGCGCAGATCTGTATGGAATTGTATCTAGGGAGTCCATTAGGTAAAGCGCTTCCACTGCTGCTACGCTATACTGGATGTGTGCAGTCCCGATGAACATGGCAGGCCTGAAGTGGCCCATCACAAATTGAGACAAGGAAATGTAGTTCAGGGCATCAGCTACAACTTCTGATGATGGCTCAACTCCTTGAGCCAATGCAGTTGCCACTCCAAAGTACTGAGTCCAGACACTCTTGATGCGATACTGATTCGCACCGTATTCTGGAGCGATAACAGCTGTGAAATTATTCCACCAAGGATACTGAGTCCATTGGGAAAACAGGTCAAGATAGTGAGCCTGTAGTTCATCGTCCACAACTCCTGCTGCATGGTTCATTCTTGAAATGGTGGCAAGCCAGTAGTTCCACATGAGAGAGGGCACTGGATCCATTAGTTCAAACCCGATGCTTGTTTCAATAGCACTGAGATAGCTTCTGAGTTCTAGCGAAACAGGGCCGTAGGTCTCTGACATCGCATTTAACGCAACTGCAACACGATAGGACTCCTTGGCCTTTGCCACTATGTCACCGTCTTTTGTTTCGAGACCAAAGCCTCCAGAATCTAGCTGATTAGAACCTAGCCAGCTCAGTCCATTGGTCCTATTCTCTGAACTCAATGTTCCCATAACTGCCATTGCAGTCAATGCTGAACCAGTCCCGATGGTTATCTCCTCTCCCGGACCGACTGTGTTACGGAATGAGCCATCACCTATTGGGGTCCGCGTGACTATCCAAGATGTCAGCTTCAGAGGATCATTGTGTGTGGTTCCCAGGATGCCAAGAGCTTGAACATAGTCTGAGGCGTATTGATTTGTGGGACTGGTACTCATAGGGTTAGATCCAATAGATCCCCATAAGTCAGGGTCTGAGGTCTTTCCACCATCGATTACACATGACCGAAGCCAGGACTCGACGGCTGTTGTGTCAATGCTTCCAAGAAACCCTGCTGCACCCAATGCTTCAATTGCGTTGTAGGTAGTTGTGATATGGTCCTCAAAACCTCCATCCAAGCCTTGTTTCGAGCTTAGGTAAGCAACTATCTCAGGGACAGAGAATTGTGGGGATAAGCCCATAGTCGATAGCACCCAGAGACCTTGAGCAGTGCTTTTGCATCCAACGGAACCATCAGTTTTAGCGGTAAGGAAGCCTGTTTCTGCTCCGAAATCCACAGCCAGATTGTTGAGTATTGAGAGAACAAGTCCTTGCTTAGCACTCTGCCATGATGACCACTCTGAAGCACCCATGAGGGCCAATGCCATCTGAACAGCATAATAGATTCCAGCCATAGTTGGTTCATGGGCATAACTGTACCCTCCCGGGAGGAGTGCTGTGGCATCAGACTGTACGGCGGCTAAAGCCTGAGAAATTGCATTCTCTCTGAGTGCTATTGCATATGCCAGTGTATTGATTACTAGTCCTCGGCCTTGTGCTGTAAGAAGAAGTGGGTCCTCGGGTGCAAACAAGAAGCTTTCCAGTGGCCAAGATTCATATCTTAGCGACGCAAGAGAGGATGGTCCAGATCCAATCAAATCAACGAGACGCGAATTTTGTGTCTGGATGGGATCATCCGGGAGGAAGATGGGTGATTCAGCTGTTAGTGAAGAACCCAACGATAGTGAGATGGGACTACTGAGGTAGATCGCTCCTTCCAGCCCGGGTGTGGTACTAAGTTGATTATTGGAAAGAGCGGTCCCTGAGGGCGGACCTCTTCCCCTCAGTAAATGCAGAAGCCAAGCTGCGCGTCCAGTGAGGACTATGCTGACATCCTCCCCTATCAACAGGTCCACTAGAGCAGCAGGCACATGACTTGCATCATCTGCGCCAAGACTTCCATCAATGAGGATTGCCGGTGCAGCGTCAATTATCGTTGGGTCGACTAGCAGGTCAGAAACAGTGACTACGCTTGCTGCAACACCTTCAGACTGTAGAATCTGAAGCCACCTTGAACCTCTTGCAGGAATAGAATAGCCAGGCAACTCAAGGACAATGACTGGACTCCAATCAATGATGACACCATCATCTGCAGAAACAATATGCGAAGATTTCGCATCAATCTGTCTGGCGTCCTGCTGAAATGAACTTGATTCACTGCTCAAGACCAAAGGCGAAGTCCATGCGATTGTGATTATGATTATGCCTAATACCAGTCTTCTATGTTTCAACCTCTCTGCTCCTCTCCCAACAATGCCTCGAAATGAGAAGGTGTCCCGGAGCCGAGCCCTTTGGGAAAAAGGTCACGGGGACCATTGGGATAGGTGGGTCTTTTTCTACTGAAGCAGGGATATGGGAAGGATCCGACCCGGGACATGGATATGCCTTCAAGGTGTGTCCTATGCTCATAGCATCACCCCTACGACCTGAGTATAGAACAATACCAGAACGGTCACTACAGCCAAGAACTCGATGACGCCTTTGCGTGGATTGCCCTTGAGTGCGGCTCCAAGAAGTGCCAGGTCTCCACCTTTGAGTGAGCTTGACAGGAGAACTCCCAGTGAAATATAGGTGCAAAGAAGCACTATCGGCGCCCCTGCTAACATCACTACCGGGACGACCAGCAATGCGAACGCAGTGAACACAGAGATGACAGTACTGAGGTAGAGAGCTGACAATAGGACAGCCACTCGAGGAGGCTTGTCCACTTTCAAGAAGAGACTCAGTTCGCCGTAGGTACCGCCGCCCCCTAATCCCTCAAGATCAATCCCCATTAGGGAAGTGACCCCGTAGCGAACGGCTGTATTGATGACCATTCCTGGGGCGAAAATGATTGTGACAGCTGAGAGAAGAGGATTCCGAGTCCATTCCTCAAAAGATCTCCTCTTTCCAGTGAGCAAAAGAACTGACCTGATGGCGGTAGCAACCACAACGACAAGCGGAGCCACCTGTACTGAGAATAGCAGGTTGGCCAGCATTAAGGTCACAATGTCGAACTGCACTTTCATTTCCTCCCTTCTCACCAAAGTCATCAACGACCTGATGGAAGCGGTCTTCTTCTGTAATGACCTACATACGGAATTGGCTACAACCTAGTTCAGCTTGACTTTAATCTCTACTAGGCGTTATAGTACACTCGACTTAAGATTCACTCAGTAAATAGGAGCCCCTTAAAAGAAATGGATGTTTTGGGCTCTAATCACGACTTTAACAGTTCCGATAATCCCATTTCTTTCTTGATATTAGTAGGTCTATGCAGATGTTAGTCTTGGCTGTTGGATTTCCGCGAATTCCTGCAAATCAGGTGAAGACGACAAAAGAAGAATACCACACTCCTCACAGACAGATTGCAGAACTCGTAGAGCGGTTGCAGTCCAACCTGTTACATCCAGCTTTCCCGGAACTGCAAACAGTCTTACGACTCTTCTGAAGGCTTCTCTCTGGGCAGAGGTCAAGACAGTTGCCACAGTCTGAATTACAATCTTCCGGTCCCAAGGATTGAGA
>JBHLPF010000091.1:0-4605 GCA_048939765.1 Promethearchaeota archaeon
ACATTCTCAATCCTAGTTTTTCAGTTCTATCCGGTAAATGCAATAATGATAGTACTTCTTGCGCTCCTGAACGACCTGCCGATTATTACTATTGCATCTGATAATGTCAACTACTCGAATACGCCTGCGAAGTGGAACTCTGGCACGGTTTTGAAGATGGCAGCCTTTCTGGGCGTCATAGGGGTTACAGCCTCATTTGGAATATTTGTGATTGGAGACCAGGTTTTCCATCTAAGTCGAGCAGTTCTCCAATCATTCATTTACCTTAAGCTCTCTGTGGCTGGACATCTCACACTTCTGGTTGCACGAACACGAGGGCCATTTTGGTCGGTAAAGCCATCTCGGCCTTTGATTACAGCAATAATTGGCACGCAACTTGTGGCGACCCTAATTACAGTGTACGGAGTGTTTTTGCCTGCAATGGGCTGGGGTCTTGCATTGTTCGTGTGGGGATATGCGATTGTATGGTTCCTTGCTACTGACCTGGCAAAAATCGCTCTTCACAGGAACAAAGGAGGAACAGAGGTATCGGATTGATAGAAGCCATCTAGAGAGAAGGTTTGATGAATTGGATAATAATATCACCATGTTATTGGTTTTCAGTAGCTAAGGAATATCACTATCAAAATGATGATGAAAGAAGGAAGAAATAGTGTCACGTTTAACAGATCTAATAAAGCAATTCAAAGATGAAGATAGGAAAAATGTCAAAGAACGAACAGTGCTTGTTCTAGAGATGGTTCAATATGCTCTCACCTACCCACCGCTGGGAGACATCACTGAGAAAGAGCAATCATCCATCTATCGTTGTATTTGCGAACTGGCAAAGGACTTGGATGACAAAGTGTTTGCAGCAAGATTAAAGAAAATGTGGAAACGCCGGAAACATTTACTTCAGATTGCTGAAAATGCGCATGAAGTATCAAGAGACTACATGGACAATTTGGAGTATCACGAAGAGATAGCTTGGCTGGTGGAAGAGAGAGAGAATCGTCAACGTAAATAGCGGAAGCGATGAGAAGGTGTTCAAAGGATATGTCTTCGTGGCATAAAGCGATTAGTGAAAGAGAATACGGTAACCTATTCTCCAATCAGTATGACAAATGTCTGACTATTGAAGGGGCGTGCCCAAAATGCGAGGGCGTGACTACGAATGATGTGCCAATTGTGATTCCACGTCCTGATATCCGGGCCGACACAAATTCCGGTTCACAGCAGGAACAGTGGACACATATCCATTGTCTGGAATGTGGAACAGAGTTCACATTTGGCGTTTTCAGCTCATTTCAGGGAAACTTCTTCAGACTCTACCAAGATGAGAGAATCGTGCCTGAATGGCACTTTCAATATAGGGTAATAGACTGTTCTCACATTCATGATTGGCTCTGAGAGATACCTACAAACATTCTGAAAGGCTTGTATGTTTCAGCCCCATTGTCCATATTACAGCGTCGAGTAACATAACTTCGCAATGTTGAAAGGGGTCCGTGTACTGGACAGTTCCCAGCGAAATTAGGAGGACCTAACCTGCCAAAGCGGCCAATAGAGATCAAGTTCCCGATATCGAAAATCAACAGGATAGCGGAGAAGGAATCCACCGGATTTGGCAGGCGGCATTATAGACCAATATACGTCATGCATAAGTGGTGGGCACGCAGACTTGGGTCTATCTTTCGATCAATTCTGCTGTACACCTTAAGTGACAGTCGTTCAGACTCTCTCTGGGACTCATACTCTAGCGAAATCGACCTTTCAGGCAAGCTCGTTCTTGATCCCATGATGGGGGGTGGAACAACTGTGGTGGAGGCGCTAAGGTTTGGCTGCAAGGTCGTGGCTGGAGACCTCAACCCTGTATCATGGTTCATTGTGAAGAAAGAAGTGGAGGATATCGATCCCGAAAGACTCCGACGTGCTGTACTCAAGCTGGATAATGAGATGGGAATAGAATTGAACCAATATTATCGCACAAAATGCCCCCAATGTGGGAACGAAGCGGAAGGAATCTACTATTTCTATCATAAGACGGTCACCTGTTCCGATTGCGCAAAAGAGATTCCGCTCATGAGAAACTATATTCTAGCAAAATCTCTCAAAAATGATGGAAAAGTGGCAATTTGCCCTCAATGTTACATGGTTTTTGATACAAATTCTGCACCTCATAGTGTCATATGTCCAGAGTGCAAAGAGAGGTTTGATCCCAAATCCACATCCTTCACAGATGGTAGAAAGTACTACTGTGGTAACGATGACTGTCGCCCTGGGAGCATTGTCGACTGGATTAAGATTAACGGACGACCTGAAGAAAGGATGTATGCCATCGAGTTCCACTGCAAGACCTGTGAGGGGACTAAGAATCCTAACTTGAAGAATGGCCGTGGATATAAGAGAGCAGATGATTCAGATTTTGCACTTCTGAAACGAGCCAAGGAAGAATATGCAGAAGTTGAGAGTCAGCTCCCTCTCCCAGACTCTCTCATCCCATCTGGGGTTGAAACCAGACGCGCACTCAACCATGGTTACAGAAGGTTCAGAGACCTTTTCAATGAGAGACAATTGTTGACTCTTGGCAAGATCTATAGTTGGATTCTGAATCTTGAAGACTGGGACCTCAAGGAGTTCCTAGTTCTGGCATTCTCAAACTCTTTGAAGTACAATAACATGTTTGCCAAGTATAATGCTACGCGTGGATTCATCACGGACATATTCCGTACACACTCTTATTCCCCATCAATGGCGCCTGTGGAGGCCAATTGCTATGACACTCCAAGAGGAAGGGGAGCCTTCACAGCTTTTGCCAATCTTGTGATTGAGGGAAAGGAATATTGTAGACGACCATTCGAGCGGATAATCAGGAACGAATCTATGGTGAAAGTCCGATCAGGTCGTCCAATAGCTACGGAAATTGCAGAGAGCTATGACGACCTAGATGAGATGAGGAAGGTATTCCTGCAATGTGGTTCATCTGAATCGATTAGGGCGCCGAGTGAGATTGCAGATGCTGTGGTGACGGATCCGCCCTACTATGGCAATGTCATGTACTCCGAACTCTCGAACTTCTTCTATGTCTGGCTCAGAATTGCTCTCCAGAATAGATATGCTCAATTCGAGAGTGAGTTTGTACCTTGGAAAAACGAAATCATTGAGAATAGAGTACAAGAAAAGGGGGAGAAGGAGTTCCTCGCGGGTCTCACGGAGGTGTTCTCCGAATCAAATCGAATCTTGAAGAAAGACGGAATCCTAGTTTTCACATTCCATCACAAGAAGGAACAGGCATGGGCGGCTGTATTACAAGCTATCCTAGACTCGGGCTTCTATGTAACATCAATCTATCCGGTCAGGAGTGAAATGAGAGCATCGACTCATCTCCATGATATGGAGAATATCGTCTATGACATGGTCATTGTGTGTAGAAAACGCTCGAAAACTGCTCCAACAAAGCCGTGGAATGAAATCAAGAAACGAATCAGTAGATCCACCAAGAAGACAGTCGAACATCTTATTGAAACCGGGGAGAGGCCGAGTGAACTCGACACATATGTGATGGCGCTTGGCAAATGCTTGGAACACTACTCAAAACACTACCCAAATGTGATGGAAGGAAGGAGAAGAGTGGAAGTTCGAGAAGCCTTGGACTCTATCAGAGCTGCTTTTGATTCTGAAGACCTGTCCTCACCAAACAGGTTTTAACACCGACGTCTTTGTGACCAATTGAGATTGCAATGTCGGGCCGAATATGCAATGTAGAAAGGAACAAGGAACATTGTGGATGCAGCTACCCAAGTTGTTCTAGGCAGGGATATTGCTGTGATTGCATACAATATCACTGGAAGCATAAGGAGCTCCCTGGCTGCCTTTTCCCGCCAGAAGCTGAACGTACATATGATAGGTCACTTGAATACTTCCTTGATGTTTGGAATAAGAAAATGAACAAGAACTAGGAAAGCCCTCTATAGTTTTGAATGATGATGATGAAAAAAGAGGGGGAGGGTTTGGTAGGATGTTCCTACTCAAACCCTTAGGCGCGGATAAGGGGACATACAAAGTATACTTCGGTAGGTGCGATTGTTAGATGTCCTAACGCCATATGATGAAGCACAGCATCATCGCTGGTCAGCTCAAAGTTTGCAACACCGTCATTATCGGGATCGTGAACTGCCAAACCCGCTGCAGTGAATTCCACAGCTTGTACCCACCAACGGCCACCATTGTAGTCTCTCTCATAAGGAGCGGCTTCGGCAACAGGTCTTTGTCCGTCAAGGTTCATAAACACGTATATCTTATCAACTGAATTGGGGTTTTTCGGGGCCTTGAAGTGTGCTCCTGTGTCTATAGTGTCCCAGATTGTTCCATCAGCCCAGATTGCTTCTTCACCTCGAGCTGCAGGTGCCGCTGCTACCATTGGCACAGCTAATGCTAGGAGCAGTCCTATTGTTCCCAGCATTAGAGCATAGTTCTTCTTTTTCATTTTGTCATCACCAATGCTCTCATTAACTATAGTTAATTCCATTAATAACTTCTCCGGTGATAACAGCGGCTTCATTTAATCAACCAAAAAGCACTCTCTTCCTGGATTAGTGGCGGGCGCGCCAGGATTCGAACCTGGGA
>JBHLPF010000092.1:0-4561 GCA_048939765.1 Promethearchaeota archaeon
TGGAGTTGGCAAAGGTGCTAGGGATTGGGAATCCGGCTGAGACTGCGAAGACGGCTTTGCAGGAAGTGGAGCAGGGGGCCAGAGCTATCAAAATCAAAGTTGGAATCGAGCCAGACCAAGACATTGAAACCCTTAAGCTAGTGAGAGATGTTGTAGGAGATTCCGTTAGAATCCGTGCAGACGCCAACACAGGCTATTCAGTTGAAACAGCGTTAAAGGTACTACGCAAAACTGAGAACATCGACCTAGAATACCTTGAACAACCCGTAGCTGCAGACGACCATAATGGTCTTGGCCAAATCCGAAAAGAGAGTGGCACACCCATCATGGCGGATGAGTCGCTATACACAATCAAAGACGCAGAATCACTCATTGAACACGAAGCGGTGGACTTCTTTGGTCTCAAGCTCATAAAACATGGCGGGATTTACAGGACAAGGCAAATCTCATCGCTAGCTGAGGAGCATGGGATTGAATGCGTTGTGATCAGTCCATGGGAAACTCAGATTGGAGTGTCTGCTGCAGTCCATCTAGTCCTCTCAGGTTCTAACTTCAACCACCCCCATGAAATAGGCACACAGGAGCTGGCGGATGATCCTATGCAGGGGCTAATAGAAGACCAAGGAACAATCCTCCGTCCCGATGGCCCTGGACTTGGCGTGGATTTTCAAAATTCTAACTAGCGATGACGCTCGAAATGATATATAGCGAAGTGGTGAGTATTCTAGACCGAGCTAGTATTGACAATCGAATTTCGTCGTGAATTACAACTAAAGGATGGAACACCCGTACTCATTAGGATGTATGAGCCTGACGACATTGATGAAGTACGTGAAGGGCTGAAGAAGATATCAGACAGTTCATTCTACCTGCGATTCATGACAAGCTTGGGCAAGCTCCCTGACGCGCAACTCAAGAAACTCAAGAGGATAGACCAGGATCATCATCTGGCTATCTGTGCCTTTGACATCAGTCAGGACCCCATGGTCGGAATTGGCATCGCTCGGTATGTTTGTTGTGAAGGCGAGCCGGAAGTTGCAGAAGCGGCGGTGACCGTCATAGATGAATTCCAGAATCGGGGACTTGGAACCCAGTTATTGCAGGCACTTGCAGAGCTTGCTGATGCAAATGGAATTCAGCACCTAAGAGCACACGTCTTATCAAACAATACCCCAATCCTCACAATTGCCGAACGTGCAGGGGCTCAGATTCAGCACTATGATGGCGCTGTTCTGCAGATTGATCTGCCCGTGTCCGCAGCACTTGGGAGATAATCAAGAAATCCCTTAAGCGGATTGATCGATAATCTATGTGATCGCGTTGAGCAAGGAAGAGAAGGAGCAGGAAACCGCCTTCAAAGTGGTTGCTATTATGCAGGCAGTCGCAGAAGACCTTGATGAGGCTGGAAAGAAGGCATGGCGCAAGATGCTAGGAATTGCTGACAAACCAGAAGAATCATCCGAAGATGGTGAAGAGCAGGATGTGGAAAGGAAGCGGAATGCCCCCTAGATCGTTTCTCTTAGACACACCTCAGATGATACTGGAAGCCGAATAGTAAGGTCGGTCTGGCGCAGATTGTTTATCACTGTTGATGACTAAGACAAATTGTGGAGAGATTGTCCGACTCAGATAACATCCAGATGTTTCCAATTGGCTATGTAGCACGAGAATCTGCAGAAGAAGATGAGCGAGATTTATCATATTTGGTCCGAATCATAATTGACAGCGAACTGACTTCCGCATTGAACGGAATTGAAGCATGGTCGCACGTCTACATAATCTACTATCTGCATCAAGTATCATTAGACAGGTCAAAGTGGGCCGAGGATGGAGTTTTGGCCGCAAGGTCACCAAGGCATCCAAACTCAATTGGGCTATCCTTGGTGGAGCTCATCAGACGAGAAGATAACATTCTGTGGGTCCGGGGTCTTGACGCCTGTGACAAATCCCCCGTTCTAGATATCAAGCCATATCCTGACTGGAGTAAAGGGCGATGGCTAGTTGTAAAGGAATTTCGAGCTCCAGCTTGGCTCAGAGAAATCAACAAAGACATGTAGCAGCAGTCTATTACTCTCCTGATGAGTTTGAGCAACATTACCGAGATAAGCGGCTGGAAAATGTTGAGTATGTGGACTTCTCTGATGTTCCCATAGATACTTGATACCCCGGCCTCTTGAGTCGGGGTATCTCATTCCCCCCTCAAATAGCTCTGAATCATGGCAATGATTCTTGAGCAACGCGACTGCAAGTCGTGTCGAACTTGCTGTAGCATCTTATAGTTGGACTGCTACGGGTTTGCAGAGATACTCCTTTTTGTTAGCAACTCTGCCACAGTTCTGACACATGAACTTTGCACCCTTGACTCGTTCTACGATTTGCGCAACATCGTTATGTCGAGAAAATACACACATATGCTGGTCATGACCTTTTTCCATTGTTGGTCCTCCTTTATTATTACAGAGATTATGCAAACGTATTGGTATTAAGCGTTGGTAAATGTCGAAATCTGGATAATGGGTTCAATCATAGATGCCTGCTCTCTGCCTCAGTATGAAACGGCAAGGAGTTGTCATGGTTCGACATCATTGACCTTCGAATTGAACACACCTCACCTTGTCCCTAAATCCTGCTCGGAGACAACTGTTGCAGGATATACACCGAGCAGGTTCCTGTTTTCCACTCTTTGCTTCTTCAGTCCAACGTTCCAATAGCGCTGGTTCACTGATCAACGGACGACTAATCTGAATCACATCAAAAGCATCTGTGGGATTTCCATTTCCTGATAGTAATCTGACGAGGGTTTCTGGAGACCTTATCCCACCTACCAGTCCGAATAGGAGACCACTGCCTTTTGCAATCGAACGGATATCCATTGCATCATCCAAGAAATACGCCTCTCCTGAATCCTTTGGGTCTTGCATTGAATTGGGGCCACTGAATATCACGCAATATGCCCCTGCCTCAGCGAGCTTCTTTGTTAGTTCACCTACTTCTCCTGGTCTGACGGACTCTGAGCTTGAATCTACCTTGACCTGGATTGGAACATCCACCATCTCTCTGACAGCTCGTACAGCATCGACCATTGCTTTTGAGCGTCCTTCGATTGTCGATCCTGTATATGGGTCATTCACAGGACGTTTATTGTATGTGGGGTCAAAGAATTGCCAGAGTCCATAATGATGGGCTCCGTGGAGTTCAATAAGATCAAATCCTGCATCAACTGCACGCGCCGCCGCATCTGCATAGGCCTGAGTGGTTCTTTCAACATGGTCTACTGTCATCGCCTTTACCTGAACAGCCTCTCCCTTCTGCTGAGGGACCTCCATATCGCTGGGCCCAAATACTACATCATTACCAGTCAGTTTGGGCCAGCTTCTGGTTCCACAATGGACCAATTGAGCTGCTGCTAGAGCCCCCGTAGAGTGAATCGCCGCGACAAGGCGCCTTAGACCTTCAACATCTTCCGGCTTGCTATTCGAAATCATACGCCGAACAGCTTGTCCTTCATTCATGACATATTGAAAGCCAGTTACGATGATACCTGCCCTAATCTTTCCGTACGTTTCGAGGATTGTGTCACCACATTTTCCATCTCCTTCTGCTTGTCCCATCCAGGTTGCAGCCCGCATAATTCGACTAGACGCCAATGCTCCATTTGGCAATTCAAGTTTCTGAAGCACAGTGCGCTCCCAGGTTTCGTGGTCTACCATTGAATCAACTCACACGTCAGAATGACGGTATGGCTTGTATATAGACTTGATGCGATGACTACTCGACAAAGCAAATTTCACCTGTTTATCAGATTATTCCAAGTGATTGGGATGGAAACATATTTGCAGATGTAATCCAGATTGACATAACTTCAAAACATGAATATTCTATGGAAACGTTCTCAAGTATGACGGAAGTGCCGAGATGACAGAAGACAGAACCCTGTTCGAGATATTCCAAACTGCGCGAAGACTGGAAAGGGAAGGCAAAGACCTCATTCATCTTGCAATTGGAGACCCAGACTTTGGTCCGCCGAAACGAGTCATTGATGCTACAATCGAGGCACTCAAGAAGAATAAAACGAAATACACAGACTCGGCGGGTATTCCTAAATTCAGACAGAAAATCGCCTCTACGCTCAATGATAAGTTTTCACGTGATTTGACCGAAGACAATGTGATAATAACAGTCGGTGCTCGGCAAGCCATCAATCTATGCATAGACCACTTAGTAAGCGCAGGCGATGAGGTCATTGTGATAGCCCCTGTATACCCACCATATCTCTTCTCAGTTCGTGATGTTGGTGCAGAACCAGTTCTTTTATTGACAGACCTTGAATCGCAGTGGGATCCAGACATAGACCAATTGGTGGAATCTATTAGTAGCAAGACAAAGATGATTATCACCATAACGCCGAACAATCCAGTCGGGAAGACCCTCAATCGAAATACCATGAAACAGATCGCTGAAGTTGCCTCAGACAATGGCATCTATGTGTTGAGTGATGAGGTCTATTCAACGCTCAATTATGGCACTGAATTCACAAGTATTCTGGAGTTTCCTGAGTGTA
>JBHLPF010000093.1:0-4547 GCA_048939765.1 Promethearchaeota archaeon
GGGATGGATTCCGTCAATCTGAAAGAGAAATACGGTGACAGACTAGTCTTCCATGGTGGTGTTGACCTTCAGAGGGCTATGTCGGAAAGAGGTACCTCTGAAGACCTGAGAAATGAGATAGACATACGCCTAAAGGCTCTAGCACCGGATGGAGGCTATATTCTAGCTCCGGCCCACAATATTCAACCAGACTCCACTCCAGAGAAGATACTCGAGATGTATGATTATGCCGAAAAGAGAGGAGAGTATCCTATCACGTTCTAGGGGATAGGTCGTTCTTTGTTAAGCTCATGCGGGTCCTCACCATCATCAAGCTTCTCAGTCCACCAGTTATCTGTATCAACCACGCCCTCAGCATGTTCCAGAATCTCCTCTATTCTATCCTGAGGAATCACAACAACTCCATCTCCATCAGCGAATACCAGGTCGCCAGGATTCACAATGACTCCGCCACACACTATTTGCTGGTTAACAGATTCAACATCAAGTCTACCCCTCATTGTGCCTGGATGACGTCCTCGAGCAAATACCGTGAACTCGACCTTATCAATATCTACAATGTCTCTTGATGTCCCATCGACCACAGCACCTTGTATACCCCGGGGTATTCCTATCTTTGTCAGAACTTGGCCCCATACTGAACAATCTTTCGATCCTCCAGAGTCAATGACCAATAGGTCTCCAACCTCGGCATCTGTTGACAAGCTCATTAGACGTTCGAGTTGCTTCTCATCATAGGGCAGTTGAGATGACGAACGAACCATTCTGCCAGTTCGTGCGAATCCAGCCATTCTAACATTCTTTGTCAAGGGAATAATGCCGCTATCCATGCATACTCGACCGATGCCAACCTCATCAGCCGCATCCGAGAGTGCCGCCACATAGAGCTTCTTGCAGCGATTGATTATTGCTTGTCGTTTGTCAGACATTCCATGTTCTCCTATCGTCGTCCTGAGAGGTGTTTCCCTATGGTTTCTTAAATCTGCTGCGCAGAGAGGACTTTATCCTAAGAAAGCCCGTAGGTCCAATTGACACATTATATAAAGCAGGTAGGCTCCGCCTCCGATAGGGACTAGCAATGCTCGCGAAGAGAAATGAAGTCATTGTAGCTAGCGAAATTCGAAAGATGTTCAGAATGGCAATGGGACGAGAAGATGCACTTGATATGACAGTTGGCATGCCTGATTTCGATACTCCACAATACATCAAGGATGCCGCAAACCAAGCAATTGCAGATGGGTTTACCAAGTACACGCACAATGCTGGCATGCCTGAAGTACGCGAGGCATTCGCGGAGAAGCTCAAGCGAGATAATGGTATTGATGCAGATCCTGTCACAGAGATCATATGTACTGCAGGAGGCATGGGCTCCTTACTGCTCTCCAACCTTGTCATTGTAGATCCAGGAGATGAGGTGATCTATCCCGACCCTGGATTTGTCAGTCATGCGGCACATGTCGTAATGTGTGGAGGAATAGGGATTCCAATTCAACTCAAGAGAGACCTCGGTTTTTCCTTCAGGGCTGACGACCTTCTAGAATTGATAACTGACAAGACCAAGCTGCTTGTACTCAATTTCCCCAACAATCCCACTGGGGGAACCATTCCGAGAGATGAACTCAAGAGAGTCGCAGAAATCGCGATAGAGCATGATTTGTATGTCCTTGCAGATGGAGCGTATGAGAAGTTTAGATGGAACGATGAAGAGCCGCTCTTCATTGGCTCATTGCCTGGAATGAAGGAGAGAACAGTCTCTCTCTTCTCGTTCTCAAAGACATATGCAATGACAGGATGGAGAATTGGCTTTGCAGCAGGTCCCTCAGAGATAATAGAGAATATGGTCAAGCTTCAGGAACATGTTTTATCGATGCCTACCTCAATCTCACAAAAAGCTGCACAAGCAGCTGTTAACGGACCACAGGACTCAGTGAAGGTCATGATAGACACCTTTAGGAAGCGACGAGACATCATTACAAAGGGACTGAATGCGATCGAGGGAGTTGAGCTGAACCCCCCTGGCGGTGCGTTCTATGTCTTCCCTGATGTCAGCGCATTTGGGATGAAGTCATTGGATCTGGCAGTGAAACTGGTAGAAGACACTGGTGTTGTCACAGTTCATGGTTCAGCCTTTGGTCATTATGGTGAAGGGTTCCTTCGTATCTGCTATGCCATGTCAACTGAAACAATTGAGGATGCCATCCAAAGACTCGACACATATTTACCGAAGCTCCTTCGTTAACTCGATATTAGGCGCTAGGGGAAGAGTAAATAGCTATTTTGGTAGTATATTTGACGATGAACTCTCGGACCAGTCGCTTGCGCGACCGCATGCTAGATGCTCAGCCAACCATAACTTCAGAGAGAGCGCGGCTATTCACTGAGTATCTCAAAACTCATGAACATGAGCCGTTTCAGATTAGAATGGCAAAGGCATTCTCATATGTCTTAGATAACATGACTATTCATATTGAGCCAGAAGAGGTCATTGTGGCAAACATGGGGCCCACTCCTCGTTCATGTCAGATTTTCCCAGAGTATAGCTGGATTTGGATCTCTGACGAGCTTGACCGGCTCAACAAGCGTCGAACAGAACGTTTTGAGATCGATGAATCTGACAAACGGACGCTTAGAGAAGTCTTTGAATATTGGAAAGGAAAAAGCACAGCTGAAATTGCTCGAGAAGAAATGCCTGAGGAATCACAGTGTGCGTCGAAAGCTGGATTGTTTACAATTGGAGCGCCAGGTACTGGAATTGGACACTTCATCCCAGACTACGAGCTTGTTCTATCCAAAGGACTCGAATCGATTGCCGGTAAAGCAGCTAGCCTCAGGATCAAGACCAAAGACAAGAAGAAACAGGAATTCTATGAGGCGGTCGAAATCTCAGTAGCTGGAGTCATTCGGTTTGCCAATCGGTATGCAGACCTTGCGGAACAAATGGCCGCAGATACAAATGAACCCGAACGCAGGAAAGAACTCGAGCAAATGGCAGTGATATGTAGAAGAGTACCTGCCAAGCCAGCTACTTCTTTTCTTGAGGCGATACAGTCATTCTGGTTCATTCAGTTGCTAGTGCAGCTGGAGTCGAATGGTCATTCTATATCAACCGGTCGGTTCGACCAATACATGTACCCCTTCTACAGCAAAGACATGGCATCAGGTCGAATAGACAGGAAGAAAGCCATCGAACTACTAGAGATGCTGTGGATAAAGTTCGCGTCCGTGATAAAGCTCCGCAATGAATACTACAGCATAGCTTTCGCAGGATTTCCAATGTTTCAGAATCTTACCATTGGCGGACAGGATCCCAAAGGCAATGATTCATGCAATGACTTAACGGAACTCATTCTTGAAGCCACTGGAAATACGAGGGTAACTCAGCCCACAATTTCCTTTAGATGGCATAAGGGCACACCTGAGAAATTCAAACTTAAGGTGGTTGATGTCATCTCCAAAGGGCTGGGTATGCCGGGTCTCTTCAATGATGAGATTATAATTCCAATAATGAAAGATAAGGGAACGGATTCCTCCGAAATCCATGATTATTCCATTCTTGGATGTGTAGAGCCTATCATAGGTGGAAAGTCAGATCCCAGGCAGAATATCGGCTATGTCAATCTACCAAAAATACTAGAGATAACCCTCAACAATGGAAGAGACCCAGGGACTGGAGAGATGGTAGGTCTCTCGACAGGTGATCCGAGGGACTTCAAATCATTTGATGAGCTCTGGCAGGCTTATGAAAAACAGATTGATCACACCATCGACCTTCTCACGAGAGCAGATAGAGTAGCTGCAGACATCCTCTTATCCAGAACGCCTACTCCTTTCATCTCGTCATTGCTTCAGGGTTGTTTGGAGAATGGCAAAACAATGCAAGAAGGAGGGGCGAAGTATAACTCCGGAGGCATAATGGGAACGGGCGTCGCGATTGTGGCTGATTCACTCTCGATGTTGAGGAAATATGTCTTTGATTCAGATGATATCTCGATGGATGAAATGCTCCAAACGCTAGAGCGCGATTATGAAGGAAGAGAGGAATTCAGAATTCGACTTGAGAACGATTCAGACAAATACGGGAACGACATTGAAGAGGTGGATTTCCTAGCTCGTGAGACTGGGAGAGCTTTCTGTAATTCAATTCAGAAAAGGATGACAACACGAAACGGACCTTATCATGGGGCTCTCTTCTCAGTGTCTATGTATATTCCTCAGGGCGAGGTTCTTGGTGCTACTCCTGATGGCAGAAAGGCTGGAAAGATGATTTCCGATGGTGTGTCACCAACTCAGAATCGCGATGTTCATGGGCCAACTGCTGCAATGAACTCCGTTGCACGATTGGACCACAGGCTTTGCTATAACGGGACACTCTACAATATGAAGTTCACTCCGGACTATTTCGAATCTACCGTTAGTAGAAGGAAATTCATCAGTTTGATTGACGGGTACTTCGAGCTTGGGGGGCTACATGTGCAGTTCAATGTCGTGGACAGAGAAACATTGGAGGATGCGAAAGTGAACCCACTCCAACATAGGGACCTCATTGT
>JBHLPF010000051.1:0-18407 GCA_048939765.1 Promethearchaeota archaeon
CGAGTATGCTGAGCTGCGAAAGGAATTGAGCATCTGGAAAACACTGGGGAAGAGCGGTTATCCTAGACGGAACAAACAGAGAAGACGCGCATTCACGAGCAGATAGGCGAGATGATACAGCAGGGCATCTGGAGAAAGATGCTCTTCTGATTGATCGAAAGCCTCAGTTGATGAAAAGTGTTATTTCAAAATGGAAGCATCATAGAAGGATAGGGTATCATGCGAGAAGATTAGGAGGACATTCTCACGAGTTTGGCACCAGATGAGTCGTTCCTTCCACGGTTTGAGAAGCTTGTCAACAACGAGAGATACAGAGAGTGTCTTGGTGAGATAGACAAGATTCCAAGGGACAAACTCGAGAAGGAAAACCAACTAAAAATTGGCGTTCTGGAGAGCCTATGCTATTACGAAATTGGAAACTTCAAGCAGGCATTCGAAACCGCACGAGTCGTTGTGGAGAATGGGAGGAATCTTCGAGCAAGCAAGACAATGCTAATAGAGGGCCTTCTTAGGATGGCCGAAGCAGCATCGCAACTTCTTCAGATTGATGCGATTTTTGAGGCCAGCGAGGAAGCCGAGCAATTGAGACAAGAATTGCCAAAGGATGACAGGTCGCTAAGCAAGTCGATTAGAGCAAGTATCCTCTATGTTGAGTCTATCGGCTGGTTCCTTAGGGATGATGTCCATAGAGGCATTGACTGGGCCCAAGAGAGTCTTTCAATACGACAACAAGTGAAGGACTTGCCGGGCATAGTTTCAAGTCTAATGCGCTTAGGACATCTTCAACTTGAAGATGACACAAATAAAGGCCTAGAATATCTGGAAAAAGGGCTTGAGTTGAATAAAGACCGACAAAAGAAACACATCATACAGACTCTTCAGCATAAGGGAACGATTCAGGTGATAAATGGCAACTGGAATGAGGCCGAGGAGCTCTTGCTCCAGAGTATTAGTCTTGCCAAAGAACATGACTTGGGAAGATGGGTTCCAACTGGTCTAATCCGCCTTGCAGATTTATACATGGCTAAAGGAGAGTATCTACAAGCACAGGAGTATTATCAAACATGCCTCGTTTTAAGCGAGGAAGCAGGTGCTGGGCTATTAATCTCAATGAGCACTAATAACCTCGGCGAGATACATAGAGCGGGAGGGAATCTTGGCGAGGCTTTGTTGCGTTATGAAGAATGCATGAGGATTAACAAGAAAGCGAACCGAATGAGAGGCTACGTTGTGGCTCTTGCTAACTGCGGAATGATTCATTATGCAAGAGGAGATTTGAAAGAGGCAATACAAGTCCTAGAGGAATCGTTATCGATATCCAAAGAGAAGACTTGGGGGACTTCATTCAATCCTATAGAATGGGGAACCCTATACACTGTTCTGGTCCTGGTTGAAATGGGCGAAATCAAGAGGGCACAGAATCATGTAGAGTACTTACAGAGATTGGTCGAGAATAGCTCAAGGGAAGTTCTCAAGCAAATTTACTACTTAGCGGCGTCTATAGTAATGAAATCAAGCACTCTGTCCAAAAACAGAGCATTGGCGAAGAAGTATCTTACAGAGGTAGTAAATGGAAAGCTGTATGATTTCGAGGTCAGCTCCATGGCGCATTTTCTTCTATATGACCTCTTAATTGAGGACCTAAGAATATCTGATGATAGAAGCTTGCTTGATGAGTTGAAAATGCATATGACTAGCTTCTCCGAAACTATTCTTAGCCAAGGTTCAACAAGTCTGCAGGTGGAGATTCTACTTCTTCAATCCAAGATATCAATACTTGAGTTTGAAATAGACAAAGCAAATTGTTTCTTGAATCAGGCAAGAAGTTTCGCAGAAGAGAAGGGTCTTGGAAGGCTGTTGGAGAGAATAGAAGATAATCATGAAGTTTTGAATAGAGAGATTAGTATCTGGGGAAGACTTGGTGAGAAGAAGCCCACGCTGAGAGAGCAAACAGAGAAGACTCGCATCCATGAACAGATTAGCAATATGATACAGCAGGGCCTGTGGAGAAAGATGCTCTTCTGATTAGTTGCAAAACTAAGCCTCCTCAAGCATTTGGATCTTGGAGAGAACCTTCTTGCGAAGAGTCTTCATACCTGGTGAGTCTGGAACAGCCAGAGCATCCTGAAGAGACTCTCTAGCCGAGTCAGCCCTTCCTTGCAAGAGCTGAAACTCTGACCTCATGAGATTATGACATATCAGGATCCCCGGCAGGCCACGATCTGCAGCAAGTTTCCGGAGTCTTGACATCCAAGGACCAGATGAATCTGCATCAGCAGTCGAGGGGTTCTTCTTGGCTATGGCCAGCTCAGCCTCTGTTAGAGCAAGGAGGCAATATACAACATAGAGCAGAATATTCTGCCGCTCGTAGATGTCTAGGGCTTGTACCAAAGTCTGCAGAGCCGTTTCTGGATCACCAGTTGCTAATTCATAGAGACCCAGAACGTAGTAGTACTGACCCAATACGGCTTCGTGACCACTTCGAAAAGACAGCTCTTTTGCTATGTCAATGTGGTGAGCCGCTTTGTCTGGTGTTCCAAGATCGCTCAAGGAACGAGCCATCGCCAAATGCGACCAGATTTTTTCCCCTGAAGCGGCAGATTGCAGTGCAGATTCAGCCCATGATAAAGCCCCCAAGTGATCATCAACGTTTCGATGAGCATGAGAGAGGTTAAGAGCGGCGAAGTATCCCGAGCGGCCCTCACGCTCTTCTATGCGGAAACTATTCAGGTGGCATTCCATTGCTAGGTCAAATTCGCCGAGTATCGTTGATACCAGACCCATTTCGTTTAGAATGACGCTCTCATCATGTCTTGTATCTAGCTCTGTACAGATGAGATGGGCACTCTCAAGATGATCTAATGCCGAGCGCACGTCCGAGTTCTTCGTCAGATTAGCGAGATCAATTAGGAGCCTCATCACCCTATAGCGGTCATCATATTTCCGTGCAATCTCCAATCCCAGTGCAATCTCCGAGATTGCACTGTTCAGATCATCATCCATCACATATAGCCAACACTTGACATTGTGAAGCCCAGACTTGAAACATTCCAGGTCGGGATTACTTGCCATGATATTGTCGATGTCTTCGATGAAGCCACTGAACTCTGTCAGGAGACCCAAGAAACCTTCGCACACCTGAGGGAACTGAACCAGAATCCAGTCCTCAGGCTTCGCTGCAATTGCATCCTCAATGGACTTTCGAATTTGAGCAACCTCTCCCTCTGATTCGCCCGAAATTCTCTGGTGAAAGGTCCAAGGTCTGATAATAGCATTCTCTCGATGTGCTTCGGCCAGTCGTTGCATTACATCCGCTTCAGACAATTGCCACGCGTGGCGAGCGGTCATGTAGACAAGATGAAAAGGAACGGATTCTTTGCTGGCTTTGCTGGCCAGATTGAGTACGAATTCACGATAGGATTGCGAGCTGTTTGAGATGGCCTCGATCATACTTCTTGTTTCAGATTCGAGAAAGGGATAGTACATAGTGATTGTGCCAAGCGGCTTCATGCTCTGATGCCTACCGACTACAGCTTTGATATATATCGGATATAATCCACGAGATGAGTCTTTCCACTTGCGGAGTCATCTTGAAACATAATGACATAACTTATGAAGTGGAAGGAATTTATGAGAAATTGGTGGTATCTTCTTTGGAGGTCGAAGGATTCCATTTCCCATTGGAACTATATTACCATCCAGACCACACATGGGCAAGAATTGAGGGTGACAGAGTTCGCGCAGGAATCACGCCATATGCAGTTCATCTTGCTGGGGAGATTAGGGCAATTACACCCCGGCCTGTGGGGAAAGAGATTATGATCGGGGGGCCCATTGCTACACTCGAGAGCAACAAGTGGGTAGGGCCCATGAGGAATCCTGTGTCCGGAGTTGTCGTTGAATCAAACTCTGCCCTCGAAAAGGACTACAGCCCCCTGATCAGCGACCCCTATGGTGACGGTTGGATTTGCGTCCTTAAACCATCTAGTCTTCAAGAAGACTTGAAACAGCTCTTTCATGGGGAAGAATCTGTGAGTGAGTGGATCATAATGGAGATTCGAGGAAAGGGTGGTTGAAACCCATATCATGCTCTTTCCAAAATGCCAGTCAGACAGCCTATGCCTCCAGCTGCTTTTGTTACCTCACTTATGTCAACCAGTTGACAGCTCAGTCCTAGGTCCTCATAAAACGCCTGTGTCTTGGGATTACCATCTGCAGTCAGAATTCGTTTTGGTCCTAATGCAACGAAGTTCATTGATAGGCCAAATGTCATCTCGGACTCGTCGGGCGCGAAATGCGTAGAGAATCCATGTTCATGTAGCACTTCCAGAGTTTTGCCAGAGACTCTACCAGGTCTACAAATTGCGAGGTCCTGGTCTGCAAAGCGAACGTCGCCCATGAGATGCATTGAGCCTGGTGGAATTTCGACTCCAACGGTTCCAACCCCCATCTCCATCAGAAGGCTTGACACCTGTGAAGCACCCTCCCTGTTGGTGCGAAAACCAACTCCGATTATGACTGTATCAGAATTGAGCCATGCTGCATCAGCACCTTCGAATGTGCCATTCCCGCGGATACTTTTCAGGACAGGAATGCCCAGTCTAGACAATGACTCAGCAATGAATCGCTCCTCACCGGCGCGTACAGATGATGCTGGGCGAGCGAGAATGACGCCCTCAGGTGTTGTGAAGAGTAAGTCTGCTACGAACATTAGATTAGGAGGCGGCTTGACTGAAGGTTCTACATAGGACACCACTACGCCTGCGTCCCTGAATGCAGCTGCAATGTGACCATGCTGCTTCGTGATGACTTCTATGAATGGTATCTCAATCATCTGCACCTTGTCTGGATCTGAGATACCAGTGAGTTCGATTCCTGGGCAATGGAGGAGCACTCTCTTGAGACGAGTCCACTCGGTGTCTACTCCACAAGAACTCCATATGGTTCCAATCTCCTCCTTCATCGATCTCTTCCGCGGGGACCATCCCTTGCCCCCATATGGAGAGGCGTTTGACCGGTCTTTCATCTGCAGCACCGAAAGCGGCTTCCAAGAAAATGTGATGGCAAGGGAGTCAACCGCCCTCGCCACTCTCAACCTATAATCGAGACTACTCCTTCTCATACTTGAAACTCAATGTGACTCGAGCCCGGTAGGCAACAATCTTACCATCCTCAAGTTTGACATCGAGCTTCTTTACCTCGGCAATTCGAAGATCACGCAGGTTCTTGCTAGCTTTAGCCACTATTGTCGCCACAGCATCCTCCCAGCTCTTAGCACTGGTGCCCACTAGGTCGATTATTTTGTATACGCTATTCTCTTCCATGTCTCTCACTCCGAAAAGAGTATGATATATTCTATGCATTCTTGGACAAAAGGATTGCTGGAGGTGTGAAAACCTGCGTTTCCATCTGTTTCAGACGGATATCAGCTTTGAACAGTTCTTTGTCTATCGAGTTGTCTGAATCTCAGCACTTATGACACTATCACAGTTCGAACAGACAAGCATATTGACAAGAGGGGGATTGTCCCTCAACCTACCATATTGAGACCTAATTACTCCTCTCGCCATTCTTGACATTCTCCCTACGTAGGCGTCAAGGCTGGAAAAGAACTCTTCATCAAATTCTGAAACAAAAGCTCCTGCTAGCTTTATTCGTAATTCCTCAGAACAATACGGGCATTTTGGCATGCTTGTACTTCTCATCTCTGCATATTTACTCTTGCGCCATCATCCTTAAGTCCCTGCAGTGACCATTTCCGATGAGGAAATTCGGATTTGAAACTTAATCCATGTGGTCATGTCTGTGACGTCTGCCCTAGCTATAAGGGTGAAGACGAACGTCAATGTTCGGGCTGCCTAGCTTCAGAGGGAAATCCATGGTGGGGTAAATGTAGATTGTACGAGTGCACTATCTCGAAGGGAGTGAGTCATTGTGGACTCTGTAGAGAGTTCCCCTGTCACCTTCAGGTCGGACATTTCAATCCATCCAATCCGAAAGGTCAACGGAACGCGGTCATGCGAACCGGTGTGCTTGCATATTGGGCAAAGCATGGTGAAGACAAGACAGTCGAGTTAGTCAAGAGAGTTCATGGAATCTGAACCTATGCTCTGCTTCTTGTGATGGTTTATCTCTCCGAATTCAAGAACAGATAATAATCGGCAAATACCAGCCTGATGAGGAGATTGTGATATGAGTAGCTCGGAGAAGCTCAGTCGGAAAAACCTCTGGGGTTATGCGTTTGGTTCAATTCCCACTGGGCTCTTGGGATTCGTTTTTAGCTTCAAGTACATCGAGTTTTTCTTTGACGACCTTGCACTCCTTCCTTCATTTTTCATTCTTGGACAGATTATCTACATGACTATCAACTCACTGAACGATCCGCTATCTGGGCAGCTGTCAGATAGAACCGACAGGGAACGATGGGGGAGCAGGCGGCTTATCTACATCAAATACGGCGGTCCAATCTGGGCACTCACCTTTCTCCTTGTGTGGTTCCCATGGAGTCTTACAAATCAGATTATAATATTCCTACACTATGTAGTGACAATCTGTCTCTTTGACACGATGTACACTCTGGTCATTCTCCTCTGGCTTGCCCTGCTTCCCGAGATGACCATGGACATTGATGAGCGTAATAAGGCTCAGTTCTTCGCAACCGTTTTGGGCACCGTTGTGACCCTACCTGTCTTCATAATAATCGCGAACATTACCCCCAATTCTGACCAGTTTAGAGCAATAATGTTCATCCTAGCCGCAATCTCTACCGTCTTCATCTTACTCACTGCTGCTATGTGCGAGGAGCGTCCTGAGTTCCAGAGTGACAAGGTCTTCACTCTAAAGGAATCAATCATTGCCACATTTCGATCAAGGGCATTTCTTGTCTATGCGGGGTTCTATCTCTGTCAGAATATGCTGGGAAGCTTGGGCTTGAGTTACTTCTTCGTATATCTGCTTCTCTTGGAGAGTATAACGCCAGGACTAGACATCATTCTCCTATTCTTTGTGATCTACTTCATAGTCGGATATTTGGGAAACATCATAGCAATCAGACTCCAGTCAAGATGGGGAATGAGAAGAATCATGCTTAGGTTCGGGATTGTTAGAGTCATAGGTTCGCTAGTCCTTTTCCTCATCATACTTATACCATCTTTCGAATGGACTATATGGCTCGGACTCATTGTGATCACTCTTGCATCTGGTTACGGCATTTTCCACATTCCAATGCAGTACCTTGCAATAGATGAGGATGAGGTGCTTCACGGCTCACGGAGAGAGGGTATGTTCATCGGAGTAATGGCCCTGTTGACTCGTCCAGGGACAAGTCTTGGCCCCATAGTAGCCACCTTTATTCTTGCATCTTTTGGATACATCCAAGGGGGTGCGCTCGGAGATCAACCTGCGTCAGCCCTACTCGGGATCAAGATTCTCTGGTTGCTCGTGCCAGCAGTGGTAGCAGCTATAAGTTTAATCTTCATCTATTTCTATCCACTCCACGCTGGTGCCCTAGTAGAAATGCAGGAGAAACTAGAGAAGCTGCATAAGGAGAAGAGGGCGGCTTATCTAAGTTCAGAGGGTTCAGATTTAGAGTCTGAGAGAATGGATACTTAGCATACGGTCAACTGGGGACGTTGATAGGATAGCTGCCATACTTCTCTCGTACATCCATGACTGCTTCCCATCTATCTAGCGTCACAGAAGGCACTATGCTGTGTCCGCTGCTGAAGAAGTATCCTCCTCCAGGTGCAATTTCTCGAATCAATTTCTTGCTGTACTCCTTAATTTCAGAGATTTCGCCTGTGGCTAACAAGACAGGGCTGATATTTCCTACGAAAGTAAGCCTATCACCGTATTTCTCTGCAAGACTGAAAATATCGTAATCAGGATTTGCTGTAGTGGGTTCAATTGGGTGAATTGCATCAATACCACAATTTGTGATATCATCGAATATCATAGCTAAATCCCCATCTGAATGCAATAGAATCATGCAGTTTCGTTTATGTGCAGCATCGCAGATTCGCTTGAGCCAAGGAAGAACATATGTTTTGAAGTTCCGCGGGCTCATAAACAATCCATTTTTGAAACCATAGTCATCCCAGATTAGAATAAGCTCAGCACCATTCTCTCCAAGAATTTTCACTAATTCGAGTGCTAGATTCCCTCTATCATCAAAGATCTTCTTTGCCTGTTTGGGTTTGGCTAAGATACGTGAGAATACTTCAATTCCAAAGGGTTCCCAAGCTGTTTCCATCATCCCACCAATAGCAGGAACAGATAGGATTTCATTGTTCATCTGTTCTTGAACCTGTTTGCCAGCAAAGAAGGCTGCAAGCCGCCTTTTCTCATGAGGGCTTGGTTGTTTCCATTTCTCATAGTCTTCAAAGCTCTTTAAGTAACCTCCACGATAGCCTAGAATCAGAGTTCCATCCTCATAATAGTCCACATTCATAATTCTTCCAAACTCGTCTATGTAGCCACCTTCGATACCCTTCCGATATGTGTGTGTAACATAACTTAGCCCGATGTCGATTTTTGCACGTCGTAGGAGCTCATAGCCATCGACCAAACTCTTGGCAAGCCACTTTTGGCTGGAAAATGCCATGTTTGCTAGGCGATCCTTGCCCGGTAATCGCTTTATCGATTCATAACCATCCTTGATACCAGCACCTGGTTCGATTCCATAGTATTTCATGATTGTGTTGTTTGTGAAAGCACTCTCAAACGCCGGAACTCTGTCAGGCTCCTCATGATTTAGTGCCATCAAAACTCGTGTTGGTGCGTCCAATAGTATTATCCCTCCAAAAGAGCTCTAATGCGTCTCACGCCATCAATAGCGTCTGCACCAAAGTCATCAGCCCCCAACTTCTTGGCAAGATCCATACTGAGGGGTGCACCACCAACAATCAGCTTCACATCATCGCGAAGACCCGCCTCTCCAAGAGCCTTGTCAACTTCAGATATCTCGTTAATCGTCATCGTAAGCAGACAGCTCAGTGCTACAATTCTGGCACCAGACTCCTTCACGGTTTCAACTATTTTCTCCTTAGGACAGTCCATGCCAAGATCAATAACATCGAAACCACCAGAAATCAACATTGTAATCAAGATGTTTTTGCCAATGTCATGATTATCGCCTCTCACCGTAGCCGCAATTACCATGTTTTTCTGACCAGCTCCTTCCGACGAGATATGAGGCTTTAGCACTTCAAAAGCCTCCTTCATGGTTTCCCCAGCCAGAACTAGTTCAGCAAGGAAGTATTCATGCGATTCATAGAGACGACCGACCTCATTCATGCCGTCCGTAAGGGCTTTCAAGACGTCCTGAGGCTCAGCACCACGATCGAGTTGCGATTTAACAGCTGCTGCAATGTTATCGATATCAAGCTCGATTGTCATTCTTGTTATGTCATTAAGACTCATATTCTGTCACTACTCACAATTGCACGATATTTCCTCGACTAATCGGATTCAATGGGAAAACTGCGTAATATTCTTTCAGGCAGAATGTAGTAAGAGATTAATGGCTTGTTGACGGTTTGATTGGACTTAGGAAGGAAAGATATGTCAGAGAAACCATTTGGTTCGGGCTACTTCGGTGAATGGATTAAGGATGAGTTCGGTCTTCCAGCTTATCGCTATACATGTGACCAGATTAGGGACCCAAAGGCCGTATCACCAATGACTGAGGTCTGGCGGCAAAACACCGACCATCTTCATCAGGTTGGAAATGATAGACTTGTCGCCGTGGTTTCAAATTATGGCCATGTACAGGTTAGGCAGGATGAAGGCAGTCCCAAGTTTCTCAACGATTACGACCCATCAAGGTTTCAATTTGGAGGCGGCATAGGATATCTGACCGATGGAGAATCGTTCCTTAGTACATATTATAATGGTCAGGCAGATGAGTTTGATCGTATCTTTGGCATGGGTTATTTCAGAAAGACAGTGAAGGACAATTCATATGTTTTAGATCAGGTGATCTTTGCACCATTTGGAGATATTCCAGTAATAGTTTCTCAAGTCACAATAGAGAATCATAACACGCAAGCCTGCAATCTCAAGTGGATTGAGTACTGGGGATGTCAACCCTATCAATTCTCATTCAAATCGTTCATGATGTCCTTAGCACAGAAAAAGCCCGCCTCAGAGATTCGTAGAGATTTCAGTCGTCGATTTGACCACAAGACAGAGATAATAGCACACAATAGGGGTCTGTTGGACTCAAAGCGCTTCAAAGGCAATACTATGAGTGATAAGATTGCATGGAAGGCTTTGAATGCGTACCTATCTACAAAGGGAAAGCATCTTACAGGAGGCCCCGTTAAACCACCAATCAAAGAAACCGTTCTTGAGGATGAGTCACCTCCTAAAACATTCTTGATTTCCTTGGATGGCCCGGCAGATGAACTTGGCACTGATGTCATGGAGTTCTTTGGAAATGGAGGTGCAGGCGCTCCGGAGGGAATACACAGACCTTTGTCGATGAAACATTCCACTAGGGATTCCGAAACAGGACTCCTAATTGAGCGGAGATTTCATCTTGAGCCGGGAGAGAAAAAGACGCTCTATTTCGCCTATGGCTATCTACTAGAAGACATGAAACTTGAAGCCCTGGTTGCTGAAATTGAGAATGACTACTCGAATCTATTGGCCAAGACATGTGAGCAATGGAGAGCCAACAGGATACAACTCCTCACGGATGAGGAATGGGTGGATAGGGAGTTGAGCTGGCATAATTACTATCTTAGAAGTAATCTCACCTTTGACAGCTTCTTCAATGAACATATTCTCTCGCAAGGGCATATGTATCAGTATATCATTGGAATCCAAGCTGCTGCTCGAGACCCTCTTCAGCATGCACTACCCCTTGTGTTTACTCGACCAGAGATTGTCAAGAATGTCATTAGATATACACTGAAGACAGTGACTCCTGAGGGGAACATTCCATACGGTATTGTGGGACATGGGATGTATATGCCATCTCCCTGGCGTCCAAGTGACCAACAGCTTTGGCTCCTGTGGTTGGCTTGCGAGTATGTTCTTGGTCACCGTGATCTCGAATTCTTAGATGAGGATATCACCATGTATCCGATATATGGAAAGAGAACAAAACAGGCACGAGTGCGAGATGTGCTTGCGCTCTGCTTCAGATATCTGGTCGATATAAATTCAATAGGAAGACACGGGTTGGCCCGGCTCTCATATGGTGACTGGAATGACATGGTCGTACATGGATATGTTCCGGAAGAACAGCGTGAAGAGGTGACAGATGCAGGAGAGAGCATGCTGAACGCAGCTATGTCCACCTATGTAATGAAACTATATGGCCAATTACTCACGTATATGGGGGAAACGAATCTTGCGCAAGAGTCGCGCGATTTTGCAGAAATGCAACGAGAAGCAGTGAATAAGCAGTGGAATGGAAAGTGGTTCAAACGCGCATGGCTTAGTAATGATATTGGATGGATTGGTGCTGATGTAATGTGGCTTGAACCACAGCCTTGGGCAATAATAGGCGGAGCCACGAGCAAAGACCAAGCTGATATTCTTTTGAGATCCATTGACGATCTTGCCAGGTCCTTCTCCAAACATGGGGCAGTGATTCTTTCCAAGCCTATGGAACAGATGGCAGGAGACCCTGGTATTGGTACAAATGCTGGCGTCTGGCCATCAATAAATGGCACACTAATATGGGCACTTGCATTGATTGATGGAGGCTTGGCTTGGGATGAGTGGAAGAGAAACTCCTTAGCCAAGCATGCAGAGGAATACCCTGATGTGTGGTATGGTATCTGGAGTGGCCCAGATACGTACAATTCTGAGTTTGCGGAGCGCCCGGGGCAGACAATTGCAGTAGAGGCGAGAGGAGGAGTACGAGATGCCCTTGAGGAGGAAGAGGAGGCCGCAGGATTCATGGGAGTTGGGTGGACAGATTTCCCTGTGATGAATATGCATCCGCACGCCTGGTCACTTTATGCAATTGCCAAGTTGATGGGGGTCGAGTTCAATAACAGAGGCGTTGACTTGGCTCCAACGCTACCCAAAGACGTGTACAAGTTCTCAACACCTCTCCTCGAACTAGAGAAGTCAAAGGAGGGATATTCTGGGAGTTACTCTCCAAAATCCTCTGGACAATGGATAATGACACTGAAACTAGAAAAAGACGAGCTAGATAGTGCGACTGCATTGCTTGTCAATGGCAGACAGGTCGAAATCATCCGAGATGGCGACAGAATAGTATGGGAGGGCAAAAGCACCTCAGAAGAACCATTGAAATGGGTTTTGAGATTCTAGACGAGAGGAGCATGTGTGATGACCCCACGCGACTTGACTCTTGCAGCAATTGAAGGAATGGCGGAAAGAATCCCGTTTAATCCCTTCATTATGCATTTGGCTGCTGCAATTAATGGAACGGGGTATAGTGATGTTTACTGTCAGAATGCGTGTGTGCTTGCGGATGCTCAAATGAAATGCGCCAGGACATATGGGATAGACCATGTCAACGTTTCAACTGATGCCTATCGGGAAGCTAGCGCATGGGGTGTGGAGGTCAATTTCTTGGGCCATACTCCTGTCGCTATGAAGCATCTCGATGGAGAGCGCTTCCACGAAGTTGACGAGCCAAACCTAGACTCCGCCGAACGTATTCAAGACCGGGTTGAAGCAGTTCGGTTATTGAGAGAAGCTAGCGACAAACACTGTGTTGTCGGATGGATAGAGGCTCCGTTCGCAGAGATATGCTGCTTGTTTGGTCTAGTGAATGTTCTAAAGCTTGCACGTAGACCTGATTGGAATGAATTGATTCAAAGACTCATTGAACGAGTGCTTCCAGTTCAGCTTGAATTCGCTAAGATGCAGATTGAGGTTGGAGCGGACATCATCGGTGCAGGTGACTCAGCTGTTTCCCAGATTGGCCCCAAGCGGTATGAAGAGGTCTGCCTCAGACCTACACAGAAACTCTTCAGGGAGATTAGGAAGCGTGCGCCAGTACTCTACCACGTGTGTGGTGATAGTTCCGTGATAGACAATGAAGGTCGTGACATGTTGGAACTCGTTACTGACTCAGGAACCTCGGTTCTGGACATAGACTACCAAGTGGACATGGCCACAGCAAAGGAGAAGATCGGGGACAGAGTATGTCTTCGAGGGAACACTAACACTTCCATTCTTGGAAATAACATGTATACCGCATCTCAAGTCAAGAAAATGATAGCTGAAACAATCGAGGCAGGAAAACCAGGCGGGAAGTATATGTTCTCAGCTGGCTGCGAATGGCCTTGGGAACCTCTAGACCTTGCCCTCCGAGATTTGCAGATAGCAGGAAATTTGGTGAAGAAACTCGGAGAATATTGACATGAATTCACGAGAACGTGTCATGGCTGCATTGAATCACAAGAAACCAGATATGGTTCCGTTAGACTTTGGCGGAAACCAGTCAAGTATTCATATTGTAGCATATCGACGACTGCTCGAATATCTCAGTATCGAGGATGACAACATTCGCTATAGTGATTTTCTGCAGCAGATTGCTGATCCTTGTGAAGAAGTGCTTGAACGATTTCACATCGACATTCGATGGCTTCGTGCACCATCTTCTTTTCGACCCGCAAGTTTCGTGCCCGAAGTAGAAGGAAAATTCCAGGGCGTATGGGACCAATTTGGGGTGTTCTGGGGAAATGCTGCAGAAAAGGATCTGAAAGATACTCTATACTATGATCCAGTTATTCATCCTCTAGCAGACATGAAGACGGTCAATGAGATTAAAGAACATGAATGGCCCGATGGGAGGGACAGGACCCCTCTCAAGGGATTGAGAGAACGGGCAAAAGAACTTAGAGAGCACACAGACTATGCCATTGGCACTCCCCCTCTGGGGTGCATCTATGAATATACCACATTCCTTTTTGGATTTGCAAAAGCTATGAGGCATCTGCAGAAGAATCCAGAACTGATTATCGCAGCCATGGAAGAGCTGGAGAGATATTGGACAGATTATGTGACCACATTTCTTGAAGAAGTGAGATTTGGAGATGAGCACTATGTCGACATTGTGTGCAACAATGGAGACTTGGCAGAGCAGGCAGGTCCAATCATGAGCCCCAAGCGCATCTATGAACCACTAATCAAGCCGATAGAAAAACGGTTCGCACTAAAGGTGCACGAACTAGCTGATATAAAGATGAATTACCACAGCTGTGGGTCAGTCCCTCATTTCATCCCCCACTTCGCAGAAATCGGTTATGACGCAATAAATCCTGTTCAGGTCGGCGCATTTGATATGGAGCCTTGTAGTCTGAAGCAACGATTCGGCGATATGATAGCTTTCTGGGGCGGTCTTTGCGACACGCAGAAGACCCTTCCATTTGGTTCCACTGACGAGATTCGTCAAGAGGTCGAACGCAATATGGCATGCTTGAAACCCGGTGGTGGGTATATTGCCTCAAATATACACAATATAACTGCCGAAGTCCCGCCAGAGAATATTGTCGCTATGTTTGATGCCGCCAAGCGAAACAGGTTCTATTAAGCCACGTCGGCACTCTCGAGGACAAAGACGTCATCCAAAATAATGAAATGGGTCCTCGCACAGAGGTTAACATAGTTTAATCCAAGGAGTGGAGATGATTGTCCGCATTTGAGGACAGCGCAAGGAAACTGTCCGAATTTGGACTAACGCCCTATGAGGCGAAGGTCTATCTGGCTGCAGTCAAGCTCGGACCAACCTCTGCAAGCAAGGTTTCCAAGATTGCGAAGATTCGTCGTGAGGAAGTCTATCGAACATTGCCAAAGCTCGAAAAAGTCGGACTTATAGATCGAATTCTTGGTAGACCCGTTAAGATCAGGGCAATGCCAATCGAGGAGGCTCTCAGCTTCCTGATTAGTCGGAAAGAGGAGCAGGCAAAACAAGAACTCTCAAACCTCTATTCAATGAGAGAGAATATACTTGATAGTCTGGAGGCAGAACCTGAAGAGATGGATTTGGATGAGGAAATGCATCATTTCACATTGATATCTGAAAAGGACGCAGTTTCTGCAAGGACTTCGGCATTAATTAGCAACGCTAGAACTTCAATTGACATAGTAGATTCAGGTGCAGACATCGTTCGATTCATACTCAACTATGCAGATGCTCTGGAGAACACAAACAAGCGAGTTGTCAAAGTTCGTATACTGACGGTCTGTCCTGACAAGGAGGAAACTATCCCTGAAGCTCTTCAGAAGCATGTTCCAAACAATTCCTTCGATTTGAGATATGTGGAAACACTCCCCAGTCGATATGTTATGGTCGACCGAAAGCAGGTACTAATCACAACGACACCTGATGGAACATTGTCCGATTTGAAATGCCTGTGGACAGATGACCCTAGCCTTGTAGGACTCATCGAGAGAGACTTCGAGGAACAATATGCCAAGTCTACGTCCTGGAAAGATTTCAGACTCTCCCCATCTGAGAAGATGACTAGGATTGTGAAACATCTGAGACCAAGAGATCATGTGATTCTAATGTACGACTCACTTGAGGCAAAGCGAAACACGCTCTTCAACTACCTTAGATATGGACTGGAAAACGGAGAGGCTGTGAAGTACGTCTGTTCAGAAGAGTCTCCTAAAGAAATTCGAATGGCTATGCAGAAGTTCGGCATTCCTGTGAGCGAGTACGAGAAGACAGGTGCTCTGGACATAATGAATTACACTGACATCTATATCAAAGATGGAAAGTTCAGTGTTCTAGATATTATGGATGCATGGGATAGCTACTACTCAAACGCACTTGCTGAGGGATTCAAGGGTCTGAGAGTCACTGGAGAGATGTCATGTTTCATGGAACACTCGCTGGTGGACGACTTGATTGAGTATGAGAAAGCGCTCCATACCATTCTTGATATCCCCTTGACGGCAATTTGTGCCTATAACTCCGAGACGCTGGCTAGAATAGAAAATCCTTTGGACGTATATTCCGAGCTTGTCAAGGCACATGGTAAAGTCCTTTTTGCCGGCAAGGACAGCACTGTTGGAAAGGTAGAGATGCGTAAGGCTTGACATTCAGGCGGGCAGATAGATCCACTGGCGCATGTCTTGAAGGCAAGGTATACGTTTGATCAACTTCTTCCTGAGTAGTTTCCGCAGCGCATATCTAACGGTTCTCGCAGCAAAAGGAACTTCCTGAAGAAGCTGCTTTGGTGTCACGCCTTTCTTTCCTCTTGTTCTCATCAGGTCGAGCACGATGGTTTGACTCTTTGTCAGACTAATGTTATGCAGCTCCTCTCTGAGCTGTTCATCACTCATCACACGAATTCACCGTTTTTGTAGTTGATTCGCTGTCTAAATTAGGATTTAAGCACCTGTGACTGTGAGGATACAGTCACATTCACGGATATGAATAAACAATTGTTAACTGGTCGGATAATAGTCGTGCGATTGGCTTGATCACAGCGATGCAGAAATTACCTAATGGTGGAGCGATGAAAGCTGTCGATAGTCGGAAATAGGGATGAAGCACCAATGCCATTATACTACAATATTCAACTGCGGAATATCATCCAAAGCCGTTCCTCATAGTGTAACTTTTATCAGGGCTTGGGAAAGGGGCAACCTAATCCCTCAGTGATCGTTGCGAACAGTGAAGGAATTGCGAAGCCTATGCTACAAATCATTGAGTTTGCCCAGTTAGCGGCAGCATTCTTGTCAGGACTGTATATTGCTACCTCACCGTGCATCTTCCCATTACTGCCACTCTTCCTGATTAGAAGTCTTGCATCTGCAGATGATAGGTCAAGGAGTGTAATCGTCACCATTGCTCTTACAGCAGGCATTCTGAGTTCGCTCGCCATATACTTCGCAGTTTCTGGATTGATTGGACGGTTTATAATTCAGAATTATACGATTTTCCAAGCTGTTCTTGGCGGAATTGTAATATTTCTCGGATTTGTGACTGTATCGTCCACTCTCAGAGAGAAGCTCCGATTGAACTCACTCAGCATTGGAAGCCAACCAGAAAAGCCAACCGGTCTCTCAGGAGTCTTTATTGTAGGATTTGGTTATTCTCTATTGGCAGCGCCTTGCTCAGGACCGGTGATTATTGGTCTGTTTGCATTATTCGGAGCACAGCCAGAAATCTCGGTGCAAGTAGTGATGTTCGTTCTATTGTCGATTGCTGTGATGATACCATATTTGGCAATAGCGCTAGCGACTGGAGAGGCCAGAACCAGGATAGCAATGCAGATTGCAAATTCAGCAAAAACCCTGGAATATCTGGTTGGCGGTCTACTCATTGTCATAGGGATTATCTTGATGTATCCATGGCTCAACTCTTTCATATCGACGATAATTTAGATGGTGAAGAAAGGGCTCCAAAATAGGAGGGAAGGGAGAAGGAAACAGAGCAGGGCTCCGAGTCTTCTCCGGATCATATCGTATCAATCTCTCCAGTCGAATGACTCAATGCCGCCCCATTTGCTCCTGCCAATTACCGCTCCAATAGCACCCATGAGGACTATAGATAGGATTACAACTGCAAAGTTCTGGTAGTCGTTAAATCCTGAAGCGAAGAAATAGAACCACACAATGAGTAGGACTAACCATACAAAGCCTATGCCTGGACCCACCCATCTGGGAATAGGACCCATTTCTGCATCAGTCACTGAAATGCCGACAGCCACTATGTAAACGACTAGTGTAACGACTAGACCTACTGTGATATTGAAATAGAGGCCATATCCTCCGGCATAGACCCAAAGCCAGATGATCAGGAATGCGAAGTATGAATAGAGAGTCACTAGACCCAGCACTGCGCGCCCCCTGAAAGCCATGAATGCTTCCCGGGGAACTTGTGTCATCCAAGGACCTCCGGTTACTGCAATCAAGGTCGCAACTGATAGGATCATGACTGCGAAATTCTGGTAACCACTGTAAAATGTGGCATAGAAAGGCCACCAGAGCACTATGAAAATCAACCAGCCAATTCCAACTGTGATTGAGAGCCGTATTCTCCATGCTGAAGGAGCCCACATTATGGCATTGACCCAACCAATGAATAGGAAAGAAGCTCCTAGTACTGCGACATTCTCCCAGAATGTGTATCCTGTTCCGGCAAAGAAGAACAGCCAGATCATTGCGAAAGCAACCCAAACAACAAAAGAAACAGCTGATGCATTTCCTTTCCTCTTTGTTCCTGACCAGCCGGAACGTCCTCTTCGAACTGGTGCGGGAGGGGCGCTTTCCTCTTCCTCAGGAGCCTCAGCTGGCTCCTCTTCGTTATCATTCGAATACTCCAAGTTTCGTCCTCCACATATTGTGAAACGAATCGACGAGCTAGTTGAAGTTCAATATAGTTAATAAACCTGTGCACTCAAGCGGTCCCTGCCAACTAGGGCTCTTCCAAACACCTTAAAGCAATAATTTCAATT
>JBHLPF010000052.1:0-18193 GCA_048939765.1 Promethearchaeota archaeon
TCCGCATTCGATCTCGTACTTCACTATCATCGTTGTTTGTTTCATCCGATGTCATATTTGTCACCATTATCACCATACGCAACATTTGCATATAAAGTTGACGATGATGACATAGGTGTCTTGGATATTGACCCCCCTTTCTTTGACGGTTATTGAATAATGAGAGTATTGTTCAATGCGTATGCTAAGAACGATCTGAGAAATCACTAAATCACGACAAGAAGCATTTCGGTTTCGATGCCTATTTGGCTCTCATGTTGTTTCTGCAGACTTTGCTTCTTTCTAATATAAGCCCACAAATTAGAACACCCAACGACATGATGCCCAAAAGAACCCAGAGCGACTATCAAAAAGCAGTCGCAGTAATACTCATCAGAGGGATTGCGCGTCAAATCCGTGAGGGAATGTTGCTTGAGCAAACACAGTATATACTCAATTCTATTGCTCTGGATGATACCTCCATCACGCGAAAACACGCCTCCAGAAGCATTCGATGCATTCGAAAAGGGACTGTTAGATGAAAAAGCAGGTCGTTTGGAGAATGCGTTAGAGAACTACGAGCAGGCCGTGGAGATATTTCCCAAGTTCGAAGCCGCATGGATAAATCTGGCTATGGTCCACCAAGACATGGGCAATCTACATCTGTCAGTTATTGCTTCTCGGAGAGGTCTAGAACATCTTCCAAATAGTAGCGCAATCTGGGGGACTCTTGGCACCTTCTATCTTCAGATTCAAGCTATGGAAGGTATGGCTGAAGAAGCACTTAGAAAAGCCATTGAATGCAACTCTGCGAACAGTACAGCTGTAGCAAACCTGGGTATTCTACTCGCCAAGACGCGCAGGTATGAAGAAGCTGAACCATTGTTGGCTGAATCCTTAGAAGCTGATTCCGGGGGAATTGCCAGATCCAAAGAATGGGAAGAACACATCCGAGGCCATTTGGAAGCTGTTAGGAGGGAATTACAGATGACTGGCTATTCCAGTGTCAAAGATGAAATAACCTCCGAGAAATATGCAAAGGAAGTTGCTCCACTTTTGAGAATCGCAGATATGCATATCAGAAGAGGAGAATTGGCAAAGGCCGAGCAGGTCTACAAAGAAGCAATTGAGATCAACTTGAACACTGCAGAGATCTGGTTCAAGCTTGGCACCTTGTACTATCAGATGGGAAGGCGATCCGAAGAGAAAGCGGCTTTCAGAAAAGCAATCGAGATTGACGAGCGTCATGCAGGTGCTCGGATAGACTTGGCCTCAACATTGATCGAAGAGGGGGAGTATGCTGAAGCGGAGAATCTGCTCAGAACTGTTACACCTGATGTGCCGAACAATCACTTTGCTTGGATGAACCTTGGCAAAGCCCTAATCGCCCAAGGAAAAGATTCGGAAGGAGTAACCGCACTCAAAAGAGTCATCGAACTTCGTCCAGATTATGTAAATGCCCACTTTCAGCTCGGGAAGGTCTATCTTCGTCGAAATGACCTTCATGAAGCCGAAAATGCCTTTCGGAATACAATCAAGTATAAACAGGACCATGCAGGCGCCTGGCTTGAGCTTGGAATAGTCCTTGACAACACTGACCGACCGGAAGAAGCAGAAGAGGCATGGAGAACCGCAATTGAATATGACCCGAATGACGATGCTCCTTGGGTCAATCTCGCCGCTCATCTGACCAGGAGGGGGAGATGTGATGAAGCAAAAGAAGCCCTTACGAGAGCCCAGCAGATAGCACCAAATGATGAGTATGTGATTAAGGCGGAAATGATGTGGAAGACATTCTGTGGTGGTGGTGCTACCACCGACATTACCGTCAGCACAGAGAAGGCAGATGATCAACACCCGGAATACTCTAAACTGATCAATACTGCGGCAATGATGTTTGACAACGGAGAATTTCATGAGGCTGAGCAATACTATAGAAGCGCAATAGCATTGGATCCATTAAATCCGGATGGTTGGGGGATGCTAGGGTCAGTTCTAAGAGCACAGGGAAGATTAGAGGAGGCATATGATGCCTTTGGCAAGGCTCTTGTTGTGTCAACAGTACCATCTCCAACAGTCTTGCTCAACTATTCCGTTCTGCTGAAAGAAATTGGGCAGGAGAAAGAGGCTGAGAAAGTCTTGAAGCAGCTGACGAAAGAGCACAGAGATTTCGCACTTGGATGGTTTAACTTGGGGAATCTCTATCTAAAATGGAGTAAGTGGAAAGAAGCGTCCAAGATGTACAAGAAATCACTAGATATGAGTCCGGACCATAAGTTGGTGGCTAAAATAAAGTGGAATATCGGTGTTGCGTTTAAGGAGATGAAGAAATACAAAGAATCAGAGAAATCACTATTGGAGGCCCTCGAGTTAGATCCATCAAACAACACCATCAGAAGTATTCTTGCCCAGGTCCGTGCCCTACTGAGAGAAGACTAACTCAGAAATTCTGGAGGGTCATTAGAGAATAGGATTCACTCCACAATGACTACCAAGAGTCATCGTATGACCAATGTGCCATCTGCTGTTCTACTTCCCGCTTTACCAACATTGTATATGTGCTCAGGACCACAACACGTTGAAGTGGATGTAGGGACGATGGAATTAGGGAATAGACTCCGCCAGGGACCAGCAGGGAGGAAAAGGATGCGTCACCGCTAGTTGGTTCATGTTTCGAAACGAAGTAGGAAAGAGGTTCGATTCCTATATACTCATGGATGCCAATCGCAGATTTTCCTACTGGAGCTGGTATTGCATTGCAGGATATTCTCATTCCTCCTGAGTCTTGAAAGATCATCATGAGAGCGTATTTCATATTCTTCTTATCTGAGAACCTAAAGAATTCGCCTTTGTAGAGAAAATGAACTGCGTCCTCAAGGGTTGACCCGATTGGCAGATACAATTCTGGTCGAACCTTGTACTGGTGGATGGTGCGTTCATCATCAGGTTCAGTTTCCATTTCTTCGTATGTGAAAACACCGAACTTCACTTTTCCCCCACTATCAGATTCTAGCAAGTCTCGGAGCAGAAGCGCATCGGAATGATTCGAGGATATCTTTAGAATCTCATTTATTCCCTTTAGAGCCTCTTTCTTCTTTCCTTGAATTGCAAGGACACGTGCCAAATTCCAAAGTCCTTGGAGGTTGTCCTTCTCTGATTTTATAATCTTCTTAAGCGATTTCTCAGCCTTCTTATTATCGCCTTCTACGAGATGCAACCTGCTTATTTGAATAAGTGCTTTGATGGACTCCCTTTCCGTCAGCATATCAATCGCGGTTCTTGCATCTTCATAATCCCCTCCGCCAATCAGGAGGTCTATCAAGATTAGCAAATCCTCCTCCATATCTCCTCCACCATCAAGTACTTGCTGGATAGTCTCTGCTTCAGGGCGTCCAAGGTTTTGATAGGAGATCTGAAGATTCGACCACAGGTCTTTACGTGACGGGTCACGAAATACTGCCTGCCGAAATGAGTGAGTCGCCCAGTTGGAATTTCCACTATTGGCCTGCGCAATAGCAAGCAGATTCCATCCATCTGCTCTTGCATTATCCATCTTTAGTCCCTGTCCAAGCACCTTGGAGGCTTCTTCATACTGTTCGGATTTTATCAGACAATCTCCGTACATCATGCTGGCATCATGAAAGAGGGTCTTAATCATCTGCATGGGAAACCTTCCTAAATGTGAAGCACCTTCAGCCTGATTATCAAGATCTTTCTGAAGTAATTCTATCCCGCTCCTTAGGGATTCAACCGCCTCACCGAACTGCTTTGAATTATAGAGAAGTTCCCCTAGAACCAAATAACCCTGAAATGAGGCAGGGTCTTGTTCAATCATTTCTTTTGCCTGCTCCAGCGTGAAACGACCGAAGGACGGGCTTTTGTGATTGTTCATCCATTACACTCCTCCCATTAACTCATACCCATACTACGAAACCAGATTAAATTCATTGTGAATTCAATATAGCAAGAGGGTATTCCTATTCGAGAGTCTCCATCTGTTTCTTATGACTGCAGAGCAGAAGGAGGAGTCGGCATATCTGACGAGCCATGATGCTCCCTGACTAGTCCCAAGCTCACCAGACTATCATCCCTGCTGCAGTTGCATACAACATGAATAGCACACATAAGGCAAATGCGGAGAATATCCGGACGACATTTCTTATCATACCCTCGAATCTCAGTTCAACTACTACCCAAACAAGAAGCAGTACAACCATGACGACAATCAGTACCGTGTCGAAAGGAAGTGTAAGACCTAGTTGAATCAATGATAATACCTCGTATGTCCCATGATACGAGTCCTAAATAAATGGCAATTCATACGCAGAATGCTGCTGATATCGAAAATTGACCCTTGCAGGTTTCCTACAATCCGATGACCAAAGACTATAACTATAGCCACAGTCAGTCCTGTATTAATTGCGTCTGAGGGGCTTAGCTGAAGTGAAGTTCGCACCTCGCACCGCTTCTCAAATGCCCTCCTAGATAGAGTTGTACCCTCTGCAATTGCATGGGACTCTGGAGATGAACTACCATTGAATCTGAAACGAATTGCAGTCACTATTATTGGAGTAATCGTTGGAATACTCGTAGTTCTTCTCATAGCATTCTGGATCTGAAATTTGAGAATGCCGCTTTTCGGAAAAATGGCGACTAGGACCTGTTGGGGAAAAATGCAGCTGAATCCAATCTTGGCTTTTCATGTTGCAGCGAATACTTCTTACACTCTCAGGATGTACTTACAAACAATAGTGAGACTAATGGAGAGTTCAGAATTCGGTGATCTTTCCTTGGATTCAGTCGATTCAATGAGAGAATACGATAGAAAGACGAGCAGGGCACAAATTCGTGGGGCCATCATGCTCTTCACCCCTGTATTGTTCCTTCCCATAGATATTTTCTTCATCCCTCGGGAGATTGCAGAAGTGATCTTCTTTCCTGGCCTCATTGCTTCGTTTATGGTTACTTTTGTTGGCATGTACTTCCTTTCCTTAAGATCGGGCTGGAATGCCTATATCTATGGAATAAAGGTCTTACAGCGGGTCTCTCCTCCAGAACCCACTATCACCCTAGAGTATGCTGTCATAAAGAGAGAAGACACTTTCATCTTCATCCTACGAAAAGCTCCATACGGTCTGTATTTCGTGTCCTTCAAGCATGCAGAGCCATCGAATTCTGTAGAGATAGACGTTCCACTGAATTTCTGGAAATGGAGTTCCACTCTGCACATATCGGGTCTCCGAATACACGACAGTCACGGGACGTTCTCAATCCCAACACCTGAGGGTAAGATATTTTCGGGAGAAGGAATACTCCTAGCTGTTCCAATAAGAGGCTCCGCCTACTTTCTGCATGTTCCCGATTTTTCAAAGGATCCTCTACTCGCAGTAGCAGACTATGCAGCTCTTCTTACCTCTGATTGAGTCCGATTCAACTGATCCTCGAGGTCTGAACCTACTCACCAGAGCCAGAAACCAATGAGCTGCAATAATACTGCCTGCCCGAAGACAAGTATCAACAGGATGATCTTGTCCCGATTATTCAATTCCATCCTCTGGATGTAAGTGATGACTGGTATCAATAGAAAGGGGAGGAAGAACATACAGATTCTTGCTGTCTCTCCTTTCTTCGGAGCGCCTGCAAGGAAGAGAAGACTAAGAGCAATTAGAGCTGCGAGGACCAAGTTATACATCTTTGAAGACTCAGTATTCTCTGCTGCATCCTCTCTCAGCAGCTTTAATCCCCGATACGCAAGTACTGAGAGGACTGGCCCAAAAAAGATGACTATGTCCAAGACATTCTGAGCCCTGGTCGCAATGTATTGGGCAGGGTTTGCCAATAGCATGAATCCATTTGGATTCTCCAAGTAGCTCGCGTAGAAGAACGCATTGATGTAATTGAATCCAAGTGTGACAAGTAGGAGACCATAGACAGTTCCTACGCTTAGGGAGAGCAAGAGGGGATATTTGATGTGTTGAAATGTTGCTCTCATCCTTTGGATTGCAGTGCCTGCTCTAATCTCAGAATTAGCGTTAAGCATCTCGTAAATGAAGAGAAAGAAGACCATGAAGACGGATAGAAAGGTGATGAAGGTCAAGAGGAACAGACTCACGACTGTCCCAACGGCGGAAATTCTGCTATCTGGATGGAGATAGAAGTAAAGGACGCCTAGGACTAAAGTGGCAACAAGGGCGTAGATATTGGCAAGATAGTAGACCTGTACTGCTGGAAGTATAAGATACAGGAATACTGCGTATCGAGCAGAGTCATCATCAAAGAACCGCTTCACAATTCCTCGGAGGAAGAAGGCTGATCCAACCCCTGCTATGATAGAAAGACCAATGGCTATCAGACTGGGATCTCCGAGAATTTGGTAGAGGAAGTATATTGCCAGGACTGCTCCTGGTGGTTGAGTCTGAGCGTGAAGTGATAGTGTTGGTTGAAGGGCCTCAAAATTCCCAATGAAATCCACAAAGGAATCAATGTTGAGAACATCTGCAAATATCTCGCTTGCTGCTCCAATTGTCTGTTCAATGCCAGTTTGCCAACCATGGATCAGATTAGTGGCAATAATCAAGAGAATTCCAACGATAACTATCAGGTAGATGCTTGGACGTGTACCTCCCTTTCTGTACATGTATCCAATCGCCAATCCGAAGGCGACAAGAATCCCTATACCAATTGCCAACTCAAGAAGAGATGGAAGTACAAGGTCTCCCCAAAGTGGCCATATACCCATTGTCATCAGCCCTACTCCAGCTACGGGTGACTGACCAGGCAACCCTCCTATGGGTAAACCTGGTGTTCCTCTTGGAGGTTGGCCGCCTACAGGTCGCCCTCCAAGAGGTTGGGTTCCAGCAGCTGGACCCGTGAGGAGATAGTAGAGACCAATGATTGCCGCAAGTCCAAACAATGTGAGGAGATATGCTTTGATATTGTCCTTACTTAGCAAGCGCTCTGAGCTTGAGCGGGTGTCCATTGATTGTTCTTCAGCCGACATTGCAAGTAAAAGTCTTTGAGAAGAGTATATAGTGGTTTACCGAAATCACTCCTGATTATACCCAAATCTCTCCGGTTTGGGATTAATCAAGACTGATGTACAGGAGTAGACCCAGTGCGAATGTTGTGAAAATATCAGGAATCATAGCGAAAGGTCCTAGTCCTTGTGCTTGGTATCCGAATAGAACCTGAACAATTGGATTTGATGTAAGAGCGTACATGAGAAGGACTAACATGACGATGATAAGTCCCATGGTGAATTGGGACTTGACCTGATGATAGATGTCATAGTATATTGATATCAGTGAGATGATGAGGACAACATTCACCAGCGAAACCATGGTCTTGACCTTCAAGTAGATGTCCATCAGAAAGCGGTCCGGCTCAGGAATCGGCGGCGGCGCTGTGTGAGGTGGAAGAAGCATGAAATTAGCGAGCACAAGTCCTATGACTGCTACAACTACCGCAATCACTGTGATTGTTAGGATCACTGATGTCTTTCTGTTCATCATCTCATCATCCTGATTCATCGTTGCCACCTATACCACTTTTCCCAATTTGTGCCCAAATCTCTTCAAAACTCTCGAAGTTTGCATCGATCTCACTTGAGAGATAGAAAACTGAACCATACCCTTCTCCTTGCTGAACCAAAACTTCATGCTTCATCAAGAATTCGATATGATGTCTGACCGTCTTGTAGTCGAGATTTAGGAGATTCGCGAGCTGATTGGCATTATACGGTCTCTCATGTAGGAGGTTTATGATTCTGGCTCGGTTTACACCACCTCGTGTGCCAGCAATCAACCACCATAGAAGTCGTTTCGTATTCACCCAATCAGTCAATCTCAACCGATGATTGGTGGGGCTCCTCATCCTTATAGGTTATTATTGAAGGAAATACTAGTCGGGTCTGAATATATATTGCAACCCAAGATTACGAATGAATTGTATTCCAAGCAATCTCACATGCCTGCCTGATATTCTCCTCTTCCATCTTGATTATTCCCGCATGATGGTACTTCAGAAGAGTGATGATGGGGACGTAAGCAAAAGCGGTTAGGATCGGAAGAGGACAGTCCATGATTGTCTTTTCCTTGATGCCCCGTTTCAGTAGGTCATCAACTGTTTGAAAGAGCTCGAAGTCCTCCACTCTGATCTTCCTCATCATTGCCGTTTGCTCAAACTGCTCTCGATACGTGAGATACTCTGGGTGCTTGAGGTTGAAGGTAAAGGAGTGGTACCAGATGGACTTGAAGGTTTCCTCTATTGTCATTCCCTCCTCAATCACCTCTAGTGCACCCTGACTCATTTTGTTTCTAATGTCGACATACAGCTTGGTGAAGAGATCCTCCTTGTTCTTGAAGTAGATGTAGATGGTTGCTGGAGAGACCTTCGCATTCTTCGCAATCTTCGAGATAGAGATACCATCAATGCCTAGCTTGTTTGTCAGATCAATAGTTGCTTTGACAATCGAGTCGTATTTTCTCTGGTCACGTGTCCTCATTGTGAGCTATTGCGTATCAAGAAAAACATATAAATGAATGCTCATTCACTTATTGGTAAGTGAACGTTCATTCACTAATGGAGTTGATTCACTTGATAAATTGGAATGGTGAAGAAAGGAAATCCAAAGACGAACAGAGAAGATTGCGCCGCATCATACTTGTAAGTTTCCCGCTACTGATGCTCGCTGCGACGCTTGTGATAGTCTTGTTACAGATGTCAGGCTATGCTGGTACAATGGAAGACACTCAGCTCGGTTTCAATGCAGAGGTCATTAGGAACTACTTCTCACTCATGAGTCCCACAGATATGGGACTCTTCATCACAGCAAATATTGCTGACTATCTGTTCATACTCTTCTACGGTATCTTCTTTTTCAGTGCTGCTAGGCTCATCTCATGGAACTATAGGAGTGGTTTCCCAAAGAGGATTGGTCTATCACTTGCATGGGTCGGTGTCATAGCTGCTGTTCTTGACGGGATCGAGAATGTGTTCCTGCTCTCGATGGCTGCTGACCCAGTGGGATTCGCTAGCTGGCTCGCGATCGCTCACTCGAGCTTTGCCCTTGCCAAGTTCCTCTTTATGTATGTAGCAATGGGTTGGACCATGGCGGGTTTTGTGGTGAACAGGACCCCTCTCGCTACACATCTGAAGTCCATTCAGATTGTTTGAGATGAAAAGAAGAATGAGGGAGCGTGAAGCTCCCTTGCATTTTTGGATGATGTAGCTGTAGTTCGCATCACCTTCGTTTCAGATAGATGACTACGACTGCAATTATCACAACAGCTGATGCTATTATGATAACAATAGGAATAATGTCAAGTGGAATATCATCGTGCACTACGATGTTGTCAAACATTGCTCCTTCTTGTGGAGAAAACACAAACAGCTCAGATGTGTCGATATCTGTGTCCACTGCTTCCATGATCAGAGCACCGTCGTGGTATACTGAGATCAATCCGGCCTCCGTTCTAGTCACATCTATGTGATGCCAACCTGTAACAGGTACAGGGGTCTCATATGTATCGAGAATTGTAGCGATATTCTTTCGAAGTTTTATCTCGAATTCTGATGTGGAAATTGCCTCAAAATAGATCCAGTAACATCTCCAGTCGCTCATATAATCTCCATCCAAATTGCTACTGATGAAATCGACCGAAGCAAATGTGTCGGATTGAACTTTGGCCTCATCGAATTTGAAATCAAAACTCCATGTCCCATATGCCACATCACTGGGATGACTAATTATCCCCCAATATAATGAGTAATAACTACTCCACGTCCCCTGGTCTAATTGCAGATAGTTATTGTCGGCTGACCACTCTGAACCATTATTATACACCGTGTTATCACAGATGGTCCATCCATCATAGTTGCCATCATCAAAGTCATCAGACCAAACCACTGCGCCTCTACATGCCAGGGGGCTATATCCCATCCAACATAGTAGAAACAAGATCGCTAATCCCATTACCTTGTAATCCAGTCTATCTACCACCGCGAATACACCTCAAATATTGAGTCGAATGACTTATAACGAAGTTATTAATATATTTTTCTTAATATTATTAAGGGAAAAGACTTAATCGACGGAGGAGAGATGGTGTTCGCAACTCTTCGCTTCCCGACCGAGCAACAGACCCGCATCTGGCTCAGAAGGCGTCAAAGAGAGAGGCCATCTGAGATCGCCGAGGACCTGAATCTGTCAAGGCCTTATGTGAGCATGGAGCAGAAGGAAGCAGAGACCCGGATCAAGAGGCTCATAGAACATGCTGCCTCCGTCAACAGGGTGAAGATAGATCGTCTGAGTGCTCGATATGGTATTGCCGAGGGCTATTGCCATGCCTATGAATCACAGACATACATCATATTCTCCCCCAAGATTGGAGTTCAGAACTGGTATGTACACGAGGGACACTGTGGCACCTGCGATCTGGAGGCGCAGTGCACTGAGACCCTTCGAACCCTGGCTGAGGAGTGGGAGATAGGCATCCCGCCCGGAATGCCACCCACAGAGCTTGGTGTGTACCTGTTTGAGACCATCAGGAGGCGACTCAAATGGGCCAAGACGTGAAGGACTGCTCAAGGGTATGTCCGTTGCCTCCGGGCCCCTTGAAGGACCTGAATCGGCATTTGAGACCTAGAACTCGCTTCATTGCTGTCGGACTTTCATTCATCTTGACAACAGCCGGTCTAGTGTATTATTTGATGCAATCTCACCCCATGATTCTAGAACCTTGGGAAAAGAGAAATTATGTTCTAGGCGCCCCACATGCTGCCATAGCAATCGATGGGGATGCCAACTTCAATGACACAGCTCTCTTGGAGGGATGGCCTGGTGATGGCTCTCCTGAGGACCCGTACATACTCGATGGGCTGGAAATTGACCTCGGCAATGAAACAGGTAACTGCATAGAAATCAGAAATACGCGAGTCAGCTTTATCATCAGCAGCTGCAATCTCACTGATGCTGGCGGCCATCCCACGTTGACGACCTTTTATGGGTGCGGAATCGTCCTCGACAATGTCACCAATGGTGAGCTGGTCAACAACACCTGCAACAACAACTGGGGTGGCATTATCCTTTTCGGCGGGAACACCTGCAACAACATGGTGGTCAACAACACCTGCAACAACAACAGATTGGGCATGTACCTCCGCATCACGGATTCAAACACCGTGGCTAACAACACCTGCAACAACAATGGCGACGGCATTTGGCTCTCTGAGGCATATGCCATCGTGGCTAACAACACCTGCGACAATAATGACGTTGGCATCTTCCTCGATGGTTCAGATTCCAACACCGTGACGAACAACACATGCTTTAGCAATCGCGAAAGTGGCATCCAGCTCTATGAATCAAATTCCAACACTGTGGAGAACAACATCTGCAACAGCAACAGGATTGGCATCTACCTCTATTACTCAGAGTCCAATGCCGTGGCCAACAACACCTTCTCAGGCAACACGGAACGGGACATACTAGTAGAGTATGAGACTGAGGAGTCTGAGACTGAGGGGTCTGAAACCGAGAGGTTTGATCCTCTACCTCTCCTGTTCTCCGTAGGATATATGGGAATCATAGCAATCATCTTACTAGTTGTAGGACGGATTATGGTCAAGTTTTCGAGGGTTGTGTCAAATAGAGGGGAGTCCTAATCTATGGGTATAATTGGGAGGCGACTCAAGTGGGACAAGATGTAAAGCGCCGCTCAGAGGTATGCCCGCTGCCTCCGGGTCCTTTGAAGGATCTGAACCGGCATTTGAGACCTAGAACTATCTTCATGGCTGTGAGTCTAACATTCATCTTGACAACAACAGGTCTAGTGTATTATAGAATGCCACCAAGCTCACTACCATCATACATACGTCTTCCACCGATAGAACCACCAACCGTATCAAGCCTTGTTCCAGGCACCCCACATAGTACCATAGCGATTGATGGGGATGCCAACTTCTCGGACACAGCTCTGCTAGAGGGATGGCCTGGTGATGGCTCTCCTGAGAATCCATACATAATTGACGGGCTGGACTTCAACGAGGCGGGCGAAGAGGGTTCTTGTATAAGCATCAGCAACACTCAAGTCAGCTTCATCATAGGCAACTGCAGCCTCTCTGGTGCCAGTTATTCCTATGGAATCGACCTAGAAAACGTCACGCATGGGAAACTGGTGAAGAACATAATCGATATTGACTGGCGCGGCATCGTCGTATTTCACTCAAATTATAGCACCATAGCTGATAACATCTTCACCAACAGCTATCATGATGTTGATTGCTGGAGCTCGAGTCACAACACCTTTGTCAACAACACCTGCCTCAACAGCAGAGTCGGCATCTCACTCAGTATGTCGTCAACAAGCATTGTTGCTGGCAACACCTGCTACAACTGCAGCTGTGGCATCACCATCTCAAGCTCAGAATCCAACACTGTGACGGACAACACCTGTTACAACAATGGCGATGGCATCAGCCTCGAAGGCTCGCATTCCAACACAGTGGAAAACAACACGTGCAACAGCAACTTCGCTGGCATCTCCCTCAGAGACTCAGATTCCAGCACTGTGGCGAACAACACCTGCTATAGCAATAAAGAAGATGGCATTTCCCTCCATGAATCAGATTCCAACACTGTGGCGAACAACACCTGTTCCGGCAACGAGTTCAGTGGCATCGGTCTCGAAGGCTCGCATTCCAACACCGTTGCGAACAACACGTGCAGCTACAACGACATTGGCATCTCCCTCAAAGACTCAGATTGGAACACTGTGGCCAACAACATCTTCACCAACAACAGGATTGACATCGACGCCCACGTATATGAGCTGGTTGTCAATACTCTGTTTCGCCTGTCGATATTGGGCATAGGACTTGCATTGCCAGTTGCAGGATACAGAATGGTGAAGCTTTCGAAGGGTATGTCAGATGAAGAGTACGTTCGGTCTCTTCGAAGACACAACTACCATGATATAAGAGAGGCTAGCAGAACAGCGGTCACATTGCTAGAGAACGACAATGGAGAGTCTTGAGCCAATCAAAGGCATTTTGCTCTAGTAGACTAAGATTGTCTATTTGACAGTGCATGCTGGCACCATCCTCTTGAGTGAAGACTCTCATTTCCTTGGTGTCACTCGACACTTGCTCATAGAAATTGAAGCACTGCCGCATTTGTTCCTCCGAATCTCCATCTCCTACCAAGGAGAGGACAGGGCATGAAATGGACTTGGGATCCACTGGCGGAATTCTCTTTGACAAGTCCATGAGTTCCTTCATCGAGCTGACTCGTGATGCATCCACAGCATGTTCAAGAGATACTCTCGTGAACGCATTTACTTTTGCTGCGAGCCCAGTGAGCGCTTTGAAGATGAAATCAGGTGCGTTCTGTAGTGCACTTGGAATCTCTTCGGTAAGCAATGCGTTTAGGTCATATAGGGGCGCCGCCAATACAATGGCTTTGATGCGGTCATCAAAAGATGACTGATGCATGACCTGGTATGCGCCAGAGCTAAATCCAATCGCAGCCAGATGCTCAGAGTCAGTTTCAGGTCGGCTTAAAGCATAGTCTACTATGAATTTATGGAAACCCGGCGCCACCATTACTTCAGCAGGGTCCAGTGCTGGTAGGTCTGGATACAGTACTGGCGGGGCTCTTGATCCCTCATAGGCGAGCGTTATGGCGTTGAAGCCTCTCTGTAGTGCTGTCGCACCACCCCAGAAGTATTGGTCCTCTGGATACATCTCTCCTCCATTGAGTATAATGATTGTTGGACGTTTTATCCCGCTATTGTCTGGTGACATGAAATACCCCGGCATGAGTAATTCATCATCCCCTCGAATCCAAGGCACTTGAATCGGCTCAATGTGAGCCTCAAGATAGGTGGCAGCTCGTTGAAAACATGACACGAATCTATGATAGGTCTTATCTCGCTGTTCACTGGATGTTGAGATTCCAATGATTCCTATTCGATAGTACGTATAGGCATGGAGGTATTGCACGGCGGCGGTTGCAGTATTCCGCCTCTCTACTGCCTCATCGGCCCGCTCTTCACATCTCCGGCCAAGAGTCAACCATTCGTCTGCCCAACTGTCCGGATCGTTCTCCTTGATTCTGTTTGCAGCATACATGATCTCACCCATGGATGCACCATTATGTGAGATATTCACAGTGGCCGCCATGAGATAGAAGTCCATGTCCTTGTTCTTGAAGTGAAACCGGTATGACGCCCTCTTCGCAATTCTGTCTTTCTTACTATTTCCTCTCGTCTTTATCACCCATTTAGGTTCTAGGACGATTCTATATTGTACAGATACGCATCTAGAATTGCTGCCTTACATATAGGGTTGAATTATAAGGCCATCATAGGTCCATAGGGCATGCGGAAAGTAATGATTGAGCTGAAGACAAACCCTCAGTTCAGAGAGGCTCAACGCGGCATCTTCGACAAGATTGAATCTATTGAGGGGTTGGAGCTGTTTAGATTCGACTTCAAGAAGGGTGATGCCTTGATGCTCACAGATTTCAAAATGAAGAAGGGATACTCTCTAGAAGACGCTGAAATCCCGGCCGAGGCTGAGATTCTCACCATACTGGAAACGAAGAATCGTACCTACACCTGTCTGATGAGGCTGAAGCCATATCGAGAACTCGATGCCATAGTCAAGAAGTTCGATATCGATGTGATCTGGGACACCCCATTAAGAGCCACAGAGGACAAACGCGTCTATAGTGCTATTGCTGATCAGGAGAACATGAAGAAGCTTCTCTCAGCGATCAAGCTTGTGGGTGACATCGAGAAGACAAGCTTTCACAAGGCAACCTATGGTGCGCACGGCTTATTGTCCTGTCTGACAGCAAGACAGAAGGAGATACTCATTCTCGCCAAGAAAACGGGGTACTATGAATATCCTCGAAGGACAAGGAGTGAAGACCTAGCGCAGATGCTTGGAATCAGTAAGGCTTCCACAATTGAGCATCTTCGAAAGGCAGAAGTCCGAATAATGAATCACATTTTGGCAGGGTACTAGTATCTGAGTCTTGAGAACGAGCAAGGGAGAAAGATGAATGCATCTTCTGCTCTTGCGCGAAGCCTTATGTTGTTTGAAGCTTGATTCAATCCCATGCCATCAGATCTCTCAAAAAAGGCAACGAAACTCATGGATGAACAAAGGGCACACTGTGCTCAAGCAATATTCGCTACATACGGCGAACACCTAGGCTCAGGAAAGGTCGACTTTGAAACCTGCATGAAGATATCCTCTGCATTCAGTGGGGGAGTGGCAAGAACTGGCAACATTTGCGGAGCGGTAAATGGCGCACTAATGGTGCTTGGTCTAAAATATGGTGGATCACCAATGGAAGCAAAAGTCAACGAAGCCGCAGTCAAGCTTATGGACGAATTCAAGGCGCTCAATGGAACAATGTTCTGTAGAGAGTTAATCGAGCATGACCTGCTCACAGATGATGATGTGAAACAGGCATTTGAAGTGGGAGCTTTCAAGAACTGCTCAAAATTCGTTGAAGATGTTTCCAAGATTCTGGACAAGATGTTATAATTCTCAAATGCGAGCATGAAAAAGGAAGAAGGGGCACAAAGCCCCAATCCAATACCGAAGGATCACATCTGTTTCTCTTGGCTGGACGGTAGGTAGTTAGGTCCGAATATCTTGTGCGAGGCCATCCGACTTGTAGATTCTTCTTTATGAATACACAAATACTGGTTTGTGCCATTGGATGTTGGGGCGAGATTGATTTTGGATAAACGCATCGCAATCTCAATTATCATCATTGCTATCATTTTGGGCTCATTTACTTTGATCTATCTCTACCTTCCGCAGAATGTCACAGAAATGCCAGTCTTCAAGGGCGGAACCATCAACCAGGATGAAACATGGTCTGGATCGATATTCGTGAACGAAACCATCCTCGTACCGACTGGAGTTACACTGACCATTGATCCAGGGACTAGAGTCATGTTTGCTCCTAATCGGGACTACAAGGATCAAGGAACCATAGGGCTTGCAGTTGCAGGAGGGACGATAAGGGCCATCGGAAGCCCAGAACAACAGATATGGTTCACTTCCGATGCTGACACTCCCATTAACGGGGACTGGAGTGGAATTGAACTCCACAATACCAATTCATCTGTGTTCAAATACGTGATAGTCGAGTTCTCTGAACTTGGAATCTCACAGTTCGACTCCAAGGTCAATATCAGTCACTCAATCGTGCGTTGGGTGAATAAGGAGGGCATCTATATGGAACGATCCTCACCCGTCATTGAATACAATCTACTGTATGGGAACGGGTATCACGAGATTGCCCTTGAACAATATAATTGCGACGTGCAGATACGATACAACATCTTTGCTGAGGGTCACGTGCCACTCATCATCTTTGATTCCACAGTCATTGTTGAAGGCAACTATTTTCATGACTACGATCCCTCCGCCGCCGCTGCAGTATCTGTTGCAGGAACATCTGAAGCAAATGTGACAGGTAACAAGTTTGCCGGATTCGACAGCGATACTGCTGTTTTGAAACTGAATCCCTCAAGCATTCTTATAACAGCCAACAATGACTTTGGCAACGGATCTGTTGCTATTCCTGTTCTTGATTTTGAAGATCTAAAGAACTATGTGCTGGGATACATCCCCGGAGATCCAGAGGACCAATACTTGTACGTCTTTCCCGCTCAGGACGAGACCAGACGTGTCCTGAATAGGATTGGGGCGGGACTTGGCTTCGGGTGGGCATTTGAGTACGCGAATGGATACCTTTGGAAACTTGAGACCGGCAACCTGGTCAGAATCAATCCTATAACAGGCACAAATGTCACATTCTCAGTTGACACATCAAAAATACTTGGACCACGGGGACTCTGTTATGATGGTGAGTACTTCTGGACTCAGGACCACTCTCTCCTGAAGATTGTGAAGTTCAAAGTAAATGCGACCACGGTCACAATCTATGACTCCTTCGACATTCCAGAAAACACAACCGGTGCACGTCAGAGTCTAGCAACTGATGGAACCTATCTATACATACCAGACAGGTCTGGAAACAAGATGTTCGAGTTATTCAAGAATGGGACCATTAATAGAGAGATTGCTATGCCAGGACTGGACCTCGTTGGCCCCATTACATGGAACGGAACCCATTTCTGGACCGGAGATGGACAGCATCTCTTTGCATTCACCAAGGATGGTGTTATTGAAGGCAGAGTCTACGATGTGGCTCGTGGGGTTTCTGGAATAACGTGGGATGGGACCTATTTGTGGGGTCTGTACAAGACGTGTGAGCTCTGGAATGACGCCAAGATGTTCCAAATTGAGATTCTGGACGATTCTAGCATGATCTGATAAGATTCGATCATTTGAGTATGCCAAGAGCCTATCGCAATGAAAACTTCTCCATTTTAGATTTAAATAACTGACATTCTGTAGGTAGAACTGTGTCATTAGTAGCTGTCGTAAAGGGGGAACGCGGTGTAGAACCCGTATTTAGAGCATTGGAATTGATCCCGTTCAAGGAAGCTCTTGGTCCCAATGAAACCGTCTTAGTGAAGCCAAATCTAATCACAGGTGACACCTTCGAGACCGGGATAACAACGGATCCCATCGTGGTGGAAGCAGTGATAATGAAGATCCAGGAACTTGACAAGAAAGCTGTATTGGTTGAAACTGAGGGTGGAACAACATCACCAGACGAAGCAATCATTGAGACAGGTATGATGGAAGTGGTTGACCGATTGGGCTCCGAGTACATCAACATGGGGAAGCTCGATAAGAAGGTCGAGTTAGAGGTCGAGAGTCCTCGCGGAATAGAGAGATTCAAGGTGGCCCGAATCGCGCTGGAGTCAGCTATCATAACGGTACCAACAATGAAGACGCTGCATCATACAACAATCACCATGGGATTGAAGAACATGTTCGGCATGCTCACCACACGTAACAAATACGCCATGCACAAATTCGGTACGAGTAACTTTGTCTACGATATCTGCAAGACCCTACCACCGACTCTCAGTGTCATTGATGGCTTCTACGGCAAGTCTGGTGGTGATCCATGGAGTGGCACGCCGGTGAAGATGGACACAATCATAGCCAGTGTCGATCCAGTAGCTGCAGATGCGACAGCTGCAAGATGCATTGGCATCGATCCCCATACCATAGACCATGTTCGATGGCTCCATGAGGCTGGCATGGGAGA
>JBHLPF010000021.1:0-53232 GCA_048939765.1 Promethearchaeota archaeon
GTTCAATATGAAGAAGCAAGAGCTTGGTGTAATCGAGTGGAACATAGACCTTGAGCCCAAAGAGAAGAGGAATATCGAGTATGATTATGAGGTAGAATGGGAACGCAACGTTACGATACGCCCACCGCTACCCTGAGGAGGTGTAATGATGACAGTAGAGATGAAGACTAATATAACCAGTGTGATGGTGTTTCGTGACGGTGCCAGAGTAACACGGTCTGGTAAGGAACAAATTGTACCGGGCGAACAAGAGGTCATCATTGCCGGTTTATCCTATCTCGCGCAGGATGACAGTTTCCGAGTCAAAGGTAGAGGTGCAGCATTACTCAAAGGGATTGATGTGAAGCAGAAGACTCAGACTTTTGAGCCTGAAGGAAATCTGGGAGCCCTACTAGAGGAATTGGAAACGCTTCAGAAAGAACGACAGATTATCACCGACAAGATAGAACAGCAGAAATCACGATTGGGATTTCTTTCCTCCATATCTCAGCAGTTTTCCACGGAGTTTGGCAAATGGTATGCGGCTGGAGAATCCGGGATGGAGCAGCTGGACGCCATGGATAAGACAAGTATGAAGCTTGTGAGCGATGCTAAGAAGAAGATTCGGGAACTGCACGACGCCCTAGAGGAGATAGATGCGAAGGTACAGGTGGTTCAAACAAATATACAACGGATGCGGGGGCACAGACGCACTGAGACCACCAAAGAGGTGAAGGTACTACTGGATGTCAAGGAGAACACGGAAATCGAGCTGGAGATGACATACCAGCTAGGTGCCTCTGGTTGGACGCCCACTTATGATGTGGACATAGGAGATGAAACTGCCAGCGTGAAAAGAATCGCTATGGTACAAAATGGAACGTTGGAAGACTGGGTCGATGTAGAGCTAGTCGTTTCAACTGCGAGTGCCAGGCGAGTTGAAGCTGTGGAGGCTACACCATTCTATGTAGATGTACATTCACACGCAATTGGCCGCGGCCTATCCGGTGTTGCCTCGAAAGGCTATGCAGAAGGAGCCGCGGACATGGATGAAGAATTGGATCTATATGCGATGGAAGAAGCGCCAATGCCCGAGCCAATCCCGGAAATCATTGAAACCTATGCAACTGCCAGTGAAACTCTTGGGGGGACAATAATATACGATGTTCCCGGAAAGGTTACACTAACTGCAGGTGAGGAACCACAGCCGATAACACTGACTGAGGAGTCCTTTGAAGCGAAACGCTTGTACTTCTGGAATGCCTATGCAATGCCGGAAGTCGTGGCTCAGGATGAAATAACTAACGGCGACTCTGTAATGCTTCCGGGCAATGTCAGAGTCTATGCGAAAGGAGATTTCCTTGGTGAGACTAACATTGGTCTCAAGGCACCTCGCGAGACCTTCAGGCTGGGGACCAGAACTGCGTATGATGTGAAAGCTGAGAAGAAGCTCGTAGAGAAGGATACCGAGAAGGCAGGATTGACCAGAGGAAAACGCAGACGAGGATACCAATATCAACTTGAGATCAAGTCCTTCTCAAAGGAACCACTAGATATCCGCATTGTTGACCGCATTCCTCATAGCAATTCTGAGAAGATACAAGTTGAGTTTAGGCCACTGGATTTGGAACCCAAGAAGAACATATTGGGTGTCCTCGAGTGGAAAGTCGATATCGAAGCCCAAAAGGAGCTAAGAATCAAATACGCCTTTGAAGTGGAATGGGAAAGAGACCTGACGATAAGACCTCCATTGCCGTAGCGAGATTCGGCATTTGCAGATGTCCTTACGGAGAGCCGACAGCTTAAATACGGATGAATACAGAATCTTAGGCACAACTCGCGAAAGACTTGTTTCGCTTGTTGGTAAAGGAGGAAACCTCTTGTCAAGAAACCAACAAATTGCGATAGTAGTCATTATTGTAATTGCTATCGGTGGAATTGCAGGCTATATGCTGCTATTCCCGCCGGCTGCACCGGAGGATGTCATTATCGTTGGAACGACTGATACCGTTGAAGCCAGCTTAGATCCGGCGCAATCTTATGACTACTTCGGTTGGCAAATTATCTCAGCTCTGAGCTCCAAGCTCGTAGAAATAGATCCGGGTTCGGAGGGGACGGCTGAAGATATTGTGCCTGCTCTCGCCACTAGCTGGACGAGAAGTACCGATGGAAAAACATGGGACTTCACATTGCGACAAGGCGTGTCATTCTTCGATGGAGTGGCATTCAACTCTACGGTTGTGAAGTACAGCTTCGATAGGAATTGCAATCTCACTGGTACTGGTCTGCAAGAGCCTGATGGCCCGCAATACAACATGGGTTATGCTGACATCATTCATGATGTTGAGGTAACAGGCACTTACACGGTCCGGTTCAACCTGAATATTGCATTCGCACCATTCCTGCAACTCATGGCGTGTGCAGCGTCCACAATGGTGCATCCAGACTATGCACCACTTGCTGATGGCGATCCTGCCACCATCGATTACGTGCAGTACACTGCTGGTGATCCCCGTGCTAGCCATCCAAACGGACTAGGTTCCTATATCCTCACTGAGTGGGTACGTACTGGTGGTGAAGATGAGTCAATGACTCTCGAAGCCAACGAGGCCTACTGGGACTATCCAAATCTTCCAAAGACTGATAAAATCATCATCCAATTCTTCGAAGATGAGGCTAGCCTTGCAGCAGCCATGACTGCTGGTGACATTGATGTCGCATACAGACATCTCACCCCGCAGCAAGTGGACGGCTTCCGAGACAATGCCGCCTACCACGTGTGGGAAGGCATCGGCGCTGCTATCCAGTACATGTTGTTCCAGCAGGAGATCGCTCCATACAATGAAACGATAATTCGACAGGGAATAGCTGCTGCTCTTAACAGGAGCAATGTGGCTGAAACTGTATTCGTCGGAACGGTTGATCCATTGTATAGTATTATTCCTGCAGGCATGGCATTCCACAGGCCTAGCTTTGAGGTCTACGGTGATGCAAACTACACTTTCACTCAAACTGCTCTAGCTACCAAAGGCTATAATTCCACAAATAAGCTCGTGATCGAACTATACTATGAGTCTTCAGGACATTATCCATCGAGTGCTGAGCAGGCTGCAGTGTATAAGAGCGATCTTGAGGCAAGTGGAGTCATAACGGTGAATCTCCACAACTATGACTGGCCTACCTACAGAGAACACAGGAATGCTGGAGATATGGATGTCTTCATCTACGGATGGTATCCTGACTTCATTGACCCTGATAACTATGGCTTCCTGCCATTTGCGTCTTGGCTCAATCTAGGATACAACAGCACATATCCACAGGGTGGTATTGACCAGAATGCTCTATGGGTGGAAGGACGCAGTGCTGAGAATGATGCTGGTAGGCAAGCAGCTTACTACGATCTTCAGGATCTGCAGGCACAGGAAGTTTCATGCATTCCACTCTGGCAGGGTCAGAGCAACGCGATCTCAGTCAGTAGTGTCATTGGTATTGTCCTAGATATTACTGTGGACTTCCGTTACTGGCTACTTGATTGGAGTACGTAGTGTCCACGCTGGAACTAATCAATAATCGGTGCTACTGACTCAGTAGCACCAACCTATCTTTTTGCTTTATTATCTCCTAGAGGGGACGAGATATATATGACATCATCAGTGGCTCACTCCGCATTCCTTAAAACACCGTTTCACGCGTGTCAGAGATAGATTATAGAATAGAGGTCTGTAAGATGTCATTAAGGTCCTACATCGTGAGTCGAGTGCTGCTCACAATTCCTATGATAATGCTTCTACTTACGCTGGTGTTCATCATACTCAGGATTGTCCCAGGTGATCCCGCATTATTACACTTTGAGAAGAACGTTGACCCTGAAGTTCTTGCGCAGTTCAGAGCTACCTTGGGACTCGATAAACCTATTCTCGACCAATATTGGGATTATCTGAGCGGGATATTTAGAGGGGACTTTGGACTATCGATGCAGGACTTTGCTCCCATCACAGATCATCTTGTTAGCAGATTTCCAGCTACAGTAGAACTAACAATCTACGCCATGCTCATTACAGTAGGTCTAGGTGTATTCTTGGGAGTGAAGTCCTCAAAGAACTATGATACCAAAACAGACCAAGGAATAAGGCTATTCGGAATTGTCACCTATGCTATTCCAGTGTTCTTTCTCGGAATGATATTCCAATTCATCTTTTCAATATGGCTTGGTTGGCTGCCTACTGGTCAGCGTTTTGACCCTCGACTACGCGCATATCAACCTGCGCCTATCACCGGGCTTTACACAATCGATAGCCTCCTTACAGGTAACATCATAGGCTTTGTTACTTCAATCAGGTTTCTCATACTTCCATCTATTACTCTTGGCCTGATTCTATGCGGTGTTTTCATTCGACTCACCAGAACTAATATGCTTGAAACTCTTCGCCAGGATTTTGTGGTGGCGGCTGAGGCTAGGGGTCTATCAGAACGCACCGTCACATACGGCTATGCGCTGAAGAATGCATTTCTTCCAATCTTGACAATGATTGGATTGCAATTCGCGATTCTTCTAGCCGGAGCAATTTTGACTGAAACCACATTCAATTGGCCAGGACTAGGGACATATCTCGTTACCCGCATTGGCTATCGAGACTACACAGCAATTCAGGGTACTGTTGTATTCTTTGGAATTCTAGTCAGCTTGGTGAGTCTCTTTATCGACATTCTATATGCCTACTTAGATCCAAGGATACGGCTGTGAGGTGAGAGAGTCGTGGGAAATAGGCAAGATACAAAGATTATCAGCGGGATTTTCTACCAACTCAGTCCTAAGAGGGAAACATTCGAGAAGCAGTCGCGGATGTGGTGGGCGATCTTCATCATCGTCGTGGGAGGGTCACTCGTCCTCCTCGCCGGGTTGTTCATTCTCGCAGCTAGGTCAATAAGCCAGATTGGAATTCAAGTTGTGCTAACCACTTTCCTAATCATGATTGGCATGGCTATTGTTCTAGCGATTAAGGATCTGAAGGTGGTCGACCAGACTTTCACAGTTGCACAGGGCTATGCATTATTCCTGGTGATGTGTCTAGTTGTTGCATTGGCAGCATTCCCCCTCAGTATGATTTTCCTCCCAGAGGATGGCTTCCTTCTTTGGGTAGCTATTACCGGTGGAGGACTCACATTGTCCTTCGCCTTGCTCGTAATACGCGATTTCTATCCAGAATTGATGCAGCGAGGTACAGCAGGCATTTTGACAATCTCAGGGATTTTGATTGTGTTTGCAATTGTATACATGACTTCCCTTGCCCCCTTCATAGTTCCTTATGATCCATTCACAATTAATGCAGGACCAGTACTAGCTCCACCATCCAACAGATTTCCTCTTGGTACTACCAACCTTGGACAGGATATGCTGAGCAGAGTAATTGCAGGTGGTGCCACAATGCTACAAGTTGCGGCAATCTCGGTGGCTGTATGTTTCACAATCGGGGTGCCTGTTGGTCTGCTAGCCTCATATAGAGGTGGACTCACAGACCGTTTTCTTTCACTAGTGATGGACAGCATTTTCGCTTTTCCTGGTCTTGTCCTTGCAATTGCCATTGCGGCAATGCTAGGTCCGGGAGCTATTAACATGGCGATTTCCATTGCTGTTGTATACATTCCTTCATATTTCAGAGTGGTCAGAAGTCAGGTGCTAACAATCAGAGAACTGCCCTATGTTGAAGCAGCTGTTGTCATGGGGGCTAGAGACCGCGATATCATGTTTCGTTATATCCTTCCCAATGCATTGCCCTCAGCAATGGTTGTGATGTCGATTAATTTTGCGGATGCAGTTCTAACGGCGGCGGGATTGACCTTCGTGGGTTTGGGCCTTCCAGTTGACATTGCTGATTGGGGTTGGGACTTGACAGCAGGCAGAAATCAAATGATTGTTGGAGCTTGGTGGATGAGCAGCTTCCCAGGATTGATGATTGTCATTCTAGCGCTTGGATTCACACTTGCGGGAGATGGCTTGAATGAGATACTGACCCCCAAGCTTCAGGAGTGATGGATTTGACTGACCTTCTTAGAATCGAGAATCTTGTAGTGGAATACACTACAAGGCGCGGGACAGCTCGCGCTTTGGATAGAGCATCTATAACTCTTGAAGAGAACAAGACTCTTGGCTTGGCTGGAGAGTCCGGATGCGGAAAGAGTACACTTGGGAGAGCTATTATGAGACTAGTGCCATATCCAGGTAAGATCATCGAGGGTGATATTTACCTGAATCTGGACAGACCGGTTTCAACTGAAACGGAGGATATTCCTGCGGGCGAAATCAATCTGATGGATCTAGATGAGCACCAAATGCGGGCCCTGCGCGGACGCATGATTGCCTACATCTTCCAAGATCCGATGACATCCTTGAATCCTATGCTAAAAATCGGAGACCACTTCATCCAGATTATGAAAGCCCATGACCCGACAATTGAGGATGAAGCTGCACTGGATAGGGCAAAGGAGATTCTAGATGGCTTAGGCATCCTACCTGAGCGAGTCACGGATTATCCTCATCAGTTCAGTGGAGGTATGCGTCAGCGTGTGATGATTGGACTGGGTCTTGCTCTTCGACCAAGGCTACTGATATCTGATGAGCCAACGACCTCATTGGACGTCATCGTGGAGGCCCAAATCCTTGAGCAAATGGCGGAATTAAAGGAGAAGTTCAATCTGACAATGATTCTAATCACCCACAATCTGGGAGTGTTGGCACAGACTGCAGATGACATAGCAGTCATCTATGCAGGTCGAATTATGGAGCATGCGAGCACTGATGCGCTTTTTGGAGACCCACAGCATCCCTACACCAAAGCTCTGCTTGACGCGGTTCCTGATGTGTCAAAGCCCGAAAAGCAACTCACATGGATTCCAGGAGCGCCTCCCGATTTGATTGACTTCATACCAGGATGCATGTATAACCCTAGATGCCCTCATGCGATGGATGTCTGTAGAGAGAAAGAGCCACCTCTGATTCCAAGCAAGAATGGAGGAAAAGTTGCCTGCTGGCTGTACTAGGAGGAATAATGTTTGAAGCTAGTCGAAGTGAGAAATGTCAAGAAGTATTTCCCAGTACAGAAAGGTTTCATCGATCAGATCATTTCCGGGAAACAGACCTTTGTAAAAGCAGTGGATGATGTATCCTTCTATGTGAAGAAAGGAGAAGTCCTTGGCTTGGCAGGGGAGAGCGGCTCCGGCAAGACCACCATGGGTCGACTATGCGTTAGGCTCATTGAGCCAACAGAGGGTCAGATATTGTTTGATGGGCAGGACATTGCACCCCTGAAAGGCAAGCAGCTCCGACTAATGAAAAGGAGAATTCAATTCACCTTTCAAGACCCCACATCCTCGCTCAACCCGCGGCTTACGATTGGCGAGGCCATTGCGGATGCTCTCAAGCTGCAAGGGATTGGAGAGAAGGACGAACAGGAGGGAAGGGCTCGAGAGGTTCTTGAACGAGTAGGCCTTGCTCCTGCAGCCTCATTCTATAACCGGTTGCCTCACCAACTGAGCGGTGGTCAGAAACAAAGAGTCGTATTTGGAAGAGCCATAGTTCTCAATCCGGAGTTCATCGTAACAGATGAGCCAGTAGCTATGGTAGATGTTTCAATCAAAGCCCAGATTCTTGAGCTCATGATGGACCTGAAGAGAGATCTGAATCTAACATACCTCTTCATCTCGCATGACCTGTCCACTGCACGACATGTCTGTGATTACATTGCAATCATGTATCTCGGCAAATTGATTGAGATTGCAGATAAAGACCAGATCTATGAGGACCCACTTCATCCATACAGCCAAGGATTAATGAGTGCAATACCCATTCCAGATCCGAAGGCTCAGAAGGCAGCTCCAATTCCAAAAGGTGAGATTCCAAGTCCAATTGATCCCCCTTCAGGATGCCGCTTTCATCCTAGGTGCCCCAAGGCCTTTGACAAGTGTTCCAAAGAAGAGCCGGAGCTAATATCTGTTGGAAATGGAAGGGTTGTAGCCTGTCATCTGTATTGAATGGATTCCGTCCAAAATCCAATTAGAGCTCTCCGCGGCTCTTCTTAATGGCGGCTTGCGCCGCAGCAAGTCTTGCTAGCGGCAATCTGTAGGGTGAACAAGACACGTAGTTCAATCCAATCTTATAGAAGAACTCGACCGAGCGTGGGTCTCCACCATGTTCACCACAGACGCCAATCTTCATTCCCGGCCTTGTCTTTCTTCCTCTGTCAATGGCAATCTCCATCAGCTGACCAATACCTCGCTTGTCGATGCTCTGAAATGGGTCATTTCGCAGAATATGATCTTGGAGATATGTGGGCAGAAACGTGCCTATATCGTCGCGACTGAAACCAAAGCCCATCTGAGACAGGTCGTTTGTACCAAATGAGAAGAACTCAGCGCTCTCGGCCATATCACCAGCTCTCATGCATGCACGAGGAATCTCAATCATAGTGCCATAGAGGAAGTCTATCTCGAGACCTGTCTCGTCTTTGAACTTCTCATAGAGGCTATCGACTCGCATCTTCATGAACTTGAGCTCTGCTGCACCAATAGTTACCGGTATCATGATCTCCAGTTTGACAGTCTTGCCTTCATTTGTTAGTTCGGCCGCTGCGTCGAATATTGCTCTGACTTGCATTTCGTATACTTCTGGGTATGTAATCCCCAACCTCACTCCTCGGTGTCCCATCATCGGATTCGATTCATGTAGTGATTCGCCTCGTGATCTCACCTCATCTAATCCAATACCCAAAGCATGAGCTAGCCTCTCCTGCCCAATTCGGCTCTGTGGCACAAACTCGTGAAGCGGTGGGTCAAGTAGACGGATTGTCACTGGGAGCCCGTCCATGACTTCGAGAGTTGCTTTGATGTCTCGCTTGACATATGGTGCGAGTTCTGCAAGGGCCGCTTTTCTCTCAGCATTGGTCTTACTGATGATCATCTTTCGGAGCAGAAAGAGCGGTTCGTCTGAACCTTCTCCATAGAACATATGCTCGCTTCTCAAGAGGCCAATTCCTTCGGCTCCAAAATCCAGTGCTATCTTTGCGTCCTCTGGCGTGTCTGCGTTGGCTCTAACCCCCATCTGCCTGAACTCATCGACCATCTCCATGAACTCTTGTAGACGCGGATTCTTGCTTGAGTCCATCATGGGAAGTTCGCCTTCGTAGATTAGTCCCCGTGTGCCATTCAATGTCATGACATCTCCTTGTCGGTAGATTTTGCCATTCACAGACATGCTCTTGTCAAAGGGGTCAATCTCAAGAGTGGAAGCTCCCACTATGCAAGTCTTCCCCCAACCCCGGGTGACTAGCGCAGCGTGGCTAGTCATTCCTCCTCGGGCAGTAAGGACTCCAATCGCTGCACGCATGCCTTCAATATCTTCAGGGCTTGTTTCTTCTCTGACAAGGATGACGCTTTTCCCTTGATTGGCCCATTCTACAGCGTCTTCTTGGGTAAAGACAATTTGGCCAACTGCGCCTCCTGGGCCAGCGGGAAGTCCTTGTGCAATTGGGATCTTCTTCTTCTCCTCCTCTGGATCAAGAATTGGATAGAGAAGCTGGCCGAGCTGTTCGGGACCAATCCGCATCACAGCAGTTGGCTTGTTAATCATTCCATCTTCGAGCATGTCCATCGCAATATTCAATGCCGCAGTTGCAGTTCTTTTCCCAACTCTATGCTGTACTAGGAACAAGCGACCCTGCTCAATCGTGAATTCGAGGTCTAGCATGTCTCTTGAATCATCTTCAAGGGTCTTTCTGATGCCAACAAGTTCTTCATATAACTCAGGCATTTCTGCCTGCAGCGTCGGCAGGTCCTTGTTCTGGTCATTCTTGCTTTCATCGTTCATTGGATTTGGAGTTCGAATTCCCGCTACAACATCCTCTCCCTGTGCGTTGAAAAGACACTCTCCATAGAACTTGTCTTCACCTGTAGCAGGGTCTCTAGTGAATGCTACACCAGTTGCTGAATCATCCCCAAGGTTCCCAAACACCATGCTCTGTACGGTACATGCCGTACCCCACTCATCAGGAATCCCTTCGATTCGCCTGTACGCAACGGCACGGTTTCCCCACCAGCTCTTGAATACGCCTCCAATCGCCCCCCAGAGCTGCTGGTAGGGATCATCAGGAAACTCCCTTCCGAGGGCATGGTTCACTCTCTCCTTGAAATCATCAATCAGATCCTTTAGATCTTCAACAGTAAGATCGGTGTCATCGATTCGGCCCGCCTCTCGTTTCTTTTTATTCATAATCCACTCAAGCTGTTGTCTTATTCCTCGTCCTTCCTCAGGCTCAAGTCCTTCAGCTTTCTCCATTACCACATCAGCATACATCATAATTAAGCGACGATATGAGTCATATGCAAACCTCTCATCGCCAGAGGCTTTGATCAGACCTGGAAGTGTTGATGTGGTAAGACCCACATTCAGGACTGTATCCATCATCCCCGGCATCGATTGCCTCGCGCCCGAGCGGCATGAGACCAATAGGGGATTCTCTGGGTCACCGAACTTCTTGCCGAGTATCTCTTCGACCCAAGCAAGGGCTTCTCTTGATTCTTCTCTCACTGAATCAGATAAGCCACCGGTCGAAAAGTACTCATTACAGACATCAGTAGAAATTGTGAACCCAGGTGGTACTGGCAAACCCAGCAATGTGGCTCCAGCCAGGGACGCACCCTTGCCTCCGAGCAAATTCTTCATGTCACCTTTGCCATCAGCCTTTCCAGCACCGAATTTGTAAACTCGATTACCCACTGTTTATACCTTCTCTCACTTCAATGTCAATACTCAATCATTAGCGCCCCAGATGTTGCTCATTGTAAGAGGGGCATCATTATGAAACTCAGATGATTCCCATTCATCCTGTTTGAGTTATCGATAGTCTGGTGCGTCAGCTGTTTTTAATGTGTCCCTCTGGCAAACGAAATTCGTTCAGTTCCGAAAGGCTTTTGCATAAATGCGGGTCGCAATGTGACCGTTAAGATGAGGCCAATGCTATGATCGATCTCACTAAGAATGAAGAGCAACTGATACGTACGGTCGAACGCTGCAGGGAGAGGAATATCGTCATTCCCACCTTTGAGCAGATGAAAGACCCGTCTAGAACCCCTGAGCAAATTAAAAAGGAGTTAGAGGAGATTGAACTCTGGGATGTGGTTCCTCAGAATCTGTTTAGAATAACATGGAAGAACGAGCCTAAGGAGAAGGGGGGTCTCTTCCAGCCGATCGCAAATTACATGGAGCTCCCTCCTGAACTGACTGGTGTCGAGGCAAGAATAATCGCCCTTGTTGGTAAATGGTTTCCAACGGGTGCCCACAAGGTAGGAGCTACGTTTGGATGTTTGGTCCCCCCTCTAGTGACTGGTCAGTTCGATCCAACCAGACATAAAGCTGTTTGGCCATCAACTGGAAACTATTGCCGAGGCGGAGCCTATGATGCATCATTGCTGGCCTGTGAGAGCATCGCTATCCTTCCTGAAGAGATGTCCCAAGAGCGTTTCGACTGGCTGGCAACAGTAGCTGGTGAGATTATCAAGACTCCGGGATCAGAGAGCAATGTGAAGGAGATCTATGACAAGGTCTGGGAGCTTCGCAGAACCCGGGATGATGTCTTCATCTTCAATCAATTCTCCGAGTTTGGCAATTATCTCTTCCACTATGATGTCACTGGTAATGCATTGACAGAAGTTCTCGACAAGGAACTGGGCAATGATGAGTACAGTGGAGTCTGTCTGACTACTGGTTCTGCAGGGACAATTGCATGTGGTGACTTCATGAAGCAGAAATATCCTCTCTCAAGGATTGCAGCTGGAGAGGCTGTACAATGTCCCACACTTTGGCTCAATGGCTATGGAGCCCACAGGATTGAAGGAATAGGGGATAAGCATGTGCCATGGATTCATAATGTCCGTAACACGGATATGATCATCGCCATTGATGATAATGACCCGATGAATCTAATACGCCTTTTCTGTGAACCTGCTGGTCGCAAGTATCTCATCAATGATATTGGAGTTTCCGCGGAACTGGTTAACAATCTTGACCTCCTAGGAATCTCAAGCGTAGCAAATGTATTGATGTCTATAAAATACGCGAGATTCTATGAGCTCACACGAAATGATGTGGTTCTGACAATATTCACGGATTCAATGGACATGTACCAATCACGTCTGGAAGAAGCTCGTGCAGTCCACGGCAAATATACACGGGACGATGCAATAAAGGACTATCACCGACATCTCATGGCGCAAAAGACTGACGCAATGATCGAGCTTGGGCATTACGACAAGAAGCGTATTCATCATCTCAAGTATTTCACTTGGATCGAGCAACAGCAGTTTGAGCTAGACGAGCTAAATGCCCAATGGTACAACTATCCCGAGTACTGGGAGCATGTTCAACAGATGACTCCAAGAATAGATGAACTCATCGTAGAATTCAATGAAAAGGTGGGGCTAATTTAGCTTCAGGTACATCAGATGATATAGAGGTAGGTTAAGGCCTCCTCGTTTGTCTTGGCGGGAGTCCATCCTTTGAATCTAAACCGATATGAGACTACTCGAGTGCCCGGTTTGAGCTCTCTCGAGAATTTCTCTTCCAGCTTCTTATTTACTCCAACTCCCTGGTAGACAGTGACCACAGTAGCATCTTCAATATTCGATTTGAAGAAATTCTCTCTGAGAACTTTGGACATCGGTGTAAGACCTTGCCGCCTAATAGCCAAACGGGACCACAGCACTCTCAACGGATCCATCTCAATTCCTACTGATTTGGCACCAAACTCCCTTGCAGCCATCGTGACGATGCGTCCATCTCCGGAGCCAATGTCATAGACTATGTCCTGGGGACCAACTTCTGCTAGCTCGAGCATTGTCCGTGCCTTCTTCCTTGGTGTTGGAACCCATGGGGCCCCGATAGTTGAGGACCACGCGATCCAAACCATGAAGCTCGCAAAGATGAACTCCAGAATGATTAGTAGCACCCAAATCTCCATCAGTCACTCATGAAGGCTTGAATTGAGTGGAGATAAAAATGAACCGGGCGCTAGAACCACTGGCCACTGATAACTGGTAAAACCAACCGCGAACGGTCCACTGCTTCAAACACCATTTGCTGAAATACCTAAGAAGGGAAGTATGTAGGCCGAAAGATACGCCGTCTCTAGCCAGGGTGCCACTAATTGAGGAGCTCCAAAGGTAATCCTGTCAGAGTACAGTGTATGTTAGTCGATTCGGAGGCGAAAGGGTGCCTCAATGCAGTAGAGTAGCTATTCCCGTAGTGGTATTCACGCTAGTCTGTATACTATTCTTGAGTCCACCCTACCATCTGTCATTGTCATACGGCAATTATGAATCGAATCTCAGTTCGAATTATGGACTGGAAGAAACGAATCTTCCCGCTGACATGGCTTCACAATCAGGAGTTCTAAATCCCGTTTCCATTCATCATACAGGAACCACTCATGGCTACACGCAGGCACAGTCACTCAGAACAGATGTTGACGCAAATCCTCATTCAGAAATCCTGCTCCCTGCAGGCGCTCCCGAGAACTATTACTCGGCAGATTGCTATGACGGAGGTTTCTTTTTGGTTGGTTCAGGAGGATATGCAGATTTCGGGTCCAGCGCTGGGACGCTCTCATGGTGGAGCAAATGGGATAGGTCAGCTCCGCATGGACGATTCTGGGGTCAAGACAACAACTTTGAATCACGCTGGTCAGGTGGAAGCCTAGTGCTTGATTGGGGAAGTGATAATACATTCTTTGGCGTCAAATCGGACTGGCTGGAAAATCACTGGTATTTCTTTGCAATAGCATGGGATGAATCGGCGGATTTCATTGGATTCTACTGGGGTGACGAGTCAACGATTCCCCAGGAGGATGCATCAACCTATGCTTGGACGGGATCAATAGCTGGCCTGCATACTCGAAACGCCGTAATGAACTCAGAGATGAAAACTGATAGTGTAGATGGGCATATCGATGACTTCAGATATTTCACAATTGCTCGGTCTATTGATGACATTAGAGGCGACTATATGCAAAGGCTGTCGGGAGAAGAGCCCGGCCTTTCGAATTATTACACATTTGAGAACGACTTGTCTGACTCCGCAGGAGCAATCGATCTAGAGGCCTCCGGCAGCTATTCGTTTAGTCATGACACCTTTTCTGTACCGGATGGATGGAGAGCTGAACAACTGTCGATTAATGTAATGAATCTAAGAAGACTGTATGTTTTGAATGGGAGCCTAGATTCTGGACTGCCTGGAGTGAATGAGGATTGGCCTCAGGGAACAGATGGAACATACTATGCATCGGGATGGCTAGCTCGCCGCGAGGCAGTTTACTTTCCTGGAAGACAGCGGGCTACGTATGATGCTTCAGGGCATATAGCACTTGAGAATGAGGGCTACTATGTCTCAGCTTCTACAGCCTACAGGCATTATGATGAAACCCGAATTTTCTGGTATCAGAATGTGAATAACAGCATGCTGAATGAGCAATTTGAGTTCGAGTTCAATTATCTCTACCAGAGTGGTCCAATTGGAGATCATTTCGAAGGCATATTTGAGCTTCGCTTTGAGATTAGGAATGGACCACTTGTTCTGTGGAATTGGTCACAAGATCTCGTGAATATATCCCAGAGGCAGACTTGGTATAGTACTGGGATAATTCCGGTGAACCTGACTGGTGCGCCGTCCTCATTTGAAGCACGCCTAGTCATGGAAGTCACAACTGCGGGTCCATATGTGGAGATTCAGGAAACTGACAGCGACTTGGATGGTGATTCCACAAATGGCATGTTTGTAACAGTGCTAGCTGATGATATCTCCTTTATTGGAGCAACGCGGCCCTCATGCGAAAGCGTGGACTTGTCCGTAAGTACTCCTCAAACTGGAGGTGTAAGTATAACCGGAGCTTTGGGCACGGGCTCTGCATTGCTTGATTACCAGTCGTGGAATGAATCTGCTATTCCTATTGCTTTCTCTTCCAATTCCTCTGTGTCTTTTGATATATCTGCCAAAGTCAGTGAAATGAAGAGGTATCTGCTCTCATTAGCATCTCCTAGCTTAGGTTCTGAGGGTGTATCATACTCGGTTGAGCATGATGCAAGTCCGAATATCACGATGTTCACTTTTGTAGGATCATATCCTGAAGCTGAGGATCTTGGACTTTTTGTCTATCATCCTGATTCATGGGAGAATATTACGATTATAGATCCATTTGGCGATGATGATTCTGATACAATAAATGTAGGAGCTGGATACTTCGAAGTGCCAGCAGGAGCTATTGATTCTGTTGGCTGGTGGATAATCCAGATGCAAGCGCCAAACTACGCGAGAGAGATTAGAACTCAGAAATTCATTTCTCCCGGATCTGGATGGGCGGATGATACAGTCTTTCGAACTGGTGACAGAATCCGATGTCAAGTAGTAATTGGCACGGCTTCAGATAATCCACCTTTTGTCATGAATCTCGAATCTGAGCTATTACTTCCAACCAACGAGTTTTGGGCAAACGCATTCATGAATAATGCAACTGGATATGTCCTTACTGGCGAAAGCTTCACGTTCGGTTCATATAACGCTTCAATTGGCGAATGGATGGCAACTGCCTTCTGGGAAAATGATAGTGCAATTGCATTTGGGCACGTTCATTTCGAGGTCTATCATGGATTGACCATGTTTGCTCACACTCCAAATATCGAACGCAACCTAGGTGAGAGCTTTACTGCTGCAGTCTACATTCACGACCAGCAGACTGGAGAGCCGATATTGAATGGAGAATCTGTGGTTGTTGGAAATTGGTCTGCGGGTCCAGCATTCTTTAGTCCCAACCTTGCAAAAGGATGGTGGGAGGCGGATTTCAATACATCAGAAATCGGAGTCGGACTTTGGGTCATAGCGATTAATGCGACAATCCCCTACTACGAGGATGTAAACTGTACAATCGATATTCAGGTCATGACATTGACAGTCATGACGACTCTTGGTAGCTACTATGTTGAGATAAGTCCAAGCAGCACATATGAGGCCAAGTTTAGATACATGTTTCTCGATGGCACAGGAATTGAGGACGCAGATGTCTTTGTTGCCACCTGGAGTGGACCAGCATCAGGAATAGAATACAATGATACAGTTGAGGTGCCAGGTGAACCCGGCAATTATACGATTGAATTCACTGGTAACCTCGGTGGAACATATTTCATAACTGTGACGGGTCTCAAAGAAGATCATGCTACTGCAGCAACATCATTCTATCTCATTGTTGGAGCTATATCGACAGATCTAGATGTTTCTGGTGACGAACTTCCTAATGAGCTGTACTACAATCAGACTTACAGTTGCATGCTCTTCTATTCAGACTGGGAGTCAAATGGAATTGAGGGAGCTTCTATCAATATCACATACAATCCAGTTGCTTCCATAGAATGGATCGATAACGGTGGTGGATTCTACCAATTCTCTATAAGAGTGCCATCACTCGGCTCTTTTGCAATCTACGCAAGAATCCAGCAATTCGGCTATGCTTTTGCCGACATATCATTCATCTTTGATGTCGTTGAAGTCCCCACTTCCATCTTGAGTTATGGCATTGTATCATCCTACTACGATACTAGAACCCATGAATTTGCTTTCTATTATAACTCAACTCGAGAAAATGGAGTCTCGGGAGCTATTCTCACTCCTTCAGTTTCGATTCGTTCTTTTTACAAGTTGACAGCAGCTAGAAATGGATGGTACAACTTCACTTTGACTCCGGCATTTGGCAATTACAGCGCAACTTTTTGGCTGACAAAGCTTGGTTACCAGGAGCAGGAATTTAGCTTCGACTTAATAGTTGTAAAGATTCCAATTGTCCTCTCTTCACTTTACCCATTGGAATCAACCTACTCCAGAGAGGCGAGTTCAAACCTTACGATTCGGATTAGGCCAATTGCAGCGGATACGGGTGAAGCACTCATAGGTGCAACGGTGGACTATGTAATTGAGAACGTAGATGGAAATGGATATTACTCTGGGGACTCTGGTCTGTTTGAGGAGGCATCCGGTGTCTACACCGTGAACATTATAGTGCCCGATCCTGGATTGTATGTACTTCGCATTACGATTCTCAAGGACAGTTACGAAACCGTTCGAAATGAAATCGTACTTAGCTCTTATGCAAATCCTCAAACGATTCTGGTTTATTACCTTGGAGCTGGCTTCTTGGGCGCGCTGGCATTGCTGGGAGTGATTTCTGTAACGATGCTGGGTCGTAGATACTATCATTCAATTAGCACTCGGAAGAACCTAGAACTCCTAGCACTCAAGGGACGCCTTGAGGATGCTAGGAACCTGATTGGGCTTCTAATCATCCACCGCAAGGTGGGCTTGCCAGTCTATTCTCGGATACTCAAGGGTGGATTCGAGGAGTCAATGCTTAGTTCATTCATAGCCGCGATTTCGCAATTCAGAGCTGAGTTCTCTTGGGATGAGCCAATCTGGGCGGCAATACCCATCACAGAGGTAATCACTGCTGTTCAGACTGAGGTGCTAATTTGTGCAATCATAACACTTGAGGGGTCCTCGGTCAAACAGAAAGAGCAATTGGAGGCATTTGGGCGCGAGGTAGGAGGTTTCTATGATCACGAGGACGATACTTTGAGGGCGATGTTCCATACTCCGGAGCTTTCTGAATCCTTTGCTAGAACATTTGACCCCATCTTCGAGGGCTACTTCGATGGGGCTCTCATGCTTCGCTATGTGGGGGTGAAGAAGAGTCTTCCCGCTCATCTAAAACCAGTTTCTGAGGCAATGGCCTCCCTAAGCATTGATTATGGTGTGACACCTGAAGCAATAGTCAAAGCACTAATCATGCTCGGGTACGGCGAACATGATGCCTATTGTCTGACGCTAGAAGCAATTGATAGTGGGTACTTGATTGCAGGAGAAAGGAAACTACCTACACCGGCTCCTGGTGAACTCTTCGAATGATCAACCAATTCCGAATTCATCAAGGAGAATTTCGCTTCCGGTATCAGCTGAGTGGTGTGCAGCCGCCGCGAATTTCTGAACCTTCAATCCCTGTATGCCAGTCAGTACTGGTTCTGTATCTTTTGTTATTGCTTCAATGAAATGATTGACCGAACCCACGAAGCTCGAAAGCCAATCAGTTTCAATATCTCGACACTCGGATAGCTCTCCTTCAATGAATGTAATTAGCGGAGCTTCATTACGAAGCGTATTTGCAGTGCACTGGTTTACCCAGATGTAACCCTTATCACCGGTTATCTCAACTCTCTCATCGGCTGAATAATACTTCGAAGGAAAATTCCCGTCCCGACTCCATGTCACTTCCATCGAGCCGTACGTTCTAGGCTTACGATATTTCCACATCACAACTGCCGGAGCATCTACAACCATTGGTGCTTCATCCTCATCTTCAAACATACCTGTTGTGTCTATCCACGCCTTGACTTTCTCAACGTCCCCCAGAAAGAACTCGGCTATTGAGAACTTGTGATAACCGTCATCCCAGCATATTGGGCCTCCTCCACATTTTTCCCGACTCACGCGCCACATCCAGGCGTCGAGAGGTACATCCCATCCACCCATATGGCTTACTCCTAGCTTAATATGAATCGAGGATGGCCTGCCAATTGCTCCACTTTCGATGAGTTCCTTTGCTTTCAGGTAAGGTGGATAGAACCGAAAATTCTCAAAGACGCGTAGCTTAACACCGTTCTTTTTTGCAGCATCAATCATTTGCCTGCATTCTTCCAGACTATTTGCCATGGGCTTTTGAATAGAGATGTGCTTTCCGGCCTCAGCAGCCTTTATTGCCATGTCCGCATGGAGATGATGGGGCACAAGAATCTCCACAGCATCTATGGACTCAGTTTTGAGGAGATCGTCATAGTCAGTGAAAATCATTTCCTGCGAAACCCCCCATTCATTTCCTTTTCTATTGGCACGCTCTGAATCAGCATCGCAGACAGCAGCAATTTCGGCGTTAGGATTCTGCAAATATCCGGGTGCGTGAAGATCTGAGATTCTTCCGCATCCTATTATCGCGAAGTTCACTTTCACTGGCATGTCCTTCATCATCCTGACAGACTTTTAGGGCAGACTGTATTCCGATACTTAATTCCTAGGATTGATGGAGCTGGTCAATTTGCCGAAAGAGAAGATGACTGGTGGAGAGGCGGTCGCGAAATACATGAGGTCGCAAGGTGTTCCCTATGCTGTAGGGATACCTGGTCATGGCTGTCTTGGATTGACAGATGCATTTCTGAAACATGATATACCTGTCATTCAGGTCCGTCATGAGCAGAGTGCTGCTCATCTTGCTGATGGATACTTTCGTGCCACGGGAAAGCCCCTGGTCGTTTTCACGAGCATTGGACCAGGTGGATGCAATACTGTGATTGGTGTTGCTACTGCATTTGTAGATTCAAAGGCAATGATAGTGATCACAGGTTCAGTACATGTCCGTTGGCAAGGGCATGGAGTTCTTCAGGAGATTGAAAGGAGTCAATGGGCGGACTTCGCATCTATTCTCAAACCAATCGTCAAACGAAGCTTCCAAGTCACAAGTCTTGACCAGCTCCCCTGGGTGTTGCATAATGCTTTCAAACATGCGGTGTCTGGCAGACCTGGACCCGTTCACATTGATCTTCCCATGGACATCCAAGCGGATGCAAAGGAACTCGAACTCTACGAAGATGCTCCCTTCGAAATAAACCAGCATCGGCCCATGCCTGACCCTAAATTGGTGGAGAAAGGGATTGAGCTTCTTACATCTGCAAGGAATGGAGTTATTCTGGCTGGCGGAGGCGTCCTGTTATCAGGAGCTACAGAAGAATTACGGTTAATCTCAGAACGCCTTGGATTGCCAGTGGTATGCACCATGTCAGGGAAGGGTGCTTTTCCTGAGGACCATCCACTCTTTGGTTTCTTCACAGGCACGAAGGGCTCTCCAATTGGCAACGAACTCACACGAAATGCTGATGTCATACTTGCTCTTGGCTGTAGATTCGCGGATGAAACAACAAGCAGCTACAAGCAAGGTGTTTCATTTGATATTCTAAAATCCAGCATCATCCAGGTTGATATCGATCCCGGGGAGTTGGGGAAGAACTACTTCACACCAGTCCCAATTCATGCAGATGTGAAATCAACAATTGACGCGTTTCTAAAGAAGTTGGATGTTATTGGACACACATTAGACTACACGCAGCTAGAGGTTACTAATTGGTTAAGGGCTGAGCGTCAGAAATGGACTAAGCAGCTCGAAACACAGCGGCAAGGCGAGCCCATGACCATTTCAAAACTACTTGAAGATTTGCGAGCTTCTTTGCCTCGAGATGCCTATATCGTGACAAGTGCAGGCCACACACAAGCAGCACTGTTCCAAGAGTATCCTATCCTTGAAGCAAACACCCACATCACTTCGGGGGGCTTCAGTACTATGGGCTTTGGGCTTCCTGCAGCATTGGGTGTGAAGCTTGCCCATCCTGATAGAATAGTGGTTTCTGTTGAAGGAGATGGAAGCTTCCTCATGACCTGTCAGGAATTGGCCACGGCTATTCAATACGGACTTCCAATAATCGTAGTGATAGCGGATAACCAGGGCTGGATCAGTATAAGGGACCTTCAGATAGATGCCTACGGGAAAGATAGAATCTATGCTACTGAGTTTCTAAGAAAGGATGATGAAGCTCCATACTCACCTGACTTCGTCCAGCTTGCTCGGTCATTCGGATGCTGGACACGAAGGGCTGACACTCCCGCTGAAGTCCGCGGCGCGATGGCTGAAGCATTGAAACAGGATGCACCTGCTGTTATTGTAACCCAGGTTGACCGAGTACATCCAAGGAGTGAATCGCCAGTCTATGGCTGGTGGGATGTGCCTAGACCGGATTACTTGGATTAGATAGATTTGGAAGGGCACAGCCGAGCATAGCCCTTCCATCAATTAGCAACCCTATTCAGCCATTCCTGAAACTTTCTTCCTATGGAGCTGATCTCTTTGATTCTTGACAGATCTCCATTCTTCTCCAGTCAGTCGAAATCTGGATATGGCTAGAACGCCGATCACCATTGCAACCGCTGGAAATACACCCAATAGCATCCTCAGCCCAAGTATGGTCTCAGCACCGGGCAATGGGTCGAAAACAGCCCAACCTACATTATCGAAAACCATTGCAATTGAAACAAACATGAAGATGACTGACAGCCGCATGACAAGCGCATTGACACCGAAGAAAGCTCCTTCACGTCTAACTCCAGTCTTCACCTCATCCTCATCTATTATATAGGCGATCACAAGGTCTCTCAGTTGGAGATTCCCAGCAAGTCCGATTCCGTTGATTGCAAACATGACTAAGGCAAGCGTAACGTCTGAGATCAATACAAAGGCTAGAAGTGTCACAGCCCAAAAGCCCATGGCCACCATCCAGGTCTTTCTAAGATCATCCCATCTGTTAATTAGATATTTCCAGAGATTTACGAATATTCCAGCAGAGATGAAAGCAGCAGCGAGAAGGAGCCCAAGCATAATTGTTTCGCCAGCGCCGATGTTCAGAACAAATTGGCCGAAGAGTGGCACTATTGTTGGAATCAATCCAAACACATACCAGACACAGAGGTTGGTCACCAAGTACCATTGAAATGTCTTGTTGCCAAGGGTATGCGTGAACGCTTCACTCCAGCTTGGCACAGACTGACTGTCTTCGCTGAATTCTTCTCTTTCCCGAACGCCCCACTTCAGTGCTATACCGTAGCAGAGTGCAGCTGCGATTGCAAGAAGCAGGCCAGAGAACTGATACTCGGAAAGGACTTGTGCGGCCGGGACCGTGGCTGCTGATAGATCTGAAATGAATATAGTGGGAATGATGAAAGCAATGATTAATCCAACCACCGTAAACATTGAGCGGATGTTGTTTGCCGAGTTTCTCTCCTTATCCTCAAGCCACATCTCAGGAAAGAGTGAGGTCAAGTTCAAACTAGTCATGGTGAATAGGCCATCAAAGAGCATGATCATTATCAAGAAGTAGATGAAAGACATCTCTAGATTTCCAAACGGTGGTGTCCAGAGGAATATCATCATTAGGCTCAAAGGAATGAACCCTGCTGCAATGAAAGGAATTCGTCGTCCCCATTTCGTCTTAGTACGATCTGATATGAGACCTAACAGAGGGTCATTAACTGCATTCCAAAGACTCCAGAGCACGAATCCTATTGTGACGAGATTCACATTCACGCCAATGACCGCATAATAAAATGTGAATATGAGAAATGTGAATGCAAAGTATGTTATCTGGTCGCCCGCAGATCCGATTCCGAATGCTACCTTATTTCCGGGTTTGTATTCTTCGTTGGCCATGCAAATCACCCCAAGGAGAGCCAGAGGTGGCATTTATCGAGACATAAATCTCTTTGGGGGAATCGCATATATCGGACAACTCATCAGCTTAGTTGTAGGTCCGGATATGAATGAGTGAGTTCGTAATTCGTTACTTCAGCCCTCATGGACGGCAAGAGGAAAGGAAATTCAAGAATGATGCCTCACGAATAGAGCTTTCAATGAGGGCAGCAAGTGAAATCGACCTTACTCCATTGCAGGATTGTCACAAGCTAGAGAGATTGGATTTATCTCACAATTTCTTGGAAACATTGGATCTGGTTCCCTTGATGGACAATGAATCTCTTAACGTACTCCGTTTAGAGGACAATAGGCTCTCAGCCTTGGATCTGTGGCCCTTGCATAATTGCCCAAATCTTGCAGAGATTGAGCTAACCGAGAATAGACTGAGAACATTAGACGTGACTCCTGTCTTCACATGTAATCTCTTACGCTCAGATTCCAGTGTTGTCTTGACTGCAGACAGTATTCTCAAACACATTCTTACACCTCAACGGATTATGGCTCAGTTCAAATCAGTGCGCACAGACCGGACAGCATGGACTGCAACACCCGTGGTCATTTGGAATGATTATGACAAGCTAGTGGAAACAAAAGGGTGGCCTCTTGTATTTCAGCGCATGAAATCAGTCCTGACAAAGATATCAAAGGTTGATTGGTTTGACGCACAGAAAGGTCTACTAGAGTCCCTCGGCATGCTTGAACTCTCAGGCTTGGATGCTGATCCTATGAAGATTCTAGTGGATGTGTCTGAGGATGAGGACTATGAGTCTTCGAAGGAACGCATCTATGATCGCGTAGTTGACCTTCTAGCTGATCAAATAGAAAGAGGAGGCCCTACTCTATTCCTCGATGTATCCAAGATGAAAGACACTAGAGCATCGCGACTAATCCCTTCAATTGTACGACAGAGAGAGTCAGAACTTGAAAACTTGGAGGTGCAGACACTTCGTGGTATTGCTTTTCTTCATCCAATATGGATGACGTCCTATGGCTTTGATGTTCTTAGTGCTTTAGACTGCGGTCTGACCGCAAACTCCATTGGCATGAATCAAATCAAGAGTGCTTTTGCCGATGCTGGCTTTGAGCTAGACATCAGGCGGGTGGATTCCGTTGTTCATCGGAATTGGGGTGATACATCTCGCAGCTTCAGGCGGTTCATATTCAGACTTGCCCGATCCCATACTGGAAGAAAGCGGATTTGATGTGTTCAGATTACCCCCGCGCTCGTTTTTTGGATTGCGCGACGCAGACCTTAGAAGTAGCTATGCCGTGCTTCTCCTATCTTTCGTTTCATGGTACTGGCATACCCTTGATAATGCTCCCACCGCCTCGCTCATATTTCTGAAAACAGGGAGTCCCTCTTCAACAAAGACATTCCAACACCGCATGCGCGCGTCAGCATAGGCTACTTCTGGTATTGCCACAAGCACAGGTTTGTTTTCATTATCCACAATATGTCGACCCGCTTCGGACATGATCTTCCAGAAGAACTCGGTCGCATCCAGCAATCCCAATATCGAACCTACTTGATGAACGTGGTGAGGATCGGCCTCAAGAATTATTGAATCAAACCTCTTCTCTTCACCAACAGTCTTTATGACTTCACCAATATTCTCCATCTCATAATAATCAGCAGCAAGATCGATTGGATTGCCCAAAGAAGTCCCTACATCCTTTATCATTGGGTCGAGTTTCTCAAGGATTTCATTGGAAGTCTTTGGGACCGTCAATCCATTTTCAATAGAGAGGTCTGTGTATACGACGCTGGTTCCTCCACTAATTGCGATGATGCCGACATTGTGCGATTTCGGTTTTGGACTTAGTGAAAACAGACTAAGGGTTGCTATCAGGTCTTCTAGAGTCTTAACCGTGGCCACATTTGCTTGGCGAAAGGCTGCATCCCACACGTGTTGGCTTCCAGCCAAAGCTCCAGTGTGCGAGGACACTACTCTGGACCCCTCTTGAGATCTTCCTCCCTTTAGCACGACAACTGGTTTCTTAGCAGCGAGGTTTCTTAGGGCTCTCAGTAACTCTTTCCCCTGCGTTGTCCCCTCAATATACCCACCTACGACATTCGTTTCCTCATCTGTCAGGAAATACTCGAGCAATTCAGTTGGAGCGATATCAACTGCGTTGCCAAATGAGAATACCTTACTAAAGCCCACGCCAGATTCAACTCCTGCGGTGTATGTGCTGATAGCGACACCTCCCGATTGAGAGATGAATCCTACATCTCCAATCCTCTGCATGACTGTGGGCATGAAGCTAAATCCGATCTTTGGATACATCAAACCCATACAATTAGGTCCAAAGACTCGTGTTGGCAATTCGTCAATTATCTGTTTGAGATTCTGTTCTCGACGCAGCCCCTCTTCAGTTCCAAGCTCAGAGAAGCCGCTTGTGAATATCGTTGCGCCCTTCGCCCCTTTCTTTGACGCTTGTTTCAATACATCCGGCACTGCTTGGAAGGGGACCCTAATTATGGCATAATCGATCTTCTCTGGTATCTCCTCCATACTCTGATACAACTTTTGTCCCAGAACAGTCCCTTCTCTTCTTGAAACCAGCCAAACTCTGAGATTATGCTGCCACTGCAGCATTGAATGCGCCCAGTAGTATCCCATTGAAGGAGAAACACCAATTATCGCCACTGACTCAATTTCCAGCATTTCTTTGATCGATGGTCTGCCTTTCAATGTCATCAGAAGCTCTCCGGGCTCGCGAAGGGGAATCTGACGGTGATTTAAGAGTAGCGAAGGAACCAATCTATGAATCGAACTCTTTTGTCATCTAGAGAAAGCAACTTGCTCCCCCCACAAAAGGCTCTGAAATCTATATTGTAGGCGTCGGCCGGAGTTTTTGCAATTTGGGTCGTGTGTGTGGAGTCAGTATGCCAATAGGCATGGAAGTCATTGAACTCTTTTCGGAGCATAGAAGGCCGACGCTCTGATCTCCATATATCATCTCTATAATATATATGAAATTGTCATATACTATATGATGTGCTACGAGGATACAAATGGCGCCATTCATGAGAGAGGCCGGTGCGATGTTCTGAATATGGAGCCCATTGGGTTAAAGTGATATCAAACCACGAACGAAGAGCATCTGGCATCTCCTAATAGCGCCATTCGAAAAATCGCATAGGTTTTGATTTTTTGGAATCAATATTCACCCAGTTGTTTAATATGTGGGAGAGACGATTCTCTCACATCCTCAGCTGAGTTCAATTCAGGAGCAGTATGGGTCACACTGCATCTATTGGAGGAGACATTAGAATGCACAGTCGTCGGACTCTTTCATTCACAATCTTGCTATTGCCGATTCTTCTTCTGTCGACCTTTGGAGGTCATAATATCATAGGACAAGATGCTGAAAGCTCTCGCCTTGTAGATATTGGAGGAGGACAGACTATCGAAGTTCAATCGGACGAAGTTCTGCGGTCATACAGCCTTTCTGACTCGCCGCTTGCTCGTGAGGGTGTGGGTTCTCCTCTCAACGGTTCAGAATACGGTACTCGTACTGACAGCTTCACTGACATCGAACTCACTTATGAAACCTCTAACACGACGACTTCCGACACAACCTCTGTGCCATTGGGTCCCCTGTGGGAAGGCACAACAATATCAACTTCTATTAGTGACCTTCAAGAGAATCGAACCTGGTTGACAAATCCAGGTTTTGATTCTGATACTGATTGGACACTTGGAACTGATGATGTAGGCATATACATCAATACACTCGATACCTCAATCACTGGAGGTGTTGTCAGCTTCACGCAATCTGGATATGATACTGGAACATGGTTCCGACATGACTTGGGAGATCGCTGCTATGCTGAACAGGGCATTTCAACAAATAGTGGTGAAGTTACATGGGTTGGAGTGTCTCTAGATTACTGGGTGGATGATAATTGGGGTGGAGCACCTGTTGGATTCTGGGAACTCTATGTTCAAGTTGGAAGTGCGGATGTTGTTGCCAATCACTTGTGGGATATGCAGTTCAGCGACGTTCTTGCTCAGACAACTTGGTACTCAACAGGTCTTGTTGAGGCAAATGCGTCACTAATTGCATCCTCAGATTTCACATTGCAGGTTGGAATGAGAACAACTCGGTCATTTGGCTGCAGGCCTCAACTGAATCCTGAAGTGCAAATGGATAATGTGAGGGTGTTTGTTAAGTCACGTGTATATCCATCTCAAGTTAATCTGCAGATGAATGGATTGGGTGTTGGCAATGTGAGCGATGGTCTTGGGGGATGGTTATGGAGTATAGGAACTGCAACTGAAGTTCCGCAGACTCCATTGATTGGTAATTATGTCAACTCAACTTTCACATGGACACCCACACCAGTCAATCCTGATCCAAATGAAGTCATTCGTGTAAGTTTTTCAGTTGAAATGACGGTATACGCTCGGAAACTGAATGCCTCGTCACTGTATCAGGCAGAAGTGTCAAGCTATGGAGACCACTTTTCAGTTACAAATGGCTCTCAGGTACAATGGGAGAGTTACTACTTTGTCGCAGTTCCCAATGGATATTCAAATCTGTACTTCTTCAATCTCACAAAAGAGACGACCCGAACATTCGATATGGTGTCCGAACCTCGATATCCTGGTTCTGACTTTGTCTATTGGACTCAAGATTCAGCAAGTGTGAATGTGTCTGTGTATGAAGGAATCACTGACACATATCAAAATGGATTCTGGAAACTAAAAGGCCATTCAAGCAACATGATCCAAGATCTCCGGATGTGGACAGGCTCGTCTTGGGATACAACCTTCACATACCGAGCCAACGCCAATGTTCGATTCCAGGCTCAACTCGGCTCTGCCTTCAATGGGGCAGTGGTAAGCTTCTCAATCTATGATACTTCTGGTGCACTGTGGGACAGCCTTGAAGCCACAGTTGTTGGAGGATTCGCTGAAACCGCAGATGTGAATCTTGATGCTTTGACAGCTGAGGTCGGACAATGGACTGTTGAAGCCTTTACGAACGACTCTATCTCTGGCGGCCCGATTCATGATGTGGGTCTTTACGGCAGAGAGTTTACGATTCAACATGCCACAGATATGTATGTGACATACCCGCGGCAGTCTCAGATCAATTGGATGAGGAATCTCACATATGGCCAGGACATGTTGCTTCAGTTGAGAGTCAATGACTCTGATAATGGTGACCTTCTTCCTGGCGGTGCCGCCACCTACAATTGGACTAGTGGATTAAATCCATTAAATGACATGGGGACAGGAGAGTACAGCATTGTACTGAACACCGCTGATTTGGGCACCCCCGGTCGATATGCCATCACTCTGACATGGAGCCATGCCTACTATGACTCAATCCTAGAAACATTCGTCATCAATGTCATCGAAGAAACAAGTCTAAGCTCCCCTGATGCGCCAGGGCTGACAGTTCCTCGAAGTTGGGATGCATCCTTCGAGCTCATCTTTGCTGACTCTCGTGATGCAGGTATTAGTGGCGCCACTATACTCTGTAATTGGACCGACTCATCATACAGCGTTGTCCCAGCTCCTGGGGAACCTGGGAACTACACATTGACAATAACAACTCCGAATACGAATCTAGGAACATATGCAGTGATAGTCACTGCGCAGAAGGACTTCTACGTCACAGCCAGCATCACATTGTTCGTTGAAGTTAGGCAATTGTTCACATCTGTGTCGACATCCCGGAGTGTTGTCTATCTTCCAATCGGATTCCAGGAGTCAGTTTCACTGACAGTATGGGACACAGATCATGATCTGCCCATTACTGGGGCTGAGAGCTCGATAGTATGCAATTGGTCGGAAAGCCATGTTTTAGGTGAACAGAACTATACTGTGACCATGACATCTCCAGGAGTATACGACGTTGTATTCTTCTCCACTGAAACAGATTTTCTACAGAGCTACGATGTCGTCTTTGATGTGAGTAGGTTTGGCTACCAGAATCATACTCTCTCAATTACTGTTATCGTGACCAGCCATCTTACGCTCTTGTCTCTTGATAACCCCGTTGCGCCTACACCTTATACCGGGACGATTCTCATCAATGTGACGTATTTCGATGGGTCAACACTCTCAGGCATAATTGGGTCTGAAGTCCTAATCTATGTGACCTCTCCAGTCGTCGAGCCCCTGAGCTATTCGGTATACAATGGGTCAATCGCTGGACAATACATTATTGCTGTCCCGGCAGGCCAATGGGGTGATATTGGTTGGAAACAACTATCAGTATATGCGAATTGGACTGGCCAACGCGCAAAGTACGCCAACAAAGTGCTGACCTTCTCAGTAAGACTCTCTGGAGCCCCGACCGATCTGTTTCTAGGGACCAGTCCCACATCAACGCCTTATGGCGAGAATGTCACATTCACAATAATCTACTGGGATGTTGGCGCCGACAGCGGAATTGTAAATGGCACTGGCCCATTCGCAAATAACGTCCTCATCTATATCGAAGTAATCACACCCGGCCAGGTATTAACACAGAGCCTCATGGTGATTACAGAAATCAATTCCATTGGCAGTCCTGGCGAGTATGGGATAGAGTTCAATTCATCCTATCTGTCCGGACTGATTGAATGTCAGCTGCGGATACATGTCAACTGGACAAAGGGAGCCCTTCCGTTATATGAGAACAGAACCTTACTACTCAGCGTCTTTTCCACCTACAGGCAGACAGTTGTCAACTGGAATCCATTACCAGTCACCCCTTACGATGAGAAGGTCAACCTCACACTGACCTTCAAGGATGTACTGTCGGACAGCAATATCCGTAATAGCTCAAGTCTTCTGATTACGACACCCGGCTATGCTTTCACAGTCTATTATGACGGTGATGCCACTGGCATATTCTTCATAGAGGTTGATACATCGCTCTTCTTATCAACGGGACCGCATTCGTTTCAAGTGAGTCTTGTATGGTCAGGTAGTCCATTCTATCAGAATCGTACGGTTGACATTCTCATCAATGTGCGTGAACGATATACATCGCTAACGCATGGCGTGTACTCACCGGTTGAATTCGGCAACAATTTGACCTTGGTATTCACATACACTGATCAGGATGATCTCACATCACTCGGAATGGATGGAGGGACTCTCACAGTCACGGGAATGGCTGGGCTCTACGATGTCACAGACAATGGCGATGGAACTTACACTCTTGAGTTAAGGACCAATGGCTTCCCATCGACTGGAACTTTCATTGTCAACGTTTCAATTGCCTACGGGGGAGCCAGGTTCTGTGCTGATGCTATTGATTTCTTCTACTTGACCATTCAGGCTAGACGTACCCAGATGACTAGTGAGCTTCCAAATCTTGCACCATTCCTGACTCAAGCTAACATAACTGTTCAGTACATCGATGACAGCACTGATACGGGAATTGAAGGAGCTCAGGTATTCGCGTACTGTGCAACGTCTTCACAGCCTCTTATGCAAAACACCAACTACCGGGTCGATGACCTCGGCTCTGGCTACTACAGAGTCCGCATATCAACTGTTGCCCTTGGCAATTTCGGTCGATATACAATTGAAATCACGGCAAATTGGACTGGCAGTCCCTTTTACCTGGAACGAGTCCGACTTGTGGATATTGAGGTTTCAAGAAGACCTGTCAGCCTGAGTGTTTCAAAATCACCACTCAACACACCCTTCCTTGAGAATGTGGAGTTCGAATTGACAATAGCCGATTCTCTTGATGGCTCTCCATTATCACTCAACAAGAGTGTGCTCATACTCACACATAATGGAGGCACGCTGATTCTGGATTCAGAATATAGTATCAGTGGTGCCAATGGTGTCTATGTAATATCAATCAACTCAACGGTGCTTACGTCTGTTCTGGTTTCAGGTCATCCGTTATTTGTGAAGTTCTTCTGGGGCGATTTGACTCCATATTATGCGAACGCAACAACATCGACTGCAGTCGACATCAATGCTCGCTTCACACAAGGTCGTGTGCTTACAACCCCTGGTGCCTTCTATTACTTCAACTTGAGTGCCATCATCGAGTTCAGTGACTACCTATCTGGCAATCCCATCCCTGGTGCCGTGGTGACTTTCACATGTGTCAATGATTCGGTATTCTCAAGTTGGATTGTTGACATGGGCGATGGACGTTACAAAATAATCGTCGATACAAACGATCTTGAAGATGGCATAGGTCGTTACTATTTCAGTGCCGATATCACATGGTCTGGGTCTCCATATTATGAAGACGTCATTGGAGTGGAGTTCAGTGTGCTAGTCAATCCGGTTTCAACTAGTCTGAATTTCGTCCTACCTCAAGGAGTCACATACTATCTTGGTGACCTAGTAGTTGGTAACATCACCTTCACCAACATCAACGAAGGTCAAGGCATTGATGGAGCCACTGTTGTTAGTGATTGGACAACCCTCTGGGGAACCGTGCACACAATCACTCCACTTGGAAACGGCATCTACAGGATGGAGATTGACACATCAGGACTCAATGCGCAAATCTACACTTTCAGCATTAATGCTTCAAAATTCCTGCACCTAAGCAGGTCAGTCACAGCTGACATTCTCTTGGCAGCTATCCCTGTTGAAATTGATTTAGTCTTCTCACCTACTGACCCTGTTTGGGGTGATGTGCTTGAGTTTAGTGCTGATGTCACTGATGCTCGAAGCGGAGCCCCAGTCTTGGGGGCAAGTGTAAACCTCACCCTTTATGGACAAACACATACTATGCCCGAGATCGGTGGAGGAATCTACAATGTCACTGTTTCTACAATGGGCCTTGTTAGTGGAGAATACACCATCAGGGTCGAATCTTTCCTATTGAACTACGAAACTAGACAGAGGGATTTCCAAATTCGGATAGACAAAGTCGCAGCGAAAATTCTGGCCTCCCTGGACCCACAAGTTGCAGTGAATGGGGAAACGGTGACTATTGAGGCTGAGTATTTGATCCTATCAAACAGTACGGTAATAGACATCGGAGTAGTGCAATATAGCTGGATCGGAGGTACAGGTATCCTGACATGGGTACCTGCGCAGCAGAAGTATATAGGCGAGATGATTGTTGCCAATGCGGCTGTAGGAAATCACCAGATTCTGATTCAAGCAAGCTCTTCAATCTACAAGAGTGTAAGCACCCCAATTACCATTGAGATTACTGAGATAACTACCGCACTCTCTGCATATCAAGATGTAACAGTTTTGTCAGCAGTTTCTGGTGACACTGTAAATGTAACCGTGTATTTGGAGAATGTAGATCTCACAGGGCCTGTACTTGGGGCATCGCTTACCTACGGAATATCGACAATCAATGGTTCCCTTACTGAGCTGGGGAACGGTTTCTATACAGCTCAAGTTCCAACTGGAGCACCCCTTCAGATAGGTGACTGGATTCTTACTGTATCCAGCTTCATTGATGGCTATACTCCAGCGTCGATGCAGTTCACCATTACAATTCTCAAAGTGTCTACGGCTGTCATTCCGATTAGTGATGTACTGCAGAATGGATACTACGGAAACAACTTGACGTTCCTATTGAGCTTCAATGACACCTTCAAGAATATTGGAATAACTGGTGCACTGGCAACATATGTGCTAGAAGGTAGGGGTGGCACACTTGCGGAAGTCGGTGGTGGAGTCTACTCTTTAACCATCAATACCACCTGGGTTACAGCTGGGCTAATCTCCCATGATATCTCTGTAACCTTCCAAAAGAATCTCTATGACTACGCCTACAGTGTTGTTAAGTTTGTATCAGTACCAATCTCCACTGAGGTTATAGGGTCTGATTCCGCGACTTTTCCGGTTGGTGACGACTTCACTCAGATGTTCCAGTTTAATGATACTCTAAACAATGAGTTTCTGGTGGATGCATCTGTTACAGCCTTCTGGGAGTTTGGTTCTGCTCCACTCCTTGCGTTGGGCAATGGATCGTATAGATTCGGTCCCACAGAGGCTGGCTTTAGCAGGCTGGAAGTGAGAAGCGAACCCTATGCACTTAGGATTTTATTCAGCAAAGCTAACTACTCAACACAGCAGCTGAACTTCGAACTCACGATTCGCGAGATTGCGACTTCAATGATATTTGAACCTCTACCTCCAAGCATCTATGTCGGAGATCCATTCTATGTCCGCATCACATACATGGATGACGATCATGGTGTTCCAATCATCGACGCAATCAACACAACTATTCCCCTAGAGAATGAAGCCAGTCTTGCCATGGTTTATCCCAATGGTACGTATGTATTTGCTTTCGTTCCAAGTGCGGTTCGCTACTATGAGTTAGTCATCACACTTGAAAAAGAGGACTACCGGAAGGGTGTCTTAACTTTGGATATTTACTCTGTGTTCTCTCCTGAAACCCAGGCCATGTTTCAGACATTCAGCTATGCAGGCTTCTTGTTGATTTTGGTTGCAGGTCTGGCGGCTGCATATGTGAGAGTCTGGTCTGTTCCGAAGCTTCTCAGAATCATTAGACGTATGGTTTCATTGCTCGGCAAGGGGCAAATTCCACCGGCTGCAAAGGTCCGTAATAGAAGAACATACCTCCTAGGTGTGATGAATGAGGATTTGGAGCCTGTTGGCATCAAGAAGACTATGCAGGATGTTGCTGTTTCTACAGTCGAGGTAGAAGCCCTAGATGTTGAACAGCTACTAGAAGAGCTGCAGGTTGTCGTCGGCCTGAGCAATGACGACATAGCCGTTCTCAGGAGTGACCTTGAAAAGATGCGACCCAGCGAGCGTGCAGGGTTCATTGGAGAGGTCATCCGACAGGAGAGAGCAAGGAGAGCTCGCGAATTGGCCGAGGTTGAGGTGCCAGCTGAGGCACCTGGCGAGGTTTCAGAGGCTGAACGTAAGCTCACGGAGGAAGAGCTTGAGCATTTGAAACAGGAGCTCATCAAGATGGGAATAGAACCATCCGAAGCGGATCTCATGGTGGAGCAAGCAAGATCGCTGACTAAAGCGGAAATAGACGCACTGCTTGATCAAATAGGAGGTCTGAAAGAATGAAGCCATCAATGAGATTGACCCTGGTTCTGGTATTGGCATTCATGCTTGCCTTTGGAGCGTCAGGCCCAACTGCTTTCAACCTCAACTCGTTCAGCAGAAACGGCCAGAATACGAATCCTACTGCAGATTCCATGCAAAGCCCATTAGGCATCGAAGATAGAGCGTTCGCACTGTCTGAGCAGGGAATGGTGACTTGGCAAGGTACTTCATCAGGAATTCCTGCTATGGCATATGGCAATCGAACAGATATCCATCTAGACAACCAGATGCTCTATTCTCCAGGTACTGGTACAACTACCGAAACCTCCGTTTCCATTCCAATGGGGGATGATTGGGAAGGTCATGAGTTATTTGTTGAGGTATATGATTTAACGGAGAATCGTACCTGGATACAAGACCCTGATATGGAGAGTAGTCCTTCAACATGGACACTTGGGACAGTACCAGTTGGAGGTGGTGCACAGCCTTATGCAAATTGGTTGACTGACGGACATGGTGCCGGTGACGATTGTGCACAATTCGAAATGTATGACCCGACGCCTCCTGGAGATCCATCAGTAGGAGAAAGAGCCTACGCTAGGCAGAATGTGGCTGTGAATCGCGGAGATGTGGTATGGGCTGGTCTTCGTCTGGATTATTGGATAGACTCAGCGTGGGGAGCTGATGGCTTTGTTGCAGTATATGTTGCTGTGGAAACGAACGACTACACACAAAGGGTATGGCAGAAGTCCTTTGCTGATGTAGATTTAGCTCAAACATGGTACGATAGTGGCCTTGTGGTTTTGCAGGACCTCTCGACCTTTGACCTTTCTGATGGACTCGATATAGAAGTTGGCCTCTATAGTCAACAAACCGTAGACTACCAACCAGATCTCGAACCGGAGGCAAGAGTCGATAATATCCAGCTCTACATTATGACTCTAACAGATCCGAGTGACCTAAATCTACAGGTCAATGGGCAAGATGTGGAGGATTTCATGACTGGAGGTTCTTCAACGCCAGGTTTGGGAAATATGACTCAGATACCTGTTCCTTCGTGGACAGCATCTCCTGTTGAAATAAATGTAACCTGGACACCGATACCTTCCACACCTGACCCAGATAGGGAAATTCGAGTGGACTTCAACATCATGACAAACCTCTATGCAAGACATGTGGAAACAACAGTTACTACACAAAATCCAACTGCATTTGGTGATATCTTCACAGTTGAAAATGCCACTGACGTGGATTACCTGACTTGGTTCAACGCTGATATTCCACCCGGATACGACAACAGATACTTCTTCAACATGACACTTCCAGAAGGGCGCGACGTCTTCTACGTAGGATCGCCTCTCCTGACCTCAGAAAACATAACTGATTGGGATGAAGGTCATGGTCCAACCTGGTTCGCGAATATATCCGCATTTAACTATCCTGACAGATGGGGCTATTGGTTGATTAAGAGTACTGGGCCGAATATGATATCCGATGTCTTAATGTTCGATCCATCCACCCGCTCGAACTCAAGGTTCCTTGACCTGCGTGCTGGAGATACTGCGAAGCTAGTCACGCATTTGGACCCAGGCTTCGCTGGTGTCGATGTGAATCTAACAGTCTATTCACCATCAGGGGCAATTTGGTACACAACTCTGGCAACGGTGAACAGCACCGGATATGCAGAAACCCCTGTATTGACCTTCGGACAGAACGCCACCGCTGGTAGCTATGTCCTTGAGGCCTTCTGTGGTAATTCAATAGGTGTGACCGCATGGAATGAAACTGGCTTCTTCAGACGTGCATTCAAGGTTGTTCATGCTTCAAATTCAGAGCTTCTCAACCCCGTTGATGCACAGGTTACATGGATAACAAATGTGACATATCCCGATCTATTCCTTGTCAGAATACGTATCAATGACAGCGATATACTTGGAGTGACTGTACCAGGAGGGCAGATGTCATGCAACTGGACAACTGGTCCTCAGGCTTTTGGAGATGCTGGAAACGGGGAGTACATTATAACACTTGATTCCGGTGACCTACCATCGAACGGCATCTGGATTATAGAAATCACATGGACTCACCCGCACTTTGATTCCATAGTTGATTACTTGACAATCAATCTGAACTACGATGCAACGTTCGTACTTGAGAACCCTGAATCACCTGGAATTTCAGTGCCCAAGAATTACAACTCTAGCTTCCAAGTTAGATTCGAGGATTCGACGGGGAATCCAATTGACTATGGACGTGTGGACTGCAACTGGACAAGCTATTACACTGTCAATCCTGTCCTAGGTTCGCCGGGGAGTTACCTCGTCTGGCTGAATACGACATTTGTGGACATGGGTGAATATGTCGTGGAAGTCACCGGCAAAGCCAATTTTGTACTTCCACAGCGATATCTCATCTATGTGACCGTGAGAGAACTGAATACTAGAGCCACTTATGTCCAGAATGTGCTTGAGATTCCAGTTGGCGAAGCTAGTTCATTCACAGTAGATTGGATGGACGCAGATCATGACATTCCTCTGACAGGACTAAATGATTCAATTACAACTACTTGGACAGGAGCTTATGCAGTGAATGAGGTCTCACCTGGCCTTTACAACATCACAGTTTACACATCGGATAGCGATGCTCCAGGCAATTATTCGGTATCAGTCAGTCTCTCCGGATACCTAATGAGAAATCAGACGTTCACAATATCTGTTGTCATTAGGTCTCATAGTACACTATTCACTCTAGACGAACCACTCCAGCAGACTCAATTCAATGAACAGGTGATGTTGCTGGTCTTCTTCCAAGATACTGACTTGCAGGTCGGTATCACAAACATCACTGGAAACGTGCGGATTACCATCACTTCGCCAGAGATTGGAAATGTCCAATTCACATTAGTGGGCTCTTCACTTGGTGATGGGCATTACAACATGACTATTCCCAGCACTCAATGGGGCAGCGCGGGATGGAAGAATCTGACAATATCAGTTTCATGGAACGGAGCCAAATACACAGGTCAATCCTTCAGCACTCAAGTGCGTTTGACTGGGACGGCGACAGACATTTTCCTAGACCAAGCTCCTACTGCGGTCTATTTCCTGAATGAATTCAGCTTCTCTGTTATCTACTATGACGTGACAAATACAACGAACATATCAAACGACACACTCAATGTCATGCTGAAAATTGATTCACTTACAGCAGGACACCCTGTTACTCAGAGTGATTTCATTGTGACGGAAACAGGAGTTGGAACGGGGATATATGAATTCAGATTGGACAGCGCGCAACTGGACTCCACTGGTTCATTCATATTCCGCATCGGATTCATGTGGCCAAAGGGAGTATCACCTCTATATGAAAACCAGACCATGACTGTTACCCTCGTGGTGCTTCAGAGACCCACATACATCGACTATATTCCAGTGCCATCGACACCCTATGGTGAGCTCGCTGATCTGGAATTCAGCTACATAGACTTCCTGACAACTACGCGCATTGGTGACTCTCCTCAGATGTCAATATCTCTAATCAATGGAAGTGTAGGCTATTCCTATTCATATGACTCAGGTGAGATGTCCTTCCTTCTTCGAGTTGATACATCAACATTGGCCGGAATTGGGAGTCACGTTCTAGTCTTGAATGTCACTTGGATCGGTTCACCGTATTACACAACCACTGTGACGTTGGTGTACACAGTTACAGTAATCCAGAGAGCTACCCAATTGACGCATGATTCATTCGCTCCTGGTCAATGGGGCAACAACGTGACTATCCAATTCACATATACAGACCTAGTGGCTGAATCTTCTGCAGGAATGACTGGAACTCTCACATTGAACGCATCCCTAGCTGGATGGTACACGGTCGTCTATGCAGGAAATGGACATTATCTTGTAACTGTGAACACATCTGGAGTTGGAGCCGATGGCCTCTATACGATTGTAGCCAGTATTGATCACACCCAGCCAACATTTGCCAGTGCTATTGACACATTCGGCTTTTCGGTGCTTCAGCGGTCTACGCAGTTCGGATATGAGAGTCCAGACCCAGCCCCATATTTGGAGAATGTTTCTTTTGTAGTCACATACATTGATGACAGCACAGCAAGAGGTGTCAGCGGAGCATCAGTCATTGTAGATTGCAGCAACTCCACGTTTGTACTCGCGTTGAATACAAATTACTGGGTAACATACCTCGGATTAGGGCAATATCTCATAGAAGTAGAAAGCACTGCTCTAGGGAATCTAGGAACATATGTCCTGAGTGTATCTGTATCTTATTCTGGCGCGCCCTACTACCTTCCTGCGAATAATGATGTCACCTCTAGAGTGGTTGAGAGAACAACGCAGATTCTCATTATTCAGACTCCGGGTGAAACGCCATTCCTCGAGAATGTGACATTCCAATTCAAGTTTGAAGACTACATCACTGGAATGATTATTCCTATCGACAAGTCGCACATCACCTTGTCACACGGAGTGGCAGAAACTCCTATCACAATGGGTGAGTACTCCTTGTACGACTTTGGAACACATTATGAGATTAGCTTCAATTCTACCGTTCTCAATCCTACAGACCTTGTTGTCGGTGAAGCGATTCAACTTGAGATTGACATAACTGGTGCTCCTCCCTATTATGCACTAAGAAGCACTAATACCATAGCCACTACAACTGAAAGGTCCACGCAGATACTCTTCCCACTGATTGAAGAAGTACCTTATACTGACAACTTTACGATTGAGCTCGACTATATTGACTTTTTGACTGGTCAAGGTATCGAGAATGCACAGATAGAGTTGACAAGTGGGAATTGGACTGGCTCACCATATCAAGTCGTAGAATTGGGCAGCGGCTCATATGAAGTCTACATCAATTCAACCGTCTTCGGTGGCATTGGCACTGTCTTCTTTGATATCCTAGCCAGCAGGGAAGGAGTCCCATTCTACTCCTCTAGGCTCGCTACTGGTGTACCTGCAAGCATACGAGCAATCATCACTTCTCTCGTTGCAGAGGCGCCTCCGCCTGGTTCGACAGCGGTTGGTGTTCCAATCAATGTCACACTGATTCTCATGGACTTCGATCATGATATACCTCTATCTGGCGCTGTTATCACAACTGATTGGACTTCTCTGTATGGAACAAGTTATACACTCGTTGAGGAAGGCAGTGGCGTCTACACCCTAACGCTCAACATGATTGGGTTAATAGCACAAGATTACTCGTTCACAGTCACAGCCCAGAAGACACTATATCAAGACTCAAACGTCGTTGTTTCAGTTACTCCCGGAGCTTCAACTTTCGCACTCGTTCTTCATAAGACTGCAATCTATGCGCTCTGGGGTGAGGTTCATGACATCCGCATTGACGTGAGAGAGAGCTACTACTACAGTCTTATTCCCGGGGCGAATGTGACTCTCCTCTGGAATAGCACCTTATACTACTTCACCGACTTGGCAAATGGTACATATTCGCTAATGCTTGACACATCAAATGAGAACTTTGGCGTTTACAATCCGCAGATATCCGTATCAAGGCAATACTACCAGACACGTCAGACTAGTCTTGCTCTCGTGGTATCAAAAGCACCAGGTCAAATTCTTAGCGAGCAAACAGTGTTTGATGTGGTTGTTAACACAACGCGCGTCTTCATCATCTACCTCAATGACACTATCACGGATTCTCCTGTTGTTGCCTCATCAATTACTATGGAGTGGAATAATACCGCCTATCCTCTTGTTTCAAATGGAACCCCTGGTTTCTATATTGCAAGCATTGATGCCACAGGGTTTGCATTGGGTCCGTATGAAGCGGTGATCAGTGCGGCTTCCTTGAACCATGTATTCCTTGATGCAATTGTAGATATCAACGTAGTTCCTATTCCAACGAATATAGGGTTAGTGAGCGGTGCAGCAGCATTGTTTGTGGTGCGAGGTGCAATGCTCTCAATTCTTGTTGAATACAATGATACGTACTATGGTGGATATGTTCCTGGCGCAAATGTCACATATGTTCTTGGTGGCCTAAAAGGCACTCTTACAGAGAATATCAATGGTACTTACAATGCCACAATTGATACCAGTGGTCTGCCTGCTCAAACGATATTCCTTAGAATCATAGGCATTCGAACTGGAATGGCTACAGCTACGAGGACTCTGGTTGTTACAATACAACCTGTGCCTACTGAAGTGACTGTAGATACATTGCTGCACGAAGGATACCATAACGACGTTGTGGAGTTCACTTTCCACTACAATGACACATACAATCTCCAGCCCATTGCGGGAGCCTTTGTGGACATTAGTTGGGAAGGCGGGACAGGGGATGTAACTGACCTTGGTAATGGATATTATCTTGTTGAGATCACTCTGACTCCAACCTCACCTAGGCTCTATGATATAGTGGCAAGCTTCAGTCTACAGAACTATTCCTTATCATCACTTACTGTGAGAGTTCTCATAACTGCTACTCCAGCACATATTGAAGGACCAATGGCGTACGACGTTCCTGTCAATCACACTGGCTCTGTCGTATTCAATGTAATCAATGATTTAACAAATGAAACCATTGAGGGTCTTCAGGGATTGGCATATTGGGAAAGTGGACTGATAATGGAGCTCTTCCAGATGGGCAATGGTAGCTATGAATTGAGAGTGCCAGACTATCTCATCATGACGAGCTATCGGATTGAGATTGGATTCTCCACGTCGATTTACAGCCTCTCCTCGCAGTTCCTCGACCTGACTGTTCGTCCAGTTCTCACCTTCATTGATACACTCGGACTAAATACGACAATAGTTACAAACCCAGGAGCTCAGGATTCTATAGTAATACTTCTTCGAGACCTAGACCATGATGTGGGAATCAGCGATGCCAATGCATCCGTTAGTTTTGATCCCGCACTAATCTCATTTCCAGAGGAAAGGAGGACCGTCGATTTGGATGGCGTCTACACCTTCCCATATGTAGTACGCGAGGGTGGCACAATCACTGTGACTATCACCTTCACAAAGGACTTGTACTTCTCCCAGCAAATCACCTTCACTCTGAAATCAGACTACTCAGAAGAACAGCTACTGACTCAGAGACTGGCAGTGGGCGGAGGCTTCCTCTTTATCCTTCTGGCTATTGGGATTGTCGCATACGTCAAGCACTTTGCCATCCCATGGATCATTCGACAGCTGAATAAGATGATAGCTGCATTAGCCAAAGGAAAAGTTCCACGTGCGCCGAAGGTGCGTGCCAGAGAAGATCTGGTCCTTGAGATTGTCAATGAGGAACTGAAGCCATCTGGACTTGCTAAGGAGCTTGAGGATGTTCCAGGTCCAAGTATTGAAGCAGTGGTTCCTGAGGTTGAAGACCTTCTGGAGCACCTGGCGCAGATTACCGGTCTTGGAGAGGTTGAGCTAGAGGCATTCAGACAGGACCTTGCCCGGATGCGTGCAAGTGAGCGACCTGGATTCATTCGTGAGGTAATTGAGCAGGAGGAGGCTCGACGAGCAGAAGCATTGGCTGAGGCTGAACCTGTCCCCGCTGAGGCCAAGGAGATTCTAGAAGACAAACCTGAGGAGCTTGAAGAGCTTCGCTTGAAGTTGAAGCGAAAAGGCATGTCTGATGATGAGATTGAGATCATCATTGAACAGGCAAAGAGCCTATCAAAGGCTGACCTTGAAGCTCTCCTTGACAGTCTTGGAATTAAGCTCTGATCTGTAGTGACTGAGTGAGAGGAGCAACTTCTTCTCTCACCTCGCCCTCTTTCGTCTTCTAGTGACAATGCCAAGGGCAATAAATCCAACAACAACACTAAACCACAGGGTGACGAATCGAATGATGATAGTAGCTGCGCCCGCTATTGCATAAGATGTACTTAGGAGCAAGATAATCAAAGCCGTGCTTGACACCTCATATGTTCCAAGCCCTCCAGGGAGAAAAGATAGCGCTCCAATCACTGAAGCAGTTGTGTGAATGAATGTGGCAATCATTAAGAGAGTGATTGAGGTTGAAGTGAGGTTTGGAATTCCCGCACCAGTCATCAGTGATAGGAGTAGCCAAAGCTCAAGACACTCCATGAACCAGCCTGGTATGCTTATGGCAGTACTAAGAGTCATAGGCTGAGGCGAGAGAGTCTTCTTCATCGTATCTTGAATCAAGTCTACACTGTCCTGAAACCTCTTCAGAGGTCCAAAAGATGTCATCTTTCTCAGGAAGACATTGTAGAATCTCGGCTGACCCAGAAATATTGCCCCAATTAGGACAATTCCGCCGAGCAGCAAAACGGTCGTAAGCTGATCAACTCCTGATAGGCCTAATACTAATCCTATCATTGCAAGCAAGACCATTGCCAAAAGGTCTGTGACTCGTTCTGACACCACAATAGGCACGGTCTTTGCAATCGGAGTATCATCCATATCGTTGATGAAGTACGCCTTTACCGCTTCCCCAATCTTGCCGGGAGATGTTGTTAGTGTAAAGCCTGCCAGGAAAATGCTAAAGCTATCAGCGTGTGAGAGATTTACATTTATTCTATGGAGGAAATATTGCCACTTGATGTATCGTAGGATATAGTTCAGAAATGACAGGCCCATCATTACTGGAAGAACCCACCACCACTCAATAGCTGCCAATGCTGCAAGGATTTCATCGAATTCCCGGAAGAGGAGAATCGCAAGGTAGAGAATGACGCCAGCAAATACAAAAATCAAGACTTTGCGGAGACTAACAAAGGACTCCTGAGCTACATTGTCTGATTCCGACTCATTGCTCATAGGGCCACTTCCTCAGTCGTTGCCAGATGAAGCCTGGTATGTGGACATAGAAGAAAGAGACATGGCCAGTGATCTGGGTTCTGCCCTTCCGCAGTTCCTCGTAGATATCATCAGCAGTTTCTATGTCCTGCAGCCAAGTTTTGCCATGACCCACCTCTCTGCCAAAATGCCCGTCACTTCCTGCTGTCATCGGCTTGCCAAGACGTTTGGCCAATCGCTGAGCTTTGGTGTTGTGTATCGGGAGCAAACATCGGGAGTTTATGCCTTCTATAAGATCTACATGTTTGCTCATTAGCTTCTCAGGGAGTCTTCTTCTGGTTGCAGTATGTTTCCTAAAAGGGTCCTTCGGATGGGGGAGTATTGTCAGGGCGTTTTGTTCGTGGATGTCCTCAGATATTTCCGCGAACGTGCGATTCTTGATGGCTTCAGTGACGAACAGACCAATCAGCTCGCCGTGGTCAGAGGATTTGTATTCACAGCCGTTGATGAGAAACCTATCATTCTTAACAATAGGCTTGAAGATTGACGGCTGCCAGTGTTCAGTAAGCGCCATGCCTCTAAGTCCCTTCCTCTTCAACAGCTTGAACAGATTCCTTGGTCTATTCAATCCATCCTTGGAATAGAGGGTATGTGTATGCAGGTCGAAGGCTGAGAGGTGCGGGCTCATCTGCAACACCTACGGAAGCGCTTCAGGGGGTGGGAATATGACCTGAATGAATTCGAATACAGGTTGCCAGAAGAACATCGTGAATAGCAATGCGACAACGAAGATTACACTTCCAATAAGAATGCCTAGGTCTTTAAAGGCTAGATGTGGCTTTCGCCCTACTGGGCTTCCTGATTGGATGAGGTACACGTATCTCAGGATAAGTCCTGCAGCTATCGGTACTGTCATCATGACAGGCTGAGTGACTGGATTTGGAAAGTTGTTGTACACATAGAGTGCGTAGAAGAGCACAAACCAAGTGGCTGACATAGTGATTCCCTGGTCCAGAATGCTATCCGTGTACTGATCAAACACCTCTTTGTGTGCTTCAGCTTCCTCACCTAGGAGTTGCAGCTCATTCTTTCGCTTTCCGAATCCCAGTATCAATGCGAAGAAGAAGATGCCCACTACCAGCCAAGATGTGAATGGAACGCCGATGAGAAAAGTGCCTCCAATTGCTCTGAGGATGAATCCCACGGCGAGGATGACCACATCAACAACAGCCCATTTGCGAAGGAAGTAGTTGTACAGTTGAGCATTAACGATATACAGGATGACAATGAGTAGAAACAGCCCTCCCAAGGCTCCCACTCTATAATACCCTCCTAGGATTCCTACACCATAGTATGACAAGAAAAGCCCCACGACCATGAGGATCGCAGCCAGAATATAGGCGGTGCTCTTCGACGCTCCACCAGACGGAAGCGGGCGATTCCTTTTCTCAGGATGGGCTGAGTCTTTTTCCATATCTGAAATATCGTTTATGATGTATCCTGCACTTGATACAAAGCAAAGCGCAACGAATCCAAGAATAAGTAGGGGATAGTTCGTCCAGTCGAATATTGCAGGTAATTTCTCCCAGGGCCATTGCTGTGGGATCTCCACAAAAATGACTGCAATGAAGACAAGCAAGTTCTTGTACCATTGCCATGGGCGCATTAATTTAATGTAGTCCTTAGCCGCCATTTCTGATTCTCCATCTTATTCTGAGTATGATTTCCAAAGTTTTCCCCATTCGGTTTCCTCAAGGAACCAGTTTACCCATTTCTTGCCCTTGAGCGGAAGCCAGATCCCATCATGATACAATCCAGAGAGCTGTGTAGGTAGCCACATGAGGGGCGAGCGGAAAAGGAATTGCTCCATGCCAGGAAATCGTAGAAATCCCCTGTTCCAAGCGACTACAGGAGATTTGCCGGGACTCATATGGAAATTGGGCAAATCCTTCCAGGATTCGAAGTCACCAACAATCTCAATGTTCTCGGGATCTGCGCTGCCCAGTCCTAGGCTTTCAGCAATCTGAAGCTTGTGGACACAATTCAGATCCAATCCCATGATTCTAGATTGTACTGTGTCAGCAGCTACCATGTCGTTTGTAGCAATCAGCAGATTTCCAATCTTAGGAATCATTGTTCGTGGTCCTGCCCCATCCCCCATGACAGTCCCATCAGTAAGAACAAACTCAGAGTGGGAAATTGTCTGCTGAAGCAGTAGCAGGTCAACAAGAACCTCATGAATCTTGAGATGCGCGAGGTGCCTTTTCTTGGTTAGATAGAGTCCAAATGAGTCCTTGAGCGCCCCTGTCATCTGAGTATGACCGTGAGTCTTCACAGTGGGAAGGTGAATAATGTTGGTACCAAAGATTTCCTTCGGGGCAATGATCTCTCCAAACACATCCTCAAGGACCAGAGTCTTCCGAGGGAGCTTTACATCAACATATGTTGCCTTGATGAGTGGGAGGAATTTGATCCGATGTTTCTTTATCACAGGATACCAATTGTTCCCCCTAGTGCCAGCATAGATGTTCGTGACAACGGTCTCATTCTCGACCGCTTGAATATTGCGTGGTGAATAGCCATCTGCTATCATTTTTCTTAAAAGGCCGTCAAACACATAGGGATTAGTTGAACATGCAGGATAGAACTTTGACCAGGATAGATTGAGCTTGATGGTAGTTGCAACATCCTTCGAGACATGCTTCTGATATTCAGCCTCATCGAGGAGACGACTGATGTCGTCAAAGATTGTCTTTGGGGTGGTGTTTACAACAGCTACCTTGGGCATGTGATACTCCCTCGAGGCGATTTAATCTCCCGCTATTGAGTCTTTTCGAGTTGATAGTGGTCGCATTTGGTGCCCTTAAGAACTTCGCCCTAATTGCAGTTTTGTACCAAAAGCCTTGCTCTAAATCTGAATCAGCTCTATCTTCAATCCATCCCTGAGGCGTGCAATCTTCGGCTCCACTCGGTTGTTGTACGACGCACTGAATATGCTGATCAATCTCTCATCAAAGAACGTCTGGATGCCATCTGGAAACACCTGATGTGCTCTGAAAATTAAGGCGATGCCCAAGGATTCAGTAAATTCGTTGAAGGCCAACCGCCCATAAATCATTGAGCCGCCTCCCCTCCAATTGGGACTGAATCTGAAATCTCCCTCTGCAGGGTCATTCCATGTCAATTGGAATGCTATTTGGTCCCGAAAATCCTCATGGAATCTGTCTACTTGCTGAATCTGTTCGAGTGTTTCCACTCCTTCGGGTATTCCGCCATGACAGGAGAACACGCCGTTAGAACTCAAGCCTCCTAGTGGTAGCACCTTGAATCCTGAGCAATAGATATCGAATACTTCCGGTGAGTACCTGGCTGTCACAGCGTTGTAAAATCCATATGCCCTAGCGATACTGTCGGACTCATGGTTGCCCCTCAATGTCATCACTCTATCTGGATATTCAATTGCCAGTGAAAACACAAGATTGACAGTTTCGACCTGTTGTGGTCCTCTATCAGCATAGTCACCAAGAAATACCATGGATGCATCTCTGTGATTCTGAATTAGTTCTTGAGCAACGAGAGCACTATGAAGCTCCCCATGCAGATCACCAACGTAGTAAGTGTTTCTTCGCGATGTTTCGACAACATTGGGGAGCGCCTTATACTGATCACTCAAGGTTCCAACCAACTGCTCTATTTCCTCTGCAGTGAGGTCAACCTTGCCCTCTAGGATTTGTTTCGCAAGATGCATCTCAAATACATACTCTTGAGTGGCCCTAAAGAACTTGGCTCTTGGTGCTAATCCCACCCTAGAGCCTTGAATGCCTTTTCAACGGCATCCTGTGGAGTGAGAGCAGGGAGCACTACATCATCTCTTCTCTCATCTATCTTGGTTCCAGCCAAACGTTCTGCCCATCCGCCTGAAGACACTAGTGCAATGACCGGCTTATCAGAAAACCAGGCTATTGCCATCTCGCTCAGTGTTCCGGCTGAGCCAGCGATTGCTATCACCGCGTCCCCTGTCTTTGCAACCAAGAAGTTCCTTGCATAGCCCATTCCCGTAGGAACTGCAATGTCCACATACTTGTTTGCATGTTCCTTGAAGTCAGTGGGAAGAATTCCGATTGTAGTGCCTCTATGCCTTTTCGCTCCTCTGCATGCCGCTTCCATCACACCACCTAACCCACCGCAGACAACAGCAGCACCGCGTTTTGCAATCTCTTCCCCAACTGCCTCGGCCAATTGGAGGACACTCTCATCACTGTCGGACCCGCCTATAACGGAAATGCTCCTCATCATCGGATTCACACTACTGATCTGTTCCTTAAGATTGAATTCTTCTAGCAATGAACTCGTAATCATTCTCGGAAAGCCTGCCGTCTTGTACCCTACGGTTGGCTTCATCCAGTAGTGTCCAGGATACTCCCTTCTTGATATATCCTAGCCTCGTGAGTTTCTCCTCGAGAAGTGGTTTGCTGCTCAAGTCATGAGGCAGCTCAATCTTTGAACATCTTGAGGCTTGGTAAAGTTGTTTCTCAACATGGTCGGGAATCTCTCGGGTCGCTAATGCATAGATCTTGGCCAAAGTCAATAATGCTCTTGCACCAAGGTCTTCTGATGACCAGCCCGCATCAGTCCCTACGATGCAGATTTTCGACCTTCGGACGCATTTCTTCAGGCAATACTGGCATATCACGGGTTCAAGAATGGCATCTCCCATCGAAAGATCAATCTTCAAGGTTCCTTCGTCAAGTTCTATGATACAATGGGCGCTTGTTGAGCTGATGCCAAATGCCTCTGCATTTATCCTGATTATCCCCATCTCTTCCTTCGAATTCGGTCGCAATTGATTGGGGCTCACAATTGGTTGTTGTGCTGGACATGCGTTTTCGGTCAGCAATACGATAGATGGGAGGTTTGGATTGCAGTCGTTACCGCACAACGTTGAAACAAGGCATCTTATTGTTTCTTCAACGCTTTCTAAATGGTGAACTGAGGGCTGGAATCCCAAGACCTTTTCGATGTGCCTAATAGCTTCTTCTGTTCCTCGTCCATTTCCTACAATGGCTACAATGAGGAATGCTTTGGACTTGTCGTTTAGATTTCTATAGAGATCTACAAATGAGTCAGCTTCTTCAGGTCTGAGCACTATTATCGCTGCCCTGTGCCCTCGCATGAATGTTTGAGTGAGGCCTGGAAACCTTTCCGTCGTGGGCAATGCCCACAACTGAAGCACAGCTTCTCTGCCATCGCCTAGTCTAGTCCTGGATACTCCGATGCCTACTCCAACTGTTGAATGCAGTTGATAAGCTACCGTACCATCCGCAGCAATATTGAGAAATCCTGTTTGAAGAGCCGAATTCACACCAAGAACTAACGCCTTGTACATGACTCTGGCACTGTCAGGGATTCTGTTTGAACGGCGATTCACAGACTCACATTCTCAAAGACGAAAAAATAGATATGGGTCATGGATGCCTTGTCTTAAGATGACGAAGTATGATCAAATGGGACAAGAAGGCGAGTCCCAAGGTTAGGGAGAAATTTGCGAAGCTCACGATTCAACAGATGTTATCTAAGGAAATCAAGCCAGATGACTGCTCAGGAATATACGGATTTTCCAAGAGTCATACGGCAGGCGATGATACACAGGAAGATTTCTGAGTTCGACATGATGAGATAACTTTAATCAGCCGTAGTCTTTCGTTTCTCCTTGATTAAGATGGTCAAGGTATACAGGGCATCTGATGTAGATTTGAAGGGTCGGGCAGGCTACGGCGTCAAATACGTTGCAGATATCGCCCTCACAAACCCAATAGATAGTGCCGGCTTCATTCTTGTCAGGATTCCACCAGAGATGAAGACTACTCCCCATGCCCATGCGAAGCTCGATGAAGCCTTCATGATTATGAATCCCACAAGAATGGGTGTTGACGAGACTCTTTTTGACCTCGATGAGGGGGATGTTGTTTTGGTTAAGCCCGGTGAACGGCATTGGTTTGAAACGCCTGACGGTCGAGATGTTATTATTCTGGCAGTGAAATTGCCAAACCTGAAAGATGACAAGATTGAAACTGCTTGAATCTCACCCTAGTCGTCTTCTTCATAATCCCTGAACATCATGTCTAGGCGATCCCTTCCTAATGGATTGCGTGATTCAGGAACAGACCTCTCAAGAATGCCATCAAGCTGCCTCCAGTCCTCATGTCGCTTCTTCCTCCCATACACTCCAGCCAGAGTTATGACAATATATGACAAAATTCCTACAATGTAGAGTTCTGTCCTTGAAGCAAAGAAGGACGACATTAATGCCATCGCGAGCACAGCAATACCCCCCACTATCATCGTATTGATGAAGCAGTCACATCGTATCTCAAGTGCTGGAGGTCCAATAAGGAAATCATCTGGGTCCGATCCGGGAGCGCGATTTAGAATGTAGTTGAACCAGGAAGCAAGAAGCACTCCACCAAGAACGCCTAGAGCTACTATTGGGTCCACTTTTCACACATCCAATATGCACAGATTACACTTCAGGTTCAGGTTCTGCGATTTTGAGCCAGCTGAAACCATACTCTCCTTCATAGGAGACCTCTGAATCCTCGCCAGGAGTTATGATGAGCATGACCGCGTATTGGTCCATGACTTCTGGATCTGCATTCGCCAGGCTGAATTTACCTCCAGTTAGCGCTACCTTATGTCCTGTCTTTAAGCTTCCAAGCTCAGGTTGTTTCATGATGTCTATCCCGATTCTGACCTGAAGCTGTTCATTTCTAACGACAAGCATTGCATCTCCGCCTATCGTTTCGACTGATAGGACATCCATCCAACTGCAAATCTCATCGGGCAGCTCCTCCAATTCAATGGGCTCCTTGGTAGTCATGTCTTCTATTGGCGACAAATTGCCTTGAATCTCGTTTAGGATTGGAGTTATCTTTGATGTGTCCCAGCCTTTCTTTACAAACATCTTGAGAGCATGTTCGGCTATCTTCTCCAAAGCAGGCTTGAATCTGTCATGCGATGATGATGAGATCTTGTAAAGCATGAGGAAGGATGCAAGAGCCCCTTCTTCCTTGCCATAAGCAACGCCGATTTTATATGAAGTCACAACTAGCTGCCATGCGTTATCATGTTCATCGAATTGAATTGCATGCTTTGCGATGTCGCTTAATAATCTAAGAGTTGCAGATGGGTATTGGAGCTTGCTTTTTGTGAGAGAGAAGCCGCCCATGAATTCTCTCAAGACTTGCATGATGACGTATAGACCTTCAGAGGTTTCAATCATATCTTCGAGGCCTACTCTCCGAATCATCGAGTCGTAAAGGGAGTAATAGTAATCTATCTCGTCGTAATCCTCGCGAATCATAGCCAGAACAATTCTCACGAAGAACACACTTGCCTTGAGTTCATCGTTGGAAACTCCAGCGAACATGAGGAGCCTGAACGCCTCATCAGAGATTGTCAGTGCCTCCTCAATACCCTTCCTGGTTCCTCGGTAAAGGTGACAAATCATCTCCAAGTAGTAGAGAAACAGTGTTAGGTCTGATGCATGGTGAACAAGCTTCGAATGGGTGTCCGAATCGTTCGTGAGAGTTGAAACTATAAGGAGTCGTTCGATCTCATTTTGAATTGCTTCAATCTCTTTAGCCAAGGTGTCGTACTTTCCATTCCTGAAGTCATCAAACATGGTAGGAATTCCAGCTTTTATATCCTCAAGGAAGTCAAGAATGAAAAGTGGCTGTCCCCTGGAAAGCTGTCTGTCGAGTCCCTCAGCTGGTGCCTTGACTGTTCTCAACACGCGCATTGCATGTTCTTCTATGAGCCTAATTCTTGTCACCGGGTCATATGCTTCCTGACGAGCAATGCTGTATCTCACTTCCTCTCCATAGATTCTCTCACGAAGTACCGACAGCTTCTGCTTTAGCTCCTCGTCGTCGATTGATTCCATCAACTCCAAGACAAAAGCCGAACCGACTAATCCTTCCACATCGACTTTGATGTCCTGAATTGTGTTGAGCAGCTTCAAGTCACTCGTGACTATCTTTGACTTCTTGACTCTCATCGCCCCAAGAATGAGTGACATATCATTGTGTTGCGGAAGGGAGCTCTCAGGCTTATTGATGCTTTCAATAAGCTCCTTGATGTCCTTTGTGAGAGTTTCGTCAATCTGCACGATTTGCTCTGCCTCTCTCCTTAGGTACCATCTGAGCTCCTGAAAGACCTGACGGGTGACCCAGAGTTCCATTCCTGCTTTATCAGCCGCCTCCTTCACAATGAAGACATCTTTTGGTCGATTGCTGAAACCGCTGATGAAGAAGTTTGCATCAAGATATACGCGCATCTAATCTGACTCCATGACTTGCCATCCCAAGTGGGGGTGGGGACTCCCTCGACTGCGAATGCTTGTCGTCTGGTCTGAATTTCGACTTGCATTAAGGTCTTTCGCTGGGGATGTAACTTGGATAGGCATGAGGGAGCACGGAAAAACATTTTGCTCTATTCAGGCTCTCTGTCTGGCTTTATTACGTACTTTCTTAGGGAATTCGTACCTCTTTTCCTGTATTCTGGGTAACTGATTCCTAACTGATGAGAGGAAAAACGTGATTATACACCCTAGATTTCAATGTCTTCGATTCCATTATCTATTGCATATTTTATTGCTTCAGCTTCGGTTTCAAATCTTCTGACGACATCAAATTCGTAATATGATGTATCTCCATCTCTTTCCAGTTCCATTATTGGTCTAGCAAATTGTCCTGGATCGAAATATACTCTGACCAAACAGATGACCTTGGTTTTAGCAGCCTCAGCGCATGCTTCACATTTGAGGGGCCCTTTTGCACAATGCGGCGGCGAGATGACTCTAATCATCTCCTCATATGACCTGTCGTTCTCTGAAAAGTCCATGCTATAAGCAATACACTTTGTGCTTTGAGTCTATCTTGCTCGGACCAAGTCATCCTTTTACAAGTTCAAACACTTTGCTTCTTAGTCCCAAAGAAACTCTCGACGCATAGATGTCACATTGCCCACTTCTCGCGTGTTTGACTTTTAGGTGGTAGCCTGAACGAAGATGTATTGGTGCAGGTCGTTGTTCGTCAGATAAGCACATAATGATGGCGCCAAATCGAATTGGCGTCTTGTTTAGACTCAATTTGCTAACAAAAAATAGGGAAGTATTATATCTGCGATAAACCTGTTTTTGCATGTTCGCTGGGCGGCCGAGAAGGGAGAGAGAGGTCGCGCGCACCCGCCAGCGTTAATTGGATCTAGGATTCGCTGGGGATGCCACCACGGCCTATGCGTGCTAGACCCTTATTCCTCATGTCGGGCGTCTTGAGAGGAGGCATACGCACACATGAGCCGGAGACTAATGAGAGTCCGACTACTATCTCTTGTTTTTATGACGATGATGCTTGTTGGGTATATCCCGCAGGCTGTTTGGGCTGGACAGGTTTTGCAGCGGGAAGAGCCCCTGTTTAGGGACCCGTTGGCCAAGTATGATATCGAACCCGTGTATATCATCTATGACCCTTCACACGATTTAATGAAGGCCATAGCAGAAGATGTGCATGAAGTTCTCGATTTTAGGCTTGAGCAAATTCGAATGATACCAATCACGGACTGGAGAGGCCTTGAGACCGCTCTGATGGACGAACCTTGGATAGCCATCTACGCTTTACAGTCACATCTTGAGGGCGTTCAATTCGCTGAAATGAATGTGACTTGGGATCAATTCTATGAGCTGTTATCGAAGCATGGAATGACACAGCATATTGTGGGTATGGGGAATACGCGGTCATTGGAACCGTTCATCCCTGAGTCTAACACAAATATCCGAACCAGCGAAGCGGAGCAAATTGATGGTTTGCTCTTAGCTTTCTTTGACATGTGGACATTGCATGAAGCTGTATCCACTAAATCTCAAGTTAGCAGCGATTATGAGAATGCAGCTGGAGACCTTCGAACCATAGCACTGAAAATCTATGGCGACAACTTCAATGCGTTCTTCAAGCGGAGCATAGAGCCAATAAATCCTGTTGGCGAGATAGATACCAACGATTTAAACCGGCGAACAGAAGAGATGTGGGCCAGGCACGCACCAACGATTGAGCCCGCATTCTACCACATGGCTGAGGACGGGGAGCTAATTGAGCTGCCTGAGGATGAGCTTCCCGAAGACTTCTCCCCTGCGATTAAGCTTAGTGCCGCTGAGGAAGTCGCATCTAGTGATTACATTCTGGGTGAGATTCCGCTTCTATCTGCCCTCAGAGGACCTATTGGAGAGATTATTGATGTTCTGCTGAGCGTGCTTGGAGATTCTGGTTCAACAGTCATCTCCATCCCAACAGATCTCATCGAGACCATAAAGGAGCTCTTTCAGGTTCTGGAACCAATTATCGGGATTGTGAAGGACTTTGACCTAGAGTCTCCTCTGAAATCAATTGTACAGGCCATCGCAAATGAGTTCCCATTTCTAGCAGAGTTCAAGGATTATCTGAACATCATCTTGAAGGCTCTGTTCAATTTCAGAGGCGATATAGAGAGTATCCTCGGTATTGTCGGAGAGCTGGTAACAGCGCTTCTGCCAGACTCGGTTCCTGACATCGTAAAGGGCTTCATTGGACAGATTCTTGGCACCGAGAATGGTCTATGGGACTTGATCAGCAATGTTGTTTCGGAGGGCAAGGGTGTATTTGATACAATCTTCAGCTTCTTCACAAAGAACACCCTTCAAGCATTCCTCAATAAGACCCTTGCCGCCACGCTAGGAATGACCTCTGGACAGGTTTCCACACTACTTCCGCGAATCATCAGCTTCGTGGAAGGGACGATTGACTTTTTGACTTCCAAGGACTTTGTGAAATTCATCGAAACTATAGGCACAGACCTGCTGGGCTCAATCCTCTCAGTGACTGGCTTGGATGATGCCGTGGATAAGGTGATGTCCATTGTCAAAATGGGCATGTCCGCTTTCGACCTATTGGATGAGTTCGACACGACCTCATTCCTGCAATTTGGTATGGATATGTTGAATGAGATAATAGGGCCTTCCAACATCCCTGGTGGGGCTGAAGACCTTGCTCAACAGATAATGGGTGT
>JBHLPF010000021.1:53332-63246 GCA_048939765.1 Promethearchaeota archaeon
CCCACGATGATAAAGAACGTCCTCTCGTATCTGGATGTCGAGAACATCATTAGTGGCGTACCCGGCTCGGATGATGTGCTGGATACCGCTGGACAAATAGTCGGTGGTATCATCACCATGATTCAGGGCATCAAGGGGCAATCATTTCAGGGCATCATGCAAGCCGTTCTAATGGCTGCTGGCTCATTGGTTGGGTCATTGCCCGCCTTTGATGACGTTCCAATAGATGCCTTCTTGAAACTCCTGCAGTCATTCTTCCCAGATGCCTTTGGCCTGAGTAAGGACGACCTACCAAGCACGAACGAGATCATTAGTGACATAATGGACTATGCCGAAGGGCTTCTCGGTCCAGGCTTTGACGAGGCTATGCTTCAGGACACTCTTGAGTTCTTCATGGACATCAAGGACATATTCACCAACGGTGTGAAGTGGCTCTTGGGGAAGGTGTTTGACTGGCTGAGTGGATTGCTCAACCCTGTCCTAGAGGACATTGAGGACACAATCGAGGGATTGTTTGCAGGCCTTGATGATCTCCTAGGATTCTCAGGGAGCTTCCCGATAGGACTTGGTGACTGGTCCCTTTTCACGCTGGAATACTCTCTTGGGATTCGAGCGAACTTCGCTATCGACTTGAACCCCATCTTCGACATGATTGTCAGCATGATCTTTGATGCTCGCGAGGTCTTCTCCACGGACAATATCGGGGACTTCTTCAAGACTATATTCAGCTTCTTTGAGATATCCCCACAGTTCTACGCTGAGCTTGGCATTGGAGGTTTCGACACTGAGAAGAATCAGCTCATGAAGACAATGCTCACCACTCTCGGACTGAAACTCTCCTTTGAGGGATCGGCCAAGTTTGTCGTGAACCTCTTCACCTTCAGAGGTGGGATGTTTGAGTGGGACAACTTCTTCAAGATTGTAGAATGGGGATTGCACATCAAGATACACATAGGAAAGGTCTTCACACTCTTGGACTTTCTCACGGCAGGCGTGGGAGGTGGGGCTCTCAATGCAATTGCTGAGTTTCTGGGACTTGACTCCATTACTGTCGAGATCTATTTCGAAATAGCCCTAGACATTGTGAAGAAGGCAGCCACGGCTGTCGCTGCCGAGGTTTCCAGCATGACGCTTACCATCACATTCGGGGTGGCCGTACATATACCCATAGAACTGATTATCGTGGCCATCATCATAGATGGGTCGCTGGAGATCATACTGACGTTCTTCCAGGACTTTGCAGATCCAGCTCCAATGAAGATTACATTACGGCTGATCTTCACCCTCAAGGTGAAGTTCCGATTCCTGATGTTCGATGACTCTTCCACCTTCACATGGGAGCCTGGCGGTCCATGGGATCTGTCGCCACACAAGGGCGAAACGGAATATAATGCATCGGGAGTAGGATTCGACCAGGACGGGGATGGCTTGGGAGACTCTTTCGAGGACCAGACGCCCGGCCTGGACAAGACAAAGGCCGACACCGACGGTGATGGTGCCAATGATAAGCTCGAGTTCCAGACAATGGGAACGGACCATGCGAATCCTGACTCGGACGGCGACGGATTACTCGACGGCGAGGAATGGGACCTCGGAACCAATCCGATGCGAGAAGACACCGATTGGGACGATGTGGACGACTACAAGGAGGTCAAGGTCTACAAGACCAATCCTCTTGAGCAAGACTCGGACGGAGATGGCTTGACCGACGCGTATGAGATCTACACGAAACTCGACATCTCTAACATCACTCCGACTGTCACTGAGGTCGTCATCGGTGGTCAGTCTTTCAATGACCGCACAGATCCTCTGAATCCTGACACAGATGGGGATGGCCTTCTCGACGGCGATGAAGGGCCAATGGGCGCCTACTATGGAGACCCCTCCCTCTACAATGATACAGAGGACGCAGATTCAGAAACTGGATGGGCAATGGACCCGAACCCACTCATTTTCAACGGTGGTTTTACTCATCCTCTCGACGCTGATACGGACGACGACTCTGCACTGCAGCTCTACAACGGGGTTGTTGACTCTCAAGCCTACTTGTTCCTAAAGGACATGAATGATGGAGCGGAGGTTGCAGGATTCACGATAATCATCTATGATGAGGAAGGAGAGCCGGAGAACAAGCATGTCTTCACGAACCCGTGTAATCCGGATACTGATGGAGATACAGGTATCACAGACCGAACTCCGCAACCCGGAATGTGGATCAACAGTGATGGCTACGAACTAGCCCAGACTCCGCCTACCGACCCGACTGATGGAGACTCCGACGATGATGGGCTTTTAGATGGATTAGAAGGCGTCCTGAACCCGTACAGTAACCACACCAATCCAAATGATGCGGACACAGACGACGATGGTCTGTTTGACCTCCAAGAGATTCTCTTGGGAGCTGATCCTCGAGAACAAGACACCGACGGAGATATGATCTCCGACGGCGACGAGTTCTACAGGTTCTTCACCAATCCTAACGTTTGGGACAGTGATTTCGACGGGCTAGGAGACGGAGAGGAAGTCTACATATGGCACTCCAATCCGCTCATCGACGACAGTGACGCAGACAAAATCTATGATGGCGACGAAGTGCTGATGTATGGCTCGGATCCCATGGATGAGGATTCGGACAACGACGGTCTCACAGATTATGAAGAAATCTTCATCTATGGTACTGACCCATTTGATTATGATAGCGACGACGACCTCTTGAGCGACGGCGAAGAGATCGAGGTCTACAACTGCGACCCCTTGTCTTGGGACACTGATCGTGACTCGATAACAGAACCCAACGAGTATGGGGAGATGACGTTCCCACTCAATGACTATCAGGAGGCCCATGGATTCTACATCTACAGACTGATGGAAAACGGCACTATGTACAAGGAGTGGGTCTATACCAATATCACGCAGAGCGACACGGATGAAGATGGCCTCTCGGATGCTCTGGAGCTATACCTCGCTTCAGATCTGATTCCCTGGTTGGATCCCATTCCTTTGGACCCGACAAATGCAGATACGGACCACGACTTCATCCCTGATGGTACTGAGCTAGCGATAGTGAACGTTTCAGGGCTCATTTACCCATATAGAGCAATGACATTGTTCTATAGATACAACACTTCGCCAGTCTTACGTGATTCTGACAATGATACCTTGATAGATTACCAAGAAGTGTTGATATTCAATACAAACCCGGCGAACAATGATACTGATAACGACACTATTGTGGACTGGTGGGAGGTCTGGGTCTACAATACATCTGCAATCTATAACGACACCGACGGTGATGGGCTCTATGATTTCGAAGAGACCCTAGTTGAGGTGTGGCCTTATGGACCATGGCCGCCAACCAACTGGTCAACAGGACTGGGAACTGAATTACATTTCGCCTTGGCAGAAGATACGCCATTTGTTTTGGCTGAGGACCTGCCAGTGAGATCGTTCCAGCCCGCGGCGCCCATTTATGGTACTTTGGCGACGGACCCAGACTGCGACGATGATTGGTTGCCCGACGGGGCCGAAGTCAACTTCTATCATACGGACCCATTAGACGATGACTCTGATGGCGACGGAACTCTGGATACGATGGAATTTGATACTGACTTCGACGGCCTTGAAGATGGACTTGAATTCAAGCTCCAGCTGTATAAGACAGGAGGAGGGATATTTGACCAAGATTCCGACGGCGATGGAGTCTCAGACGGGTCTGAATACTACATCTATCACACTGATCCCGGCTCGACGGACTCTGATGGAGATGGCTATCCTGATGGCCTAGAGATAGCCATTGGCACAAATCCTTCATCCAATACGACTACTTCCGAATATGAGATTGCAATCTCTGCAGCTCGAGGGGAGGCATCGATGGATATCCTAATGCCACTAGCCATTGTCAATAATGCCCAGACTGTTGATGTGAATGTCTTGAACTTCACGTCCTTCAAGTCCATGGAGTTTAGGTATAACACAACCGGTGGAGGCTGGAGTAGCAACATCACAATGAGCTACAACCCCGCAAGTATGACCTGGACCTACACTGACATGCAGTGGGAGATTGGCGGCTACCAAATTCAGGTCTTCGCTACGGACTACGAAGACAACCTTCACTCAGCAACAAGATCCTTCACAGTAGCAGCAACCCCCACCTATCCAGAGCCCATTAATCCGCTTGTCTATCTTGGGATAGGAATAGGGGTAGGAATCTTCGTGATCCTATTCCTCCTCTATGGACTACCGATGATTGTCAGGTACATGCGCAAGCGGCGAGAGTCAGACACAGGGCGGGTGCCTCCTGAGCTGGAGGCGCTCACGGCGGATAGTGCTGAGGAAGAAGCTGAGAAGCCAAAGAGGAGTGCATCCAAGAAGAAAAGCACGGGAACTTCAACGAAGAGAAAACCCAGCTCGAAGACGAGCAAAAAGGGAGGTGCGTAGAGTGAAGCTGAAGCTATTAACAGTATCAATCATTGTGCTCTTTGTTGTAAGCGCTTTCAGTGTCATCCCGAGTGCACCACTGCTGCGTACACAGGCTACACAGACGACACCGACAGCAGCCGATGAAACACCAATTGGCTGGGAAGACCTCACTCCTGATATCCAGGCTAAGGTCTCTGAGATGTTCGCTCCAACTGTTCAGACCATGCCATCTGACGAGGACATTGGTCAGATTCTAGGTGACCGCGTGAACGACTATAAGCTAAACTATGAACCATGGCGCTCGAAAGCTGCGATTCATGCGATTGCCTATGATGAAGGAACCGGCTTTCTCGCAATGGGTGGAGGATATTTGTATGACAACCAGATTCACATCTTTCGGCTCAATACTGAGACCCAACTATGGGACAAGGTCTGGGATACTGGAGATAGTGTCTTCCAAAGTGATGTGATGGCCCTCGACTTTGCTGACACTGACCTTAACAGCTTCATTGAGATCATTGCTGGATGCTCCGATGGGTTTGTGTATGTCTTTGAGCAGCGCCATCTGTATGATCCCTACGCCAACACCGAGAACCAGTTTGACCATGTCTGGACATCTCCCGACATGTTCCGAGTCTTCGCCCTAAAAGTCGATGATGTCGACAGGGACTATAGACCTGACATCATAGCAGGTGGGTGGGACGGCAAACTGCACCTCTTTGAATACGACAATCACTCTGGCTATCCATTTGTAGAAGAACACTGGATAACCTATGATGAAGTAGCGACACTTGACGTTGGCGAAAAGATATACAGCTTGGAAACCGGTGATACAAACTACAATGGTCTCCCCGAGATCATCTGCGGTTCTAGGGATGGGACAGTCTATGTCTTTGAGAATGATGGAATCACCATCATGATTAATGGACAGCCTTTCCCGCTGATCTATGACAATCACTACTATCTCAACTGGACCTCTGAGAACTATACTTGGACACCGATACAATCTATGGCTGTCGGTGAGCTTGACGGTACTCCGGGTGATGAGATAGTCTTGGTCGCCCAGGGCCAAGGGGTCTTTACTCTTGAGTGGAATCCATTAAGGAAGACCTACGACTACCAAAAGGTCTACCGTGACTTCAAACCCTGGGAAACATTTGGTTTCTGGCAGCTTGACAACTATGTCGATAGAATGATCTATGCACATAATGTCACCTATCACGACCCAGTAAATCTTAGCATCATAGAGAATGAACCTATCCAGTATGTCTGGAATGAGATTCTGGAGATATTCGAACCAGATGCGAGCGTCTATCCATACAACTCAGGAATGGCTGGTCCTGTGCATCTGCCAGGAGGAGGCATAGATGGCAACTTCTCTAGATTCAATGCCTTCTTGGTTGGAGTTGACAACGCAACGGCAATTCTCGACTTTGGCCTCGACGAGGAGGGAACTGGTGGGGCGAATAGCTATGATGACATGCTTGTCTATTTCAAATCAGGGACCGATATGAGTCATCTTCAGTATGACTTCTGGCTATACATCTCCCAAGATGGCACAGACTGGGAACCCATTTCCTCAGAATACTACAATGCTGTCGGAAACATCCTCGGAGTGGATGTGGACGATGTGTTATCACGTAGGAGATGGGATTGGTTTAGATATGTCAAGATAATGGTGAATAATTCTGCATATTATGAGGTGAACGGAATAGAGCTTGTGCAAGTATACAATACGCTGACTGATGCATTGAGTGTAACCGTCGGTCCGCTTCGGTTGGATGGTCTAAGCTATCTTCAAGGTCTTGAAGAGCCAATCAAAGTCATAGTTGGAAGCGTGACTGGCGAAATCAATGCAATCATGTATAATGACACCACCCTTGAATACGAAGTAATATACGACTCAGGGGATGACTCGTTCTATACATTTGGTGCTAACATTTGGGATATGGTGTATGTTGGGAATGAACCAGATGTACCAACATGGAACTGGCAATATGGTATGCCGTGGGTTCCTGATATTGGTACGACATACAACTCATGGAGTTACGCGAATCTTGATCCTTGGCTCTGGGGTAGCTCCACATTCAACTACCTGATGGGTACAAATGATGGTCAGATACGTGCATTTACAGTCCCTGATGTTTTCCCAATTGCATCTGAGCCAGTCATTGATATCACAACACAGTCGTACTTCAATAACATCAATATTGAGCTTCCTCTGGATGGATGGGTGAATGTATCAGTTGAAGCACCACTCTTCGTGAATGGATTGGAGGTTGCTAATCCCTATAGCATATGGCCATTCATTGCGATGGGCGTTCTCAATCCTTCAATTCCTATTGAGAGCATTCCCCTCACTGCGGAGGAGGGCTCCCCCTCAAGAGCTACAATCGTTTTCTATTATAGGGATTCAGAGATATCGAATTTCAACCAACGTATTGACCTCTATGAGATGGATACTACTGGAGAACTCACCGAGTTAATCAATCTGGCAAAAGCTGAGCCCAAGCTGGACTTTGCAGACTTCGATAAAGATGGCGACCTTGATTTTGCTGTATCCAATGGATATGTCTACATGGCTAGAAACATGTGGTATGAAACGGGTGTGATGAATTTCACCTACGTCAGGGGGTACTTCGACAAGATCAATTCCAAAGAGACTAGCAAGGTCTGGGGTCAACCAGAAATGGTGGACATCGATTCCGATGGCGATCTTGACATAATCATGAGCTATGCGAACAGCATGGGGGCAACGTGTTGGATCAATGATGGCACCTCGGAGGTTCCAATCTGGGTGGAAGACAAGAAGATCATGTCCAATCCACTTCCTGAAACCAACATGAAATATCAGAACTTCACCGATATTCGAATCGTGCCCAAGATTGGAGGATACACCAGCGGTTATACCCTCGAGCGATGGTATGAATTCTTGGGCTGGGACATGGACTTTGATTGGACGCTGGCTGGTTACCGAGAATACAACCAAAGGATAGCATGGGCTGCTCCTGAATTCGATACAACAGAGAGCTACATTGTTGCTAGCTACCCAAGGGTAGCCCAACTCGACCTCTCTCTCATGAGTGGCGGTTTAGTTGGAGTCGAGCTGTATAGCAACATCGGGTTCCATGTGCATGAGTCATGGAGTAATGATGCAGACCTTGCCGAGTGGACACTCTCAATAACCACTGGGGATATCGATGGAGATGGGAATGGAGAGCTGATAGTCGGAGACTATGACAACAATGTCTATGCCTTCGAGCATTTGGCGAATAATACATACAAACGCATGTTCCGATCCTTCGATCTCAATCACAGTGAGGTGACGGACATCTCTCCGTATCTCTATGAGGAGTTGGAAGGAATCTCAGGTGACTTCAATAGAAAGATCTGGGACCACGCCAAGCACCTAGTCGCTGATGTTGACCTCGACCAAGATGGGTACAAGGAGATTATTGTTGCATCGAATCTCCAAATCTATGTCTTTGAAGATGCGGGTCTCTACGGAGGCGACCTCCTGACCTTCCAATACTCTATTGATCTTCGTGATTCGGACTGGGCAACGAGAACTCCGTTTGTAAACGATGTAACTGAGATAACTGCAATGGCTGCAGGAGATGATCTGGATTATAACGGAGAACTCGAATTGGCTGTCGCTGCTGGCCCATATCTATTGATTTACAATATCCCAGTTGGTACCTTCGAAGGATTCGAGGACAAGGAGTTCTTCGTAACATCTCCTGGCCTAGAAGGTCGATACTTCCTCGTAGGCAATCCGGAATTCTCAGATTTCAGGTACTATTACATAAACGCGATGGTCCTCTGCGACACCGACAAAGATGGCTACAGAGAGGTCTTGATAGGAGGAATCAACGATACCCGCCTTGTTCGTCAGAACGGTTTTGTTTCTCTCTATGAGTGTCAGGGTGGCACTTTCTATGAGGCCTGGCACGCTCCACCAGAGGTAACCTATTGGAATCCAGTAAGTGTTTTGGCACTCGATGACCAAGATATGGACGGGTCACAAGAGATTGTAATCGGACACACCAATGGATTCGACTTGTGGGAGTGGATACCTGGAACAGACTCTCAGTACCAGAAAGTGGAATACGTGACAGCATCGCCAAACTATCCAAAGGTCCCATTGCGAACGAGCTACCATTCTTCCGATTCGTTGATCAATTCAGCATTGGCAAACCGTTCCATCAATGACTTGGCTCATGGAGTCTATGGGGTTCAAGAGAATTGGACACTCATGGTATACGAGAATGGGCAAGAGATTTGGTGGAAATGGTACTCGGAGGTAGATGATGTATGGACTCCAGGCGCAAAATGGATGGATTTGGCTGGCCTCGCGTATACCGGCAATCTCAGCAACATAGTATCAGAAATTCGTCCAAGTGTCCTGATTCCAGCCGGCGGTGACATCTACACTGCATGGGAAGCGTATGACTCTGGCGGGCAGCACTATATCGCGTTGAGTTGGGGTGATGTGTCAGCAGGTGTCTGGCACGGTCCTATCCTCTGGCCTGATACATATACAGGGCCTATTGGCTCAACTTTCTATGATCGATACTATCCGAGCCTCTTTGAGTATGACTCAACCCATGTTGGAATTGTCTTCATGTACGATGCATGGAATATATTCACTGGGACTGTCTATGGGCGAGTGGGCGCAGCTTACATCAACAAGGATTTGACATTAGGTTGGACCAACAATCATCCCAACTTCAATGATAGGACCTACTATCAAGTACACGATGTCGATGTCGTTGAGCTTGATGATGGCGATTTTGCCATTGCAATGTCAGCAGTCTATACGCGGGCTGGAAAGGCTGACCACGATATATGGGTAGTCGTGGGTGACAATGAATTCAATTTCACGGAAACGAATCCTCACCAAGCAACAACATCCTATGACGATGAGATGTTTGCATCGATTGATGAGATGAAATCCGAGGAGCACGCAATAATTGTTGCGTACGAATCAATAGGTGTGGAGCTGGAAGATAGGCTCGGTATGGTTTCAAGCACCACAAAGGGGAGAGAATGGAGCTATCAAGAAACACTCAACACCATCCCTGAATATATTGTGAGAACTGAGATGCCTGGAGGATATGTCTACTATTCGCTCAAGGGATCTCCCATCAAGATATATCAGCTCTCCATATTCTCGCCGTCTGTTTTGGCAAGTGATGGAGCTGGATTCATGTATACAGCGACCTTCAGCTATAGACTGTACATCCCACCGGGAATGGTTTCAGACAAGGGCTTTTGGATCGCTGTGCATGACATTGTCTACGGACTGAATCCACAGTCTGACTGGACTCTAAACCACCTCCGAGATGTCATTGACCTTGATGTTGGTGACACAGATTCCGATGGCCGACGTGAAGTTGTGGTAGGATTTGATCATCAAGTGGGTGTCTACGAGATGAAGCATTCTACTAATGGCACTGACTTCATGAGCCATGAGGAGGCCTGGTTGTCCAATC
>JBHLPF010000094.1:0-4246 GCA_048939765.1 Promethearchaeota archaeon
GTGAGAGAGATCGTGTTGGATGAAGGACTGATGGATGAGAAGCATCTTGACGAAGTGCTTTCTCCAGAGAAGATGACTCGTGCTGGACTACCAGGGCATGATCATAGTCAAGAGTCATAGGATGATTGACGAGAATTCAGTCTTGGTAGTTCAGACGTGATAGCATCGGAGTTGTTTACCTTTCAATGCCAGCTAAATACTTGGCTATCTTCTTTCGCTCATCCAAGTCGTGTTGTTTCAGTATGGCAACATCCTCCATCTGGGGGCTTCCTCCACCATGAACTCCAGCAACTGCTGCCACTCCACCGATGGATGAACATAGGATGTCTGATAATGCCCGGAAGAGCTTGTAGACATCTTCAGAGGGAACATCATCTTTCCTCTTGATGTACTTCTTGATCATGGGACCAATCTCTTCATCCAGATAATCCTGCTCCAAAGGGAGTGTTGCTGGGAGACCGCCTGATAAATCTGCAAGAATCTCGAGTTCGTGGTAGTAATTCTTGCCTGCATGTCTTCGACCTGCATTGCAGAAGACTGCATCTGGAATCATCGTGCCAGAATCATCCTTCTTAGCAGTGTATGCAGCAGCAATTCCAGCGCCCCTGACAAGTTCAGCGACGCTTATGAGTTCAGCAAGTTTCGATTGGACATGCTTCTTATCTTCTACACCGTTATATTCACTTACGAGGGCACTAAATCCTAGAATTATGTCTGTACTGGCTGGCTTGCATCCGGTATAGCTATGTCGGTGATACAGTGCAAAGAGAAGGGCTGCCCACCCTCCAAAGACGCTTTCCCCCTCCAGTCCACTTAGGAATACACGCTCATTTGGAATAAAGACATCGTCAAAAATGATGAAATTCTCGACGTCACCGAGGCCTCCTTGGGGACAGGAGAGGCTTATTCGATTATGTGTTGAGGCTCGAGTCACAAGCTTGACACCCTCCCAGTCGCCAGGGATAGCAAATGCAACGGCATATTGATCCTCTTCCTCGGTTAGGAAACGTGTTGGGAGAACAACGATTTCTTGAGCCACAGCCGCTGCTGTTATGTGATTCTTTGCACCTCGAACCACAATACCATCATCACGATGCTCGACGACACGGAGATAGAGGTCGGGGTCTGATTGCTGATGAGGCCTAAGGGAACGGTCTCCCTTTGGATCTGTCTGGGCGCAAGTTCCGACAATATCCTTCTCTTGCCAATACTGTAGGTACTTTAGAAACCTCTGATTGTAAGGACGCCCGGTCATTTTCTCTGCGCGATATGTTATAATCGATAGGGCGTTCATAGCATCTATACCCATGCAGCGAAAAACACAACCCCCATTCAGGTGGCAGAGTTTCCTTGTCATTTCCTGCTTCTTCAGAAGATCATCAACAGTCTGATGGATGTGAGTGAATCTGTTGATGGTTTCTCCAGAGAGGTGAGACTTGGCCGTAAGAAGGTCCTTAAAATCTGGCTCGTCAACTCTGTCAAAGAGCTGAGACATGGTTCCAATGACACCTCTCAGACGAGGATCATCGCGTCCAACTCTTTCTCCGCCAATGTAGACATTTGGCTTCATTTCGACTAGTTCTCTTTTGTACTGTTCTCCGGTCTTCATTGTAGACTCACAAATGGACATATCTGTATAACAGGTACTTAACTCCAACGTTAACTACCGATAACTGACTTCAGCCGTTTCTGAAGTTCCTTTGTTTGATCTGTTTCATCTAGGCTAGCAACATAATTGATGGCGTTTTGGAAATGTGCCAGCATCTCCTTGCTACGGTCTTCTACCTCCATCACTTCGCCGATGGTTGCAATATTATGAATGTGATAGACGCGCGCCTCTGCAGGCAGGTCCTCAATGTCTAGGCTCCAATCCCTCACTTTTAGTAGATAGTCCAAATTGCTTCGAACTAGGTCAGCATCTCTTAGGACTGGGTCATGCCCAGCCACTACGCATTCCCATTCTTTTTCTAGGTATCCTTCCATCGTATCTACGTACAGCTGGAGGTTTGACTGGTACAAGTATGGCATCGTGGATTCAACATTATCGGATACAAAGAGCACCTTATCCCTCCGGTCGTAGCATGACGCGGAATCAATAGTGTGACCCGGCGAATGAAAGAATTCGACCTCTTCCTCTGCAAACACCAATCGTTTCTCAAAGGTAGTATTTGGAGTGACTAGACTCACATCTCCTTTCATGTGAGCTGCATAGTCTAGGAGCGCCTGTGGACCTTCACTATCAATCAGACGGGGGCATTCATAATGACTTATTATTGGGGCTCCTTCAAAATACGAGTTTCCCCAGACATGATCATAATGCGAGTGCGAATTGAAGACAACGATCGGCAGACTCTTGTGCTTTTGTTGGTCCAAGTACTCGACAACCTCCCTCATTGAGTCGGGACCACAGAATGTGTCGCATACAAAGACTCGACTATCTCCCAGAATCACATACACATTGGTGAAGAAGGGGTCTTCGAAACCAAAGACCAGCCCTCTCTGTCCAACCTGGGTCACTTTCATGATTTTCACTAGCTTCTCTTGTGTCTGAAGAATCCTGAGCACCCGTATGACTTGACACCCATTTTCTCAAGCTCATCCATTATCAGGTTCATTCCAATTGAATCTGAACTGTGATGACCAGCGACAACAACATAGATCCCTTCAGTTTCACACTCTTTCTTGAGGTCTTCACCCATATGCATGGTCACAATTGTGCTTACTCCAGCACGAGCGAGCTTTTGGATGGATTCCTTTCCTGGACTTGTGCCTCCGGTAAAGAAGACAAACTTCTCTCCAACACTTCCTTCCGGCTTCCCCACGATAATTTCTGGACCAGCCCCTACCTTCTCAGCTTCTTGGTACTCAGGAACCTCAAGCAGGACATCGACTAGATCTCCCAGAGTCTGCGGATCTCTCTCCTTGAGAAAGTCCGTAAGGTATTGGTATCCTAGTGAGTCAGCCGGGGTGTGAGCGCAGAGGAATGGCATATCAAGCAATTTGGCTGCATCAATGACCTGTGTGTGATTCCTGGCCTTAAGAAGGAAATGAACCTCCGTTAATCGCTTTGCCATCGCAGACTCAGCCTGTGCTATTGGCACTCCAAGTTTGGCCCACTGTTCAGGCTGCAAACGCATTACATAGTCCAGCTGGGATGAGCCTATGCCATGTGGATGGTGTGCAAGCACAAGGTCAATCTTTGTTCCTTTTTCGCCCAATCGATCTGCCAAAAGAATCTCTCCTGTTCCGATATCGATTCCGCCGAGTACGCTGGTGATCTCCCTATCCTTGTCACCGTGAAGGAGGCGGCAATCAGTGTATGGGTTCCAAGTGACATCTTTGTCAGCGAGTTCCTTCTTCTTGCCTTCCAGTTTGTCAAGTTTCTTCGTTGAGCTCTTGAGAATCTGCTTGATTCGCTCTTCTCCTCGCGGATCAGCCTTGATTCCCATGTCAACAATCGTCCGGTAGATTTCCCCGAGTTTCATACGTTTTGTCGCTTTTGACTCATGTTTGAGTGTTTCGGCCAGCGTAGTCGTATGCTCAAGACTTATCATTTCATATTGACCCAAATGAAAGACAGGTGAAGCGAATTGCCAGAGGAGAAGGAACGCAAAGTCGGGCCAGTTTACCGTATACTATCGCAGGATCTCTACAGCACAGACCTCCATGGAGACGAGCTCGGTGTACGTCAACATGAGGTATGGCGTTCGAAGAGTCGTCAGTTCACAAAGGATGCGGAGATAATCGGGAAAATCGAGGAAGCACACATCGATGAGAAGACTGACCGCTTGGGTTCCCCAAAGAAGTCCGGGTTCATTGCCCTTCGTTCATCCCTACTGAAAGGAGAACTCAATGAAGCATCAAAACGATTGGTCATCAAGTTGTTCTCAGATAGCGGAGCATGGCTGGCAACCATAGAGGAAATGGTTGCAGAATCATATGCGTCAAGCTATGCGACAAATGAGGCAATGGTGTCATTCGCAGTCATCGTGAATGATATTGAAGTGATGACGCATATTCGCCAGGTTCAGAGGACTGGATTCTCAACAGAGACTTATTCCTTCTATATCCTAGGTCCTGACAATACATTTGAGGTCTTCAGGATAGAAGGTAAGCGTGGAACACTCGGGGATGATTTCAAGGTTGTCAGATTGAATGGTGGGCAGACTGTTGCCGAGATTGACAGCAAGTTCGGTGACATTGGAGGAGAGTTTGTTGTCAAGATCAAAGATTCTGTGCTAGCCAA
>JBHLPF010000095.1:0-4207 GCA_048939765.1 Promethearchaeota archaeon
CTCCACTCATGCACTCGGTCTAGTCGACCTCGACCTGTTTGTTCCCGACCTAAACTTCATCTTTGGTACTGCTCAGTTTGGCGGCAATGCAATTGTGGCACTGCCAAGACTCCGTCAGTCCTTCTACGGTCTTCCTGACGATGATTCCGTATTCTTCCAACGTACGGTGAAGGAGGTCTTTCATGAACTCGGACATGTACTGGGGCTTCGTCATTGCACAAACCACTGTGTGATGCAGTTCTCCAACTCTCTCTCTGATACTGATCGAAAGCCCGACTCCTTTTGCCAGAGGTGTCTACTCCTCCTGAAATAGGGCTGGAGCGTGTCGTTCCAAACCATCTAAAGCCACGGCATATGAGGAGGTGATGAAAAATACTATAAAATATATAATATTAATTTCTATTAGATTACCCGTATAGGAATGTATGGACTGCTAGGTGTCATTATCATTATTGGAATCATCTCAGTAGCGTTGCCAACTATCTTCCCTTCTCTCTTGACAGGATCTATCACATTCTTTCTTGCCCTAAAGCCCGAAGACCACATTGGTTGGCTCTTTTACGCCGAACTGCTGGTCAAGCAGAGTCAATACCTCGAGGCGATTGATGCGTATCGTGCCGCAGCTAAGTTGCGCCCAGACATTTCTGAGATATGGATGAAGCTTGGGAACCTCCTTACGAAGCTGGGTCAATTTGATGAAGCGGATAGGGCATTCCAGGTAGGGCTGGACTCAGGCATCTTCTAATTGATGCTAGACACATGGTGTTATTGCACGATATTCATCTGCTGACACAACTCGGAATGGGTTGCCGTCTTTCGATTGCTGCATACTATAACGCTGAACCCATTTATTATAGGTATTATGAAACTCCTAGTAATAGCATGGTGTATCAGAATGCAGAATATTGATGCAATGATTTGGTTGCTTTTACCTGTGGCAGGAATGGTGTTAATACTACTCCTGATGATGCTAAGGGCAAGAGGGCCCGGTTCCTCAAAGAGAGGGATAATAGTCGGGCTGGTCATAACTGCTGCTATTGTAGTAACCTATGTCTTTCTGAGATACATTGTCTTTCCTGAGTAGGCTTCTTTTGAGGTACTCCAGTATCACGCTTTCTCGACTCAATGCGAAGTACCTATAGCAGATAGAGCAATTGCCCGCTCTCTCGATTCCTGATAAGACATCATCTGTTTTCAAATCTGTGACCCCTGGGGACAGGGTGGATGAGGTGCGCCTCTGGAACCCAACCACAGACTGTTTGTCTTTATTCTCACTCGCTCTTCTTTTCTCGATCGTAGGACTCCCATGCGTCAGCAGCTGCCGCAGCGTCTCTAGAGCGAAGCTCTGAGAGAACATGCTCGCGTATCTCTCTGCTCTCTAGGGTACTCTCAGACCGCTTTGAAAGCGAACTGGCAATCTCCTTGGCGGTATCATAAGGAGCGCCACTCTTCACGGCGCTAACGACCACCTTTTCAGGCATGAAAACCTCGGTCGAACCATCTCTCTTCTTGACGTTCATCCAAATCCATACTCTTTATGTGATTCGGGACTCAACAGTATGTCCCACTGAATTATGTATAATTATCAAATAAGGAGTTGCTTTTTAATCAAAAAGACGCTCAGAGAGCCCTAGAAGTCCACACTTGTTAAAGTCAGAATAATGCGGGACAAATCGCCTTGTCATATTGTTTCTTCCCAAGAAACATTTAGTTGTTCATTTCAACCTTCAATCAGGCGTTACTTCCATTGCCATAAGTACTGAAACAATTGTCGAAATTCACGCGCATTCTCTATTGATCTGTATCGATTAGAAATCACTCAACTCTGTCTGCCCGCAATTAACACGAGAACTAAAACCTGATGCGAAGTATCTAAAGGCAATGCACCGACTCCTGTACCTCGTGGACAAGGTCCAGGCGAGAGTCTACACGACTGGCAGAACCTAGTTTCAATCCGGTCAAGACTATAAGCAAGAAGCTTCATATCTTGGAATCGTGCTTCTTTGGAGATTCAATTCAGCAGTCCTGAGGCTTAATTCCATGTTTATTGGACATTATGGTGTGGCTTTTGCACTGAAGAGATACGCTCCTAAGACCTCGCTTGGCCTCCTATTCATTGCCGTCCAACTCTCGGACATCATATTCTTTGTCCTTCTTGCATTAGGGATTGAGCACGCTCGAATTATACCGGGTTTCACCGAGGCAAGTCCTTTGGACCTCTATGATTTTCCTATTAGCCATAGCCTTCTAGGATCTCTCGCATGGACTGTTGCAGCATATCTTGTGGTTCGGTTCATCCCTTTGTGGCATTCAAATGACACGATCTACAGACGGAGGGCTGCGCTCGTTTTGAGTGTGGGTGTATTCTCCCACTTCGTCTTGGACTTTCTTGTCCATACACCCGATTTGCTTCTGGTACCTGGACTTGACATAAAGATTGGACTGGGTCTCTGGAACAGCACCATTGCAACCATATTAGTGGAACTAGGCATCCTGGTGATAGGTGGCGTGATATACCTCCGTTCATCATCATCAGGTGCAGGAGTCGTGGGCAAGTATGGACTATATGCCTTCATGATTTTGCTGATTGTAATTACTGTACTGACGCCTTTCATGACCTACCCAGATTCGCTGGCACTCGCCATGCAAGGAGGGCTCGCAAATGCCGCGCTCATATTGATAGCATGGTGGTTGGACGGCAAAAGAAGGGTTTCTGCACTCGGAAGCCCAGGTGCCTTGAAAAGAGCGTGACAAGAAAGGGAGTCCAAAGAAATGATAGAGTCGAAGGAATCAGATTACAGGACAATGGCCTTGTTCTTGGTATTCAGTCTTGTCATCATCCTGGTCTATATCGGATTATTCGAGATAATTCAATTTATTGAATCGGCTAGTGGAGGACTAGTGCATCGCACCTTGGTCTTGAATGCGTTCCTATTGGCGGGGCCGGTCTTGGGTGTCTTAGTCGTGTATGCACGACTCGGAGCGAGTGACCTAGGGCTTATCGGTCGGAAGCTCCCGTTGGCATTCGTTGCTTGTGTTCTTACGTGGGTTCTTGTTCAGATAATGGAAGGTCTTGTGGGTTTCATTGACACAGGCACTATGCAATTCGACATAAGATGGAATACCGAATCTCCTGCGTTAATAGGCCTACTGATTGGGATGCTTTTTGGAACAGCCCTGTATGAGGAGGTTGGCTATAGGGGATTTCTCTTGGTTCAGTTCGACATGAAGATGTCAGGTGTCACTTCGAATAGGTTTGTACAGACAACACTGGCGCTGGTTATCTCACAGACATTCTTCACACTGATTCATATCCCTTGGAAGGTCATGAATCAGGGATGGACAATTGATGTCTTCCTTGATCTGGTTTTCAGCGTATTCTTGAATGGACTGATCTATGGCATTCTCTATCTGAGGACTGAAAACCTCTTCTTTGTCATGGGTGTTCACGCTCTTGGAAATGCGCCTACATCGTTATTTGTCTCATCAATAGGAGCATCAAACTTAGTCCTATTATTGGCTATCATCTGGGCGATTGTGTGGCCCAAACTGAGGAAGTGGGAGAAAGAAGATACAGTACCTGACAATTAGTTTGAAACAGGAATTAAACAATCCCGGATAGTGATGCTTGGCTCCAGCATGATGCAAAGGATCAATTCTAGACCCTCATTGTCCTCGACGAAGTCTTGGTAAGAAGAAAGGGACTCTCTCCTTGTATGACAAATACTCCTCGCCGAACCTTTCAGTGAGCTCTTCCTCCTCCCACTTGGCTGCACGTAGAAACAAGGGTAGAAAGAGTATGGTGACAATGAGAAGAAAGGTCAACCTCAATAGAAGAGTCCAGCCTATGAAGAGAATCGTAGACGAAAGATACAGTGGGTTTCTTGTATAAGCGTAAGGCCCCGTGGTGACTAACTTGCTCTCCTCTTCCGGTCTGTAGATCTCATCTCCAAAGGCTCTGTGGGCACTGAGGCTTCTTATGGTGATGACAATAACTGGAAATCCTACAGATAGTAGTACAATGCCAAATCCCACAGACCAGAGAAACGGTATTGGTAGAATCCAAGGCAGGCCTAGAAGAAAGACGATGACGATAGATACTGCAGAGAAGAGGATGAATATCACAGGCACCATCAAACGAATTGGTGGAGGACTTCTTTGCTCCGCCATATTGGACCTTACCTCATCTGAGTTCTATGAGTTGGAA